>JBKDSZ010000176.1:0-9039 GCA_046340375.1 Cyanobacteriota bacterium | reverse complement strand
GTCATGGGCACGCTAGCGACCGGGGGCCCGGGCGGCCGGGGAATGGGCGTTGGGCGGCGGAAAGCGACAGCGGGGAGGCGATCAGGCCGCTGGGACGTGAATCCGAAAAAAAGTAAAAGAAAAGTTGAATACGAAACAAATAATGAATGTTAAAGCCTTTCAGTTGCTTCTACACCCCTTGCGATAGGCCTGATTATGCCTGTATCAAACCCGTGCTGTTTTTGAACGATGGCCAGTTCCCTGAGTGCCTTCCTCGGTGAGATCGGACGCCATCAACTCCTCACGCCTGAGCAAGAGCTCACTCTGGGACGAAAAGTGCAGGCGATGATTGGCCTGCAAGAACGTTGCGCCCTGGCTGGCGGCCAGGGACCCCAATGTGATTTTGATGATTTCGAACGGCGGACGCTGCGGATCGGTGAGCGGGCCAAGCAGCAGATGATCACCGCCAATCTGCGCCTTGTCGTCAATCTCGCCAAGCGTTATCAAGGCAAAGGGCTGGATCTGCTCGACCTCATCCAGGAAGGAACGATCGGCCTGACGCGGGCCGTGGAAAAGTTTGATCCAACCCGCGGGCATCGCTTCAGCACCTACGCCTACTGGTGGATTCGTCAGGGCTTGAATCGGGCACTCTCCACCCAGAGCCGCACCATCCGCATCCCGGTCAATGTCAATGAGAAGCTGACGCGTCTGCGCGCGGCCAAAGCCCGCCATCTGCAGGCGAATGGCCACCCCCCCTCCGCCGCTGAACTGGCCCGAGCCCTGACCCTGCCGATAGCGGAGGTGGAGGAGCTGCTGGCCTGCGAGCTGCGCAGCGTCACGGTGAGCCTCCAGGGGGCGGTGCGCTCGAAGGAGGATCCCTCGGAGCTGGTGGATGTTCTGCCCAGCCCCGAGCCCGCCCCCATGGAGCGCGCTGAACAGGCGGAGCGGGCCGCCTCGGTCTGGACCCTGCTGGAGAACGCCAATCTCACCCCCAAGGAAAAAACCGTCGTGTTGCTGCGGTTCGGTCTGGATGGATCCCATGAGTGGCGCACCCTGGCGGATGTGGCGCGGCAGCTGCAGTGCAGTCGGGAGTATTGCCGTCAGGTGGTGCAGCGGGCCCTGCGCAAGTTGCGGCGGGCGGGCATCGAACGGGGCCTGGGTCAGGAATGAGCCGGGGGTGGTGGGGACCGTTCGCTTCGGCGGGCATTCCACACCCTGGAGCGTGCGGGGTCGTCCCGTCAGAATGGCCGCAATGTCGCCCTCCGCGGCGCACACCTCTCAGGAGACCGCCATGTCCGCCGCGTCCACTGCCGCGGGCTCCCAAGCCAGCCAGACCGTCCTGGAGCCGGACGTCGTCAACGAGACGGCGGTGGATCAGAATCTTCTCTCCCGCCTCCTTCTCCGGGCTGGCCGCACCATCACGCGACCGGCTCTGGAATGTCTGGAAATGCTCTTGGACGGCACCACACCGACCCAGGCCCGTGTGACGGTCCTGGCGGCACTCACCTACCTGGTGCTGCCCACCGATCTGATTCCAGACTTCATTCCCGCTGCGGGCTTCGCGGATGACATGGTGGCCATGACGGCGCTGTTGGGCCTCTGTTCGCGGCACATCACCCCCCGAATCCGGGAACGGGCTCAGCGCAAACTCGATGTCTGGTTCCCCAAAGGCTGAATCTCCGCGATGGAGTCCTCCACTTCGCTCACCTCCCAGCAGTTGGAAGACCTCCAACTCTTTCTCAAAGACTGGCTGCGGCACACCGGACGCACCCAGTCGGATCTGCGGCGCGCGCTGAGGGCCTCCTCCATCCGCATGCCCGTGCTGCTGGACGCCCTGCAGCAGATTCACGCCCAGCAAGGGCTGGGGGGACTGGCCGAACACCTCTGCCAGATCGAAAGCTTTTGGCGGAGCGAAGAGGGCGATCCCGCCCCGGATGCGGCCCTCCCCGCCCCAGGCGTGGCCAATCCGATGGATCAGCTGGACCTGCTGCTCGATGAGATCCGCGGCGGGGCCGAAGACAATGCCTCCGAACCCGCTCCCCTCCCCCGAGAGCGGGCCGATTGAAGCAGCATGCACCCATGACCCTCCGCCCTCCCATGCCCCCTTGCCTTCGCCTCCATGTTCTCGGGCTTCTGAGCCTGGGAACGGTCCTGGCGGTCGTCCCACCGGCCACCGCCCAGGTGGAATCCTTCATGCTCAAGTCCGGAAGTCAGGTGGGACCCGCGACGGAGGTCAAGCCGAAAAACTGCGTCACGGCCAAGGATGGCACCATCACCTGCGACACGGAGCTGGTGAATCCTCCCGGCAACACGCCCGCGAAGCCGCATTTCACGCCGTTCCGCAACTGAGCGATGGAGTCGGAACATCCAGGCAGGCGGCTCTCCAAACGGCGCTTTCTGCGCGGCATTGATCATTTTGAGCAGCTCATCGCCAAGGTGTTGAGCCTGCTCCTTGTCGTGCTGATCCTTCTGGCCAGTCTCGAATTGGTCAAGCAGTTGGTGGACCGTCTCCTCGTGGGCCAGGCCTTGGCCCAGGACGATGCGCTGATCCTCTACTTCGGCAAGTTGCTGAATATTCTGATCGCCCTGGAGCTTCTTCAGAACCTCACCGCCTATCTGAAGCGCCACGCGGTGCAGATTCAGCTGGTCCTCCTGACGGCGATAACGGCGGTGGCCAGAAAGCTCATCGTCTTGCCGGGGGCGGAGTCCTCCAAACCCCAGTTGGTGGTGGCCCTGGGGATCTGTGTGGTCTGCCTGGCGGGGGCCTACTGGCTGATCCGCCGCGTCAACCCAGCGGATCCCCAGTCCAGAACAACGCCAGCCAGATCGTTCCTGGAGGGGGATCCGTCGCCAAGACCCGGTGGCGACGACCTCGGCTGATCAGCAGGCTGTCGCCGCCTCGCAGCTGGCGCGGTGACGGCTCATCCGCGAATTGCAAGACAGCCTGCCCCTGCAGCAGGCAGACCCATTCGTGCTCCAGCTGGTCGTACCAGAGGCCCGGCGGGCTGCTGGCGGCGGACGAATGGATCCGCTCCAAGCGCAGATGGGGCGTGCGCAGAAGCTCCTCAACAGTCTCGCGGCCCGGGGCGGGCGGCGGGCCGGCGAACAGGGAGGAGGCCCCACTCTCCGGGCGCGGGGGCTCCCCCCAGCGCCGGCCGATCTCCAAACCGCGGCTTTGGGCCAGGGCCACCACCTCGTCGTGGTGAGCGCAAGCGATCAGGGCCTGCCGGAGGGCTGAATCCTGTTCGCTGAGAGCGACAAAGGCGTTGAGCTGGCGAATCTTCTCCAGAAAGCGCTCCAGATCAGCGGCGGCCATGGCAGGTGTTCCAGGGGGATGGCGGGGAAAACGTCAAAGCAGGGCGGTGCTCATGCGCCAGCGCACGAAGGGTTGGCCAGCGAAAAGGATCTCCTCTTCCGCGTCCACCGTCCACCCCAGCCGCTCCAGCAGAGGGCGGGACAGACGGCTCGCCTCCGTGCGCAGACTGTTGTGGCCTTCGGCGCGGGCCCGATGCTCCAGTGCTCGAACCAGTCGGGTGGCCAGACCCTGCCGGCTGGATCGGCCGCGGCAGTAGAGCAGGCTCAACCGATCGCCGGGATCCAGCAGAGCGAAGCCCTCCACGCCGCAGGGGTGGTCGGGGAGGAAGCCCACAAGGCCATGGCCCCGCGCCAGCGCCTCTGCGAAGGCATCGTTCTCAAAGGGATGGCGGGCCCAGGCCTGGATCTGCTCCGGGCGATAGAGGGAAGCGGCCAGGGATTGCACCGCGTCGGCATAGACCACCCGCACCTGGGGCCAATCGGCCGGTTCCAGAGGGCGCACGTCCATGGGCGAAGGCCGAAACCGGCTCAAATCAGCGTAGGCCTCACCGAAGACCACCAGGAGCTTGCTTGAATGCGGGGAGCCAAAGGGACCGGATGGCCCACCTCCTCAGAGTCGGTCGATGGCGTTGGTGGATGGTGGCCCTGGCGGTGCTGCTGAGCGGCTGGATCCTCTGGCCCCGGCCGGCCTTCGGGCTGGAGGCCGCCACAGCGGGCTTCGACCTCCAGCGGGAGCGGGGAGCGGCTCTCTTTGCCCAACACTGCGCCGGATGCCATTGGAACGGCGGGAATGTGATCCGCCGGGGCAAGACCCTGAAGTTGGCGGCCCTGCGGCGTGCGGGGCTCGACGGGCCGGAAGCGCTCGCCAGGGTCGCGGCTGCGGGCCTGGGCCAGATGGGTGGCTACGGAGATGTGCTGGGCCCGGGGGGCCCCGAAGCGGTCGGAGCTTGGACCTGGGAGCAGGCCCTGGCCAATTGGCCGAAATCTGAACAAAAGATAACAGAGGCCAACCAATAATTCTTGACGTTTTTTCAAACCTGTCTGCGGCAGGCTTTTTGGGCTGTGACACCAACATGGCTGTCTATAGGTACGGTTAAACAGGGTGGGAAACTCTGTAAAAACAGATAGGTGTGAGAACCAAATTCCATGACCAGCATTCGTAACGCCTTGCTTCACGGCGTTGGATTCGCTCTGGCCGGTGGAGCTTTCCTGACGGCCCCTTCCATGGCCGCTCCTGAAGCCGGCGCCAACCAGCTGCAATCCACAGAGCAAGCTCCTCTGGAAATCAGCCAGTCCTCCCAGAACGACACCCAGATCGCCCAGACCTACATCCCCCTCGTCGGTGAAGTGGGCGCGGCTTCCGGTCAGGGCACCGGCTGGTACGTCACCGTCGGCGCTGGCGCTGCCTGGGCCGGCAACTGGGACTTCCAGGACAATCTTGACGACTACAACTTCAGCGGCAACGCCAACTTGAAAGGCGGTTTCGCCATCGATGGTGGCTTGGGCTATGACTTCGGCGCGATTCGCACCGAACTCACCTACGGCTTCTCCCGTGCCAGCCTGAACAAGGTTCACTTTGACGACATCGAAACCTTTAACGGTTCCGGCAATGTCAATAAGAATGATGTGATGGCTAGTGTGTATCTGGACATTCCATTTGGTTCCTGGGTGCCCTACGTGGGTGGTGGCATTGGGTACACCAACCTCAGCACCCCCAGCTACACCATCGACGACATCCGCTTCGGCAGCGACAACCAAGGTCTCTTCGGTTGGCAAGCCAAGGTCGGTGTGGCTTACGTGATGAGCTGGAACACCGACATTTACGTTGAAGGCACCTACTCCGGCGCCTCCGGCTTCCAGGGGGACAACTTCGACTACAGCTCCTTCAACAACTGGGGCGCCAAGCTCGGCTTCCGCTACCGCTTCGGCGCGCCTCCGGTGATCGCTGTCCAACAGCCCGCTCCCGCCCCGGCTCCCGAGCCCGCTCCTGCTCCGATGCCCGAGCCCGAGCCCGCTCCCGCCCCGGCCCCGATTCGCGGTCTCTGGTGATCGGCTTCGGCCCACACCGTCCTTCGATCAAGGAGCGGCATTGCCGCTCCTTTTTTTTGACCATGGCCAGCCAAGCCGCTCAGAACGCCTGAATCCAGGGATGGACCTCCACTGCGGTCCAGATGGCCTGGCGCCAATAGACATCATTTCGCACCAGGGCTTCCACCTCCGCCAGGCTGGCGGCCTCATAAAGACCGAAGACATGGGTGCAGTCTTCCGTGGGGCCGATCGTGAGCAGAATCCCCTGCTCCTTCTGGCGCCGCAGACCGTCCAGGTGTTCCTCCCGATAGGGGATGCGCTTCTGCAGGGCATCGTCGCAATAGGTGCCCCAGAGGACGAATTTCATCGCGAATGGTGTCGACAGGCGTCAAGGTAGGGCCTGCTGCCCTTCGTGCCATGGGTTGTGCCTCCGCGCCGGCCATCCGCCTGGCGAGTGTGCTGGATCCGGTGATCCCACGGCTGGGGGCGCTGCTGCGCCTACGGCCCGTTGCCCTGTCCCTGGCCCCGGGGATGGTGAGCTGGTCCCCCCCCGAGGCGGTGCGCCGGGCGGTGCGCCAGGCGCTGGACGCCCCCGCGGGCGACCTGGACCGCTATGGCGCCACCTGGGGGGAACCGGAGCTGCTGGAGAGCGTGGCCCGCACGCTCACGGGCACCCATGGGCTGGATCTGGACGGCGCCCTGCTGCTGACGACCACGGGCAGCAACATGGCCTTCACGGCCCTGGCGCAGGTGATCTGCGACCCGGGGAGTGAGGTGATCCTGCCCATTCCCGCCTATTTCAACCACGTGATGGCGGTGCAGCTGGCGGGCGGGGTGCCGGTGGGGGTGGAGGCCGGCCCCCTGCCGGACCCGGAGATGTTGGCCGCCGCGATCACCCCCCGCAGCCGCGCCATCGTCACCATTTCGCCCAACAACCCGAGTGGCGTGGTGATCCCCGAAGCGCGGTTGCGCGCGATCAACCACCTCTGTGCGGAGCGGGGCCTGCTGCACATCAGCGATGAGGCCTATGGTCCCTTCGTGCATGGACCGGTGGCCTCCTACAGCCCCGGCAGCCAGCGCGGCTCCGCCGCCCACACCGCCACGCTCCACTCCCTGTCCAAGACCCATGGCATGGCGGGCTGGCGGCTGGGCTATGCCGCCGTGCCGGAGGGGCTGCGGCCGGCCCTGGCGAAGGTGCTCGACACCGTGCAGATCAGTCCGACGCGGATCAGTCAGCGGGCGGCGATGGCGGCCCTGGGCACGGATCCCGGCTGGGTGCGGGAGCGTGTGGCCCAGTTGGCGCCGCGGCGGGAGCGCGTGCTGGCGGCGGTGGAGCGCTGGCGGCGGGATGACCTGCCAGTGCGCCTCTGGGCCCTGCCGGATGGGGCGTTCTACGCCCTGCTGGTGGTGGACAGCCGGGCAGGCGCCGCATCAACGGCGGGGGAGCCGCTGACGAGCGATGGGCTGATGGAGGAGCTGGTCTTGCGCGATGGAGTGGCGACGGTCAGCGGCCGCAGCTTCGGCCTGGCCATCCCCGACGCGGCTGTGCTGCGCCTGAGCTACGGCATGCTCGAAGGGGCGGCCCTGGAGGAGGCGCTGGAGCGCCTCGGCGCCGGACTGCGGCGGCGGGCGAGACGCTGAAGGGGCGGGCCCCTGCTGGGCTCAGTCCTGGTCGAGGCCCTGCCGCAGGGAGGCGCAGAAGCGCCCGGCCGCAGCTGCCACGTCGTTGCCCGCGGCGCCGGCCTCAGCCATCGCCTTCACCAGGGCGCTGCCCACGATGGCGCCATCGGCTCCCCAGGCCCGCACCTGGCGGGCCTGAGCGGGGCTGGAAATGCCGAACCCGACAGCCACCGGGCACCCCCCCTGTCCCTTCAGCGCCCGCACAAGCGGTTCCACCCGGCCTTCCAGGGCGGTGCGGACCCCTGTGACGCCCGTAACGCTGACGAGATAGGTGAAACCTCGGCTGGCGGCATGGATGCGGGCCATGCGTTCCGGCGGCGTGGTGGGAGCCACCAGCAGCACCAGGTCCAGGCCGTGGCCCGCAGCGATGGGGGAGAGTTTTTCCGCCTCCTCCAGGGGAAGATCGGGAACCACCAATCCAGCCGCCCCCGCCTCGGCCGCCTGCTGACAGAAGGCCTCCATGCCGCGATTGAGCAGGGGATTGCTGTAGGTGAACAGGATCACCGGAATCGTCAACCGCCCCCGAAGGGAAGCCAACAGGGCCAACACCGCCGCGGGCGTGGTGCGGGCCGCCAGGGCGCGGGCGGCGGCGGCCTGAATCACAGGCCCATCGGCCAGGGGATCGCTGTAGGGGACCCCCAGCTCGATCAGATCGGCCCCGTTCTCCTGCAGGGCGAGCAGGGCCTCGGCTGTGGTGGACAGGTCGGGATCACCCGCCATCAAGAAAGGCATCAGGGCGCAACGGCCCTGGTGGAGGAGGGCGCCAAAACGCTGGGCGATGGCGCTGGGATGGCCTGCGGGGGCCAAGGGGCTGGGAGCAACGCTCATGGCCTTGAGCCTATGGGGTCGACGGCGGGGGGGCAGCTTCGCTCTGTCGCGACCTGTCGCCGCTGGCGGTGAGCTGACCCACCTCTTGCAGAAGACGCTCCTGCTCCTCGGGGCTGAGGGCCTCGAAGCGGGCCAGGAGTTCTGCGTCTGTGCGGGCGTCATAGGTGGCGCGATAGCGGCGGCGCTGCTCCATGTAGGTCATCTTTCCGCTCACCACCCGAAACAGGTAGCTGCCGGTCCACCCGATCACCACCAGGGTGAGCAGGGCGGAAGCAGCCAGCCCGGGGGTGAAGCCCTCCAACCCACTCGCCTGGAAAGCCCACCAGCCGAAGCCTCCGAGGGCCAGCACCCCCAGGCCGAGAAGAAGGGCCTGGCCCCGGGTCACCCGCGCACCCCGCCCTGGCCGGCCATCCGAAGGTTGATGAAAGGCGCAAAGACAATCATCCCTGGGAAAAAGAGGAACACCAGCCCGTAGAGGGCCGTGCGCTCGATCTTGCCCATCACGGTCCAGCGCTTCTGCAGCCACCAGATCAGGGCCAGGGGCGCCACCACCAGATAGAACCCGCCAAGGGCGCCATAGGCGGCCAAAACAAGGAACGTGTCGCCGGAGAGCTGATTCAAAAACCCTGGCAGGGCCACGGCACGCAAGCGGAAGGCTAGTTGAATCTAGAGTGGTGGGATGGGGGCATGGCGGAATCGGTAGACGCAGCGGACTTAAAATCCGCAGGTCGCAAGACTGTGGGGGTTCAAGTCCCCCTGCCCCCATCGCTAAAAACCTCTGCAGCGACTGGATTTTGGCAAGGTTCTGATGGCCGGGGCGGTTTTGGGGTTAGGCACGATTTAGGCACGAAAAAGCCCAAAAGGGGCCAAGCTAGGCACGGTTTTAGGCACGGTCGCCATGCCCTCCCGTGATCCGTATCTCACCTGTGTGAACCGGGCTCTCAAGGATCTGGGCTGCGCGGTGGCCATTGAGGTCGCCCCATCCGGCAAACGGCTGCGCCTCAGGAGCACCTTGCCCCTGCCTGATGGCTCGTGGAAGCAGCAGCGCATCAGCACTCCAATCTTCTATCCCGCCGGACTGGAGCAGGCCCGCAAGCTTGCCGAGGAGCTCGGCCGCGACATTGAGCTTCACCGCATGGGCCTGGACCCATTCCCTTTCGATCGGTGGTTTGATGAGCCCAAGAAAAGTGTTGGGGGCAGAAGTGGAGC
>JBKDSZ010000175.1:0-8298 GCA_046340375.1 Cyanobacteriota bacterium | reverse complement strand
TCAGCTCCTGAAATTCCCGCAGGCGGAGTGGTCATCGCAAGCAGTCTCCTGATGAGATGCAAGCGGGAATCAGGCTGCCGTCAAGGGCTGGAATGACTGAACGCTCGCACTCGCTCGTCCCGCCCCCTGAAGGGAAACCAGCAACAAAGCTCCGCAAGACCAAGAGTCCGCGCCATCAAGCCGCTACACTAGTACTAACGCACTGTTCGAGGACCATCGCGTGCCCCAGAACAAAGTCCAGGACCAGGAGGGGCTTTCCCTATCCGATTTCATCCAGGTGTATGGAACTGAGGAAAAGTGCCTCGCAGCCCTGGAGCTTGCCCGCTGGCCGGAGGGCTTCCGCTGCCGGCAGTGTGCCATTGAGCCGTAGGGCCTTTAGCAGGCAGAACACCGCCTGGGGAACCCACCTGGCCTCGCTCTCCAACCAGCTGTGCCGTCCTCGACACCCGTCCACCCCTTGCCGTGGCTTCGCCGCCCCTTGGCCACCTCTCGGGCCACCCCTGGATAGGGAGGGGAATATCTCTCTCTTTTCCTGCATCGACAGGGCTCTGCCCCTCAATCCTTCCAGGGGTGGACTCCAGCTGTGTTCGTCTGAAATCTCAACCCTGCCCCAAAACCTTCCTCGCTGACGCGGGCTACTGGAGCGAGGACAACGTGCAGATCAATACAGCCGCGAACCGATCCCCGCATCGCCACCGGCCGCCAGAAACATGGGCAACCACAACCAGCGACCACAGGCCGCAGCCCAAAGGAGCTGGATCCCAAAGGCCGCATGAGCCGTAAATTGCGGACCAAGAAAGGTCATGAGGTCTACGCCAAGCGCAAAACGATCCTGGAATCGGTGTTCGGTCAGACCAGAGATGTCCAAGGCCTGTGGCGCTTCCTCCTGCGAGTCCGAATACGGCGAATGGACGCCATGGAGCACCACCCAAAGCATCCTCACGTTGTTCTGCTGCCAGAAGGCTCAGATGGAAATGGCAACGGGATAGGGAGCATCCCTCCTACCCAATGGGTGGGAGAGATGGCAGAGTGCCTTCGGCGAAACGACTCGATGAGCAGCACCGGACAAAGAGCATAGTGTTGTCATCAAAGATCACAAATGGTGGCTTGGGATCTTTGGGATTTCGGGCTATAACGTCCTAGATACAATCGTCTCTGCTGCCACTGTGCAAGCACTCCAGCGCGTGCTTCCGGCTTCAGGTTTCGCCCAGAGAACGAAATGATTATTTTAATATTTTTTCTTGCTGTGGCATCATCGGAGACCGGGACGCCACTCGTCAAGCAGGCCGGGGAATTTTTTTCAATAACATACTTGCGCCATGTTCCAAGCATGATGATGCTTGCTCCAATGCAGGCCGCGCCTGTTTTATTTGCTTGACCACTGGCGCAAGCTAAACCGAACATTGCGCGCGTCATCATTGATTGCGGCGTTGAACGTGAATTCGCAAGTGCTTTTAACCCCTGGCGAAACACCTGAAATGGCTGCATTCTTGCCAGCGGACAACCTACGACCATAGACCTAAAATTTGGATTAACGAATAGCTATTATGCTCTTACTCCTGGGCGGTCTACTAGGCTTATGCTGGCTGATCTTCATTCACTTTACTGCTGTCTACCTGGATCTGCTAGAATATGAACGTGCTTTGTCAAGCTTTTAGTCTAGATGGCAGGTCAGGGTCTTTCTTCCCGGAATAGTGTCCAAATTGGTGTATTAGTCCCTCCTGAGGTCTGGTCTGATCTGGCTCCTGTCAACTACATGCCGCGCGTGCACAAGCCTTCATGAACTCTCTGTTGCTTGACGCTTGCATGGGCTGCATATTCTGCTAGCATACTTCTATTGCTGGATCCACTTGCTCGTATTATTTATGCAGGAGCTATGTTGTTCATTGTTGATAAGATACGGCTCTGCATGGGCAGCTTGGAAACTGAATCGCGATGAGACTTTGGCTTTCCTTTTCGTGTCGAGAACAGCCTACTTCTTCGTTAACTTATGTGAGTGAATGGTTGCCGGATCAGCAGGCCAGGCATCAAACTTGAAGAGTACATCTATCATCTTGAATCCATGCCTAAGCTCGACATCCGTGGAAGAGTCATGTGCTTTCCAGGTACATTGCCGCTACAAAATGCCATGGTTGAAATCATTGACGTTGATTCAGGAGGAAACGGAGATGACATCATCTTCACTGGGACAACCGATAATAATGGATACTTTCAAGGAACCTCAAGCGACTGGAAAGATAAAAATACTGCCAGAGTGCCAAAACCAGCGCCATTTTCCGGCAGTGTTGAGGTGGAAGCGCCAGATGTTCTGATGCTTATGGCTCGCATTCGTAAAGGGAGTAATGACACCGGCCGGATAGCTTTTGCGCTGCCTCCAGCCAATGCACCTGTCACACCAATTATTGTTCCTTGGTCATGTGCTGGTGTCCGTAAACCAAAAGTGAACGGTGAGGAGTGCGCCGACGGCTTGGATCTACAAATCAAGGCTCGCGCCGCTTTTGAACGCAAAGATTCAACTGTTCACATCACGCTCTACGGACCAGATGCAATGCCATTTCTTGCGATTGCGGACAAGAACCTTGATGCACTAAAGACTCTTGTCGGTGCACGTTTGCCAGGCGCAGCAAACATGCTTTATCCAAATCCGGTTGTTGTCGATGATCTTGTATATATTGCTTTGATTATTCTGTGCATTGGCGCTGCTTACTCCATTAGTGTTATTGCGACAGCAGTTGCTATTGCAATCGTCCTGTCCCTCCTATTGGGTTACAGGCATATCAAGGTTCATGCTGCCACGGAATCAGATGGTACCGTATCTGTTGATTTTGAGGTCAAGATGTGAAACTGAGAAGCCGGAAGTGATCTAGAACCATTTCAAGCCTGGGAACCCCATCAATGCCTGGGCTCTGAACGGCGACTTGATATGTGCATCTCATCGCGACTTGCAGATGTCTTTCAAATAAACATGCCACCGCATTCAAGAAGCCAGTATGGAGCCCTTCTTTCTTCCATTTCATCGGAAGAAAAACCGAACGAAGAAAGGGGATCGATGTCGTTTAATTTGAATCTTGACGATGAACATAGATAAGATCGTTCCGCATGGTATCAATAGGACATCATTGTTATCATCTGATTGGATGTCGTCGAGGCGCTCGCGTTCCTTGCGAGTGATGGAGATGGCATGGGGCGCTGATCAATTGTCTGACTTCCACAATCGGGCTTTCAGTCCAAGTTTTGCAAAATAACGATCCGTCAAACTCACTATTTCGGAAGCGTTTTCCCTTCAGAGGTTGGTCTGGTGGTTTGATGCGGCTGATCGTTATGGTTCAGGGCAATACTGATGGCGATGCCAAAGGGATCTGTGAGCAGCCCCTCTGGATTGATCGGAAGCCGAGAGAGACTCTCCTGCAGCCTGCCAAAGGAAAACTGCTCCTGTGCTGAAGCGTTTTGTTTGAGCAGTTGAGTCAGAACAAATCGAAGATCGTAATCACGCAGGTAAGCTGAGAAATTAAGACAGGTTGCGCCTGGGTGGGAGTGCCCATTCTGGAGGTCCAAGACCGAGGCCGACATCGTTACCGAGCCCTTCTCAGAGCGCCCGCACTCCTGAGCCCAACCCGGAGGCTTCGAGCCAGCGCTGGATGGCCTCCGGGAGGGCACAGCGGCTCCGATCGGTGGTGGTGATCGCCAGGTGTCGGGTGAGTCCACGGGCCACAGATGCTCCCTCGCGCTGGAAGCTGTAGCTCACCTCAAACTGACCGGGGTCCAGCCGCCTGGGTTCGAGGGCGATGGTCAGGGGATCGCCCGTCCGCAGCGGGCGGTGGTAGTCGGCGCTGCAATGCACGATCGGGAGCGCCACCGGGGCCGGCTCGTCCTGGTCGCCGGGCCAGACGGGACGCGGAAAAATCGCGACCGCCGGCAGACCGAACCGCTCCAAGCTTTCCTCATAGGCTTCATGACACCAGCGCAACAACTGGTGGAAGTGCATCACTCCAGCGGCGTCCGGGTCACCGAAGCGAACGGTGCGGCAGAGCAGAAGCCAGGTGGAGGAATCCATGGGCCGGCGGCGAGGAGAAGCAGAGATGACAAATGTCAACCCGGCCTGATCAACGATCCACCGATCCCATGATCACATCAATCGAACCAAGAATGGCCATGATGTCAGCCACCTTGTTCCCCTTCAGAATGTGAGGCAGAATCTGAAGATTGTTCAGATCAGCGGCGCGGATCTTGAACCGCCAGGGAGTTACATCATCATTGCCCTGGATGAAGACACCGATCTCACCCTTGCCAGATTCGAGGCGGGTGTAGAGCTCACCGGAGGGAATCTTGAAGGTGGGGGCAACTTTCTTAGCGACATATTGCAGATCGAAACCATAGGCGTCGCTTTTCTTGCCCTCCGCCAGCCGCTTCGCTTCCAGGTTTTCCGTGGGGCCGCCGGGGATCATGCGAATGGCCTGGCGCAGGATTTTCAGCGATTCCCGCATCTCCTGCAACCTCACCCGATAGCGCGCATAGCAATCGCCCTCCTTCTCCCAGGCCACCGACCAGTCGAAATCGTCATAACACTCGTAGTGGTCGACCTTGCGCAGATCCCAGGGCACCCCGGAGGCGCGCAGCATCGGGCCGGACAGGCTCCAGTTGATGGCCTGCTCCCGCGTGATCGTGCCCAGACCCTCAATCCGCCGCCGGAAGATCGGGTTGTTGGTGATCAACTTTTCGTATTCATCGATCTTCGGGCCGAACCAGTCGCAAAAATCGGCGCACTTCTCCAACCATCCGTAAGGCAGATCAACGGCCACGCCGCCAATCCGGAAATAGTTGTTATTGATCAGCCGTTGTCCCGTGGCGGCTTCCCACAAGTCATAGATCATCTCCCGTTCACGGAAGATGTAAAAGAATGGTGTCTGTGCACCAACGTCCGCCAAGAAGGGGCCAAGCCAGAGCAGGTGATTGGCGATGCGGTTCAGTTCCAGCATCAAAACGCGGATGTAGCTGGCCCGCTTGGGCACCTTCACATTGGCCAGACGCTCGGGGGCGTTGACGACAATCGCCTCGTAGAACATGCCCGCCGCATAGTCCATGCGGCTCACGTAGGGCACGTACATCACGCTGGTGCGGTTTTCGGCGATCTTCTCCATGCCGCGGTGGAGGTAGCCGATCACGGGCTCGCAATCCTCCACATCCTCCCCGTCCAGGGTGACCACCAGGCGCAGCACGCCATGCATGGAAGGGTGGTGGGGCCCGAAATTCACCACCATCGGCTCGGTGCGTGTTTCGAGCTGGGTCATGGGAATCGGGGCGCCACGGCCCGGGGATTGTAGGAAGCTCAGGGCCCATCGGGTTGGGCGATCATGGGGCCCGCCGCCGCCCCGCCCGCGCGCATGACCGCCGACCTGACGCGCAACAGCCTGAAGCTGGCGGTGGCCACCTGGATCACGGCGGCCCTGGCGTTGCATGTCCAGCGCATCGAATACGTCTGGTACCCCCTGTTGGCGGTGGTGATCGTGGTGGATGACAACGATGACCACACCATCGCCGCCGCCAGCGGCCGCATCCTCGGCACGGTGGCCGGGGGGCTGCTCACCTTTCTTGTGCACAGCATTCTGGGCGGCTGGCCCGGGGTGCTGCTCTCCCTGGTTTTGCTGGTGCCGCTGTTGCGGTGGCTGGGCTGGCAGAACGCCCAGGGCACCGCCGGGCTGATCCCGATCATGTTTCTGATGATCCCCAGCCACGCGGCCCTGAACTGGGCCTATGCCTTCAACCGCTCCCTGGACACGGCGGTGGGTTGCGCGGTGGCCCTGGCGGTGGGCCTGCTGTTCTGGCCCCGGGATGGGCTGCAGCAACTCGCGGCCACGGAGGAGGGCCTGCTGGGGCTGCTGCGGGAGCAACTGCACGCCTACGGCGACTGGCTGGCGGGGGCGCGTCCCCGACCCCAGCCCCTGCCGCCGGCCCCCCTGGGGGCGGGCCTGGTGCGGATGGAAACCCTGCTGCGCCATGAACTGGCCGGCCCCCGCTGGCGCCAGCCCCGGGCAGGCGATTGGCGGCGGCGGGTGGCGCTCTGGCAGAGCCTGCGGCTGCACTGGGTGCAGTGGGAACGGCTGCTGGCCGCCAGCGACCTGCCGCCGCCCGCTCCCGGCCAGCCCCATCCTTTGGAGGGCGCCATCCAGGCCTTGGCCCACCATCTGCGGGGCCAGGGCGGCGCCGATCCGCCCGCCCCCAGCCTGGAGGCGTGGACTCGGCTGGCCCGGGAGAGCGGCCGGCCCCTGCTGACGCTGCTGGCCCTGGCCGAGGAGCAGCGCCCCCTGCTGGCCAGCAGCCGCCAACTGGCCCACCTGCGCCGTCCCGCCCCATGCCCCTGATCACCCGGCCCGATCTGCGGCTGGCCCTGACGACGGGGTTGGTGAATGGCCTGGCCAGCCTCAGCGCCCTGCCCTTCGGCTATTACGCGCCGATGGCGGTGCTGGCCATGGGTAGCGGCACCTACGGCGGCTCCTGGGAGCTGGGGCGGCAGCGCATCCTGGGGTCGCTGCTGGGCATGGCCCTGCTGCTGGTCGGCCTGGCGGGCCTGCGTTCCCTGCCGCTTCCACTGGGCCTGGGGATCACCCTGGGGGCCATGCGCTGGATCGGCGGGAGCCTGGGGTTGCGGGTGGGCTACAAGGTGGGCGGCATGATCGTGGTGATGGGCTGGCTCGTGCACGATGAGCAGCTCGGCGCCTGGGTGCCCCTGCGGCTGCTGTGGACCGTGGTGGGCATCGTGGCCGGGCTGCTGAGCCTCAGCCTGTTCTGGCCCAGTCGCGGCCGGGTCGAGGCGCTGGCCTGTGTCGCGGAGCTGGTGGTGGGGTTGGCGGAGGATCTGGAGAAAGAAGCCGGGAGGGCCGCCGCCTCGGAGAGGGCCGCCGCCCCGGAGAGGGATGCAGCCGCCGCGTGCGCCGCCCCCGAGAGGGCCGCCACCGCCGCCGAAACGGCCAGCGAACCTGCACAGGCCTCAACCGCCGCTCGCGCGCCCAGCCCCGCCCGGACCCAGGCCGCCGCCAACGCGCGGCAGGCCTGCCTGGAGCGCCTGCGCGGTCTGGTGCCGGCCCTGGGCAGCGAGCTGGGCGACCAGCCCTTTCGCCATCCCGCCTTCCGGCTGATGGAAACCTTTGACGACGCCTGCTCGCGCCTCCTCAGCGCCAGCCGCACCCTCGCCACCGGTCCTGCGGGCCGGGACCCGGAGGCGCGGCGGCTGCGGGAGGGGGAGGCAGCCCTGCTCCAGGCCCTGGCGGGACGCCTGCGGCTCTGGGGCCAGAGCCTGGAGCGGCGGGAGGGATTCCTGCCCACGCCCCCCAGCCCCGCCTTCACGCCACCGCCCCTCTGGCTGGCGATCGAGGAGCATTTCGACCATCCGGATCTGAACGCCCTGCCGCCCCGCCAGCTGGCGCGGCTCGCCCTGCGGCTCAGCCTCTGTCGCCAGGCGCTGGCGGCGGTGGAGGCCGCCGAGCGGGACTGGGCGGCCCTGGTCCATGGCCCCAACCGGCCCCCGGCGCTGCGGCCCTCCACCAGACTCGGCGGCCCCAGCGCCGTTGCCGGATGAGCCGCCAGGTGCCCAAGCGTCGCCGCGGCAGGCGGGCCGCCGCCCTGGCCCTAGCCCTCGCCGCGGACCTGTCGCTGCCCCCGAGTCCCGGCGCTGGCGCTGGCGCTGGCAGCGCCCGAGCGGGGGAAGCGGCGGGCGCCCCCACCGCAGCGATGGAGCGCCGCTGGCTGGAGCTGGATCAGCAGTTGCGCCAACTCGATCGCCTGCTCCCCCTGGATCCCGTCCCCATCCCAAGCGACAGCACCCCGCTGCCGCCATTGCCGGCCTCCCTGCTGGCCCCCAACGCCCCCCCCAGCGGCGCCCTCACGCCCGAGGCGGCCCGGCCGGCGCCGCCCCTGAGCCTGCCGGCGGCCGGCGCCCCGGGGCAGCAAGGCGTGCGCGCCCTCAGCCGGGCGGACGCCGTGGCCCTGGCCCTGGCCAACAGCGCCACGGTGCAGGGGCGGCGGGAGCTGGTGGCCGCCGCCCTGGCGGAGCTGCGCAGCGAGCTGGGCACCTACTGGCCCCGCCTGCTGGCCGGCGCCGATGGGGTGGTGGACCGCTCCGGCAGCCGCACGACGGTGCTGGAATCGAGCGAGACACTCGGCTTCGGGCCGCTCTACGGGCCTGGCGGACCGTTCTTCAGCCCCAGCGGCGGCAGCGTGGGCCTCCAATCCCGCTCGGCCAGCCTGGCGGCGGGGCTGGCCCTGCGGCAGGACCTGCTGGATCCGGGCCGCACGCCCCGGGTG
>JBKDSZ010000174.1:0-32129 GCA_046340375.1 Cyanobacteriota bacterium | reverse complement strand
AACCAGCTTTCCGGGGGCCAGCAGCAACGGGTGGCCATCGCCCGGGCGATCATCAACCATCCCTCGCTGCTCCTGGCGGATGAACCCACCGGGGCGCTGGATTCCCAGACCACCACAGAGGTGCTCAATCTGTTTGAAGAGCTCAATCAAGAAGGAATCACGATTTTGCTGGTGACGCACGAAGATGAGGTCGGTGCCCGCGCACAGCGGGTGGTGCACTTCCGCGATGGGAGGATTGTGTCCTCCTGACAGGGGACAAGCAGACAAGCGCTGGGGCAGCGAAGGATGGAGGTCTGTGAAGGCCTGCCCGTCCCGGTTGGAGGTTTAGGGATTTTGTGTTTCTCTGATACCCTCCAAAAAGCGATACTCATCTCGGAGTAGCTCCTTGAGTTTGGCCAAAGATTCGCCGGAGATTTTAGCTTGGTAACCAGCTTTACGGATGTGGATGGGCTTCAAGCTCAAGCCTGTTTTCTCGTTCAACTCGTCGATTCCTTCATTAAAGTTTTCACTCATGAATGAACAGGATAACCGGCGCACATTAGCCACTGCTTCACCAACATCAAAACTGGAGGAAAACATGTAGAGCTGGTTCAGCAAGTGCTCTTTAGGCATCCTTGAAAGAAAATCATTAAAATTACTGCCCAGCCATTTCGCCTCTGTATGCAGGCAAGGATGATCACTCTTGTTGAGAACGAGCTCCATCAGCATATTGTAGTGTGAGACCACTCGCTTGACAGGATCTCGAAAACAAGAAACAGAGAACGTCTTTTCCGGAAGAGAGAGCTGATGGAATGGAAGATGGGAAAAAGCATAAAAGTAAACGCCTTTATTGATATATTTACCGTTCCAACCAACATAGATCTTGCCGTGACTGCAAAGACGATGATCGGGAACCTTAGCCAGTTGGGAATAAAGCTGGCGAGAATCCGCACCCGAAAGGGATAGGAACATATGATTCAAGGAAGTGCCGCCCGTTTTACGGATATGGACAAGGTAAATCCTCTTGTATCCATTAAAGTCATAATCATCAGCCAGATGTTTGAATTGTTTTTCATCCAGCCTGGTTCGCCTGCTCGGGAAGACCTCGCGGGTCTTGCGGAGGACTTTTTTCGCGAGTTCTTCGAACGGCATTGGCTTGTGGTGGTGAGGCGCAAGAAGACGATTATGATACTTTCAAACGGTATCGCAACAGATCAGGCGTAACAATCACGATGCGAAGATCGCAGGCGAATGTGAAGGCGCAGGGTGGCATGGAAGAAAGGATCGGGAAGGGCCCGCGAGGATCGCCTCGAACATCTACCACTAGACCGGAATAAGGCTCACATTGAAAACCTGAGAGTCCGGCGCCATTCCTTTGGCAGATAACTAACGATCAACCCAATAATACTTTTATGACCCGCGGATGTCTTGAGAGATTGGATGAAAGAAGTGCGTGCCTCTGAGACGAAATTGAAATAGAGCTTGTCTCTGCCATTGCGATATAATGCGCCCGCACTTCTTTTTGTCAGCCAGCTCCTTTGGCGGGGAAAAGCCTCCATCCTCAACAAGGTTTGATAGATAAAAGTCATGTTCTCACTTTTATCAGGAGCTTTTCTTCCCGTCTCCATCGCGGTATGAATTCTGTAGCGGGTCAGTCTTTCGGGAACATAGAAAGCAGAACGTCCAGAAGCGGCGATGAGACAGGAGATCCAGAAGTCATAGGCGCCGCCAACGTCTTGAACAAGCCAATCAAGATCAAAAGCGCCCCGACGAAATAGCGAAGCCATGGCCAGCGGGACGCCATTGGTTAAGAGAACAAAATCTTCAAAATTGGCGACCGTTCCACGAGGCAATAGCTTCCTACCATATCTGGCCGAGTTTTCTTCTGTTAGTCGTTGATCAATGCGCCCATCTTCTGACATGATCCAGTGGTCACTAAAGGCCAGAGGAAGGGCGGGATCTTCTTCTAGAGGCGTCACTAGTTTTTCAAGGAAATCGGCTTCCCAGGCATCGTCATCATTGAGAATAGCAATATACTTTCCTTTTGCCTCCCCAATGGCAGCGCGTAAATTCATGGCTACGCCAAGGGTGAAAGGATTGGCTCTATAGCGAATTCTAGGGTCCTGAAAGGAATCACAGATGGATCTGATGTCCTGGCAATCAGAATCGTCGGCGACGATGATCTCCAGTGCGCTTAATGTTTGAGCCTGGGCGCTGGCCAGGGCTTCGGACAAGAAGCGTGTTCGGCGGTAAACCGTAAGAATAACTGTAACAATTGGGGGGTCTTCTTTCACGTGATTAACTTATGTGATTTCAAGAAACATACCATCACAATAGATCACCTGTCAAGGGTTGGGCTTTTTTCAACAACCGATCCTCTGACGCTGGTCAACGTGATGATGGATCTGAGCGGGGTCTTTCTACTTTATTCCGATCCCCTCATCGCGATTTGGCATCGTGAAGCCAAGGATGGCGCCTCATCGGCAGACGCATCACTGCATTCGATTCATGCCCATGCTTCCTGGCAGCCAAGAAGGTGCAAAGCAGGCAGCGTGCCAAGTCCTTCAGCCGTGGCTGTTCAGACTTGGGGAGGCGACCATCGGGGAGGCCGGCGATTGGATCGCGAACATCAGCGCACATTCCTCAGCCAGAAGACCACGCCACGTCAACCCGTTCTCATTCTGTCCAATAGAATAGTTTCGGCATGACAATCGCTGGCCGACAAGAGAACAGCTGTTCAGCTGATCCCCGACGCCTACCCCGCTTGCCGCTGCCTGTCCGGTGCATCAGCGGCGGACCCGACCGCTGCAGGTGCCGGCTTCTTGCCCACGGCGGGGCCAACCGGCCGCTCCAGGGTCTGGAGCAACTGGCCGAAAAGGGCCGCCACGGCGTCCGGCGCCGCGGGACGGGGGCTCAACCCCGGCAAACCGGGCAGGGCCAAGGCGGGGAACCCTCCACCACCGGGTTGCAGATCTCCCGGATCGGTGGCCACCCAGCCGCCATCCTGGGGCAGGCGCAGTTCGAAATGGAGGTGGGGCCCGGTGCTCAGGCCCGTGCTGCCCACACGACCGATCACCTCGCCCTGGCGCACACTGTCGCCCTCCTTGACATAAATCTCCGAGAGGTGGCCGTAGAGGGTGCGGCGCAGGGGATTGCCATGCTCGATCTCCACTGCCAGTCCATACCCACCGGCATCACCGCTGCTCACCACGCGGCCCGTGAGGGCCGCCACCACCGGCGTGCCCTCCGGGGCGGCGAGGTCGCGGCCGGAATGCATGATCCATGAGCCGAGAATGGGGTGGAGCCGCCAGCCGAAGGGACTCGTGGTGACTGCTGAGCCGATCAAGGGATAGATCAAGCCCCGGTTGCCGTTGCCTCCGGTGGGGGCGGGGCGAGGGGTGAGACGGAAGACATCGGTGAGGCGCAAACGGCCGCCGATGCCGGCCAGCAGGGCATTGACGGGCACATGAATCGGCGGCAGCGGGGAGGCCGCGATGCCCTCCCGGGCGCCCCCCTCGCTGGAGGATCCACCGCTCCAACCGCCCTCGCCCGAGCCGCCATCCGGCGTTCCCGCACGCAGAGGGCCGTCGCCATCCAGGCGCCCCCTGCCGCGGAAGATCACACCCCGGCGGCATTCCTCAGCCGAGAGGGCTCCACTGCTGCAGGCCTGGCTCCGCACGCCCGGAGCCGGATCCAGCACCAGCGACCCGCGCACGCGGATCCGCTCCCGTGGAGACACGATGCCGTCCCGCACCAAAGCATCCAGAGAAGCGTCAAAGCGCCGCGGGCGGTCGGGGGTCAGCTGGCCGGCGGAGGGCCTCAGGGGAGCGGCTCGCTCCGCCATGGAGGGAGGGGGAGGGGTGATCCGCTCGGGGGCCGGCAGCTCTGCGGCGGGAACGGTCGGAGCGATGGGCGGGGGCGGTGGGGGCAGCGGGGCGGCCGCTGGCGCGACGATGGGCGACGGCGCAGCAGGCGGAGGCGATGTTTCCGTCTGGGCCAGCACCAGGGTCGAACCCAGCAGGGGAGCCCCACAGGCAGCTGCCAGCAGCAGGAGGCAGGAGCGAGGAGGCATGGCGGAGACGGCGGGCCTGGTAAGACGGGAGATCAGGAGAGGATCGGAGGAAATGACGCCTGCGGGACGTTTTCGTCTCCAGACGCGACAAAACCTTCATCAATGTAAAGACCCTGGGCCCGCTCGGGCCAGGACTCGTGCAGGACGCGCCGCTGGCCATCCGCAGCGACCAGAGCCAGTCCGCCCTGGGCCGTGAGGCCATGAATCCGCCAGGTCGTGCCCGCCAACCGCAGGTGGGAAGCTGGGAGCCAGAGGCGCCGCTGGGCCTCCCTCCGCACCAGCTCCGCCTCCGGTGCACTGGCCATCGCCCACTCCCGGGCCTGGAACACGCGTGGCAGCAGCAGGCGCGGTCGGGCCCGACTCCGGCCCAGAACTCCCACCAGATTGGTGGCTCCCGCCGGCACGGGATTGCAGCCATTGAGGCCGAGGCCAATCCGGGCCCAGCGCACCAGCGCCCCCCGCAGCCGCAGCCCCGACAGCAACCCCGCCAGCTTCCGCCACTCCCCGTCCCGCCCCCGCAGCAGCAGGTCGTTGGGCCACTTGAGCCTGGCCTCCAGTCCCAACCCCTCCAGCTCGCGCAGCAGACCAACCGCCACCGCCAACCCCGGGGCCGCCGCCCGCGGGGGGCTGTCGGCCCAGGGCAAGGCGGCACTCAGCCACACCCCCCCGGCCGGCGAAACCCAGGTTCTGCCGTGCTGACCCCGACCCCGGCGCTGACGAGCCGCCACAACCGCCCGCGGATGCCCCAGGCGCGGGAGAGCATCCGCAGGGCGTCGGGCCAGCCAGCCGTCCAGCTCCCACTCCGTGCTTCCGCACACCGGCAGCGCCCGCAGCCGCCACGGCGGGCGCGCCTTCACAGGCTGGCCAACCAGCGGCCCATGCGCGAGGCCGCCTCCACCAGGGTGGGCAGCGTATGAACCAGCGCCAGGCGCAACCACCCTTCTCCCCCGGGGCCGAACCCGACCCCGGGGGTGAGGCAGACGCCGGTGGCCGCCAGCAGATCAGCGCAGAGCGCCTCGCTGGCCAGGCCCCGCTGGCGGGCCGCCTCCGGCACGGGCAACCAGAGGTAGAGCGCCATGGTGGGTCGGGGCACGCTCCAACCGGCCGCCTCCAGGGCCAGGGCCATGCGATCCCGCCGCTCCCGATAGACCTCTCGCAACAGGGCCGGCCACTCCGGCGCCTGCTCCAGGGCGGCGATGGCTCCCGCCTGCAGGGCGAGGGACTGGTTGAAGTCGACAATCCCCTTCAAGTGGCGCAGGGCGGTGATCAGGGGTTCGGCGCCGACCGCGAAGGCCAGCCGGTAGCCCCCCAGGCACCAGCTCTTGGACAGGGAGAACAGCTCGATGCCGCAGCGGCGCCAGTCGCTGTGGCGCAGCAGGGCGGGAGCGGTGCCCTCCAGGGCCAGGTCGACGTAGGGATTGTCATGGAGAAGCACCACATCGTGGTCGAGGGCCCGGGCCACCGCGGCATCCAACCAGGCCTGCTCGCCTGTGGTGGCGGTGGGGTTGTGGGGGAAACCAAGCACCATCAGCTTCAGCGACGCCCAGGTGCTCGCCGGCAACCGCTCGAAGGCGGGTCGCCAGCCGGCCTCCGCCTCCAGGGGCAGGCGCACCGTGGTGGCGGAAGCCAGGTGAAGGCCCCCGAGATGGGAGGGATAACCGGGATCGAGCAAGAGGGCGGGGTCGCCGGGGTTGAGCACGGCCAGGGGCAGGTGGGCGGTGCCCTCCTGAGAGCCGATGAGAAGCAGCACCTCCCGATCGGGGTCCACCTCCACGCCGAAACGGCGCTCCACCCAGGCGGCAGCCGCCTCCCGGAAGGGCCGGGTGGCGCCATGGAGGCAATAGGCGGCGCTGGTGGGCTTCTGGAGGGCGCGGGCCATGGCCTCCAGGGCCACGGCGGGGGGCTGGAGGTCTGTAGAACCGAGGGAGAGATCGATCAGGGGCTCTGGTGGGGCCTCCGCACCTCCGCTGGCCCCCGAGCCGGTGGGGCGAAGGCCAGGGTCAGAGCAGCCATAGACCAGTTTGCGGTGATCGTTCCGGGCAAACACACCGCTGCCGAGCTTGGCGACGCGATCGGAGAGGAACGAATCCAGGGGCGACGTCGCCAAACTCGACCCAAATAGCGCATGTTCAAGACTAGAACGTCAGTGCTGCCTGGACCCAGGAGAGGCAACCCGGCTGTCAGAACGCGCCAAGGGGCTTGGGGGAACAGCCCTCGGGCCAATCAGAAAGGATGAACGATGGGCGCGTCTACACCCCAGTCTCTGACGAACTCGTAAAACGATGCAACGTGATTCAGGGACCGCCTGGAGAACAACCGCTCACCCCATTGGCAGCGCGGAACGCCAAAAGATGAAGGATCCTGAAGGAGACCCAAGCCAGAGGAGAGGACGCGGCCGCGAGAATGTTTCGGTTGCTCACAATTCCAGGGGATCTCCGTCATGAAGCCGACTTCACCAAATAAACATTCTCAAGGGCTGTCCAGCCTCAGAAAATGTTCAGCATGAACATCTAAAGCCCCTCCGAGGGCAGCCAAACGCAACTTCACTGGTTGAACGATCCAATGGCTGAAACAACGCGAGCGGGTGATGGTATCAACCCATCCAACAAAGGTGAGACGACCAGCGTCTCAGAAAGCAAGCCACCAGTGGAGGCGGAGCAGACGTCCACTGGCGACGGCGGCAAGGAGCCAGCAAAGCCGAGCCCAACCATTTCCAATACGCTGAGCCTGGCCGACGCCTTTGAAAAGTTCAAAAAGAATGAAGGCAAACCCGATATTCAATTCACAATTTCGATTCCCAATGTCAAGTATTGGGCATACGGCAAGGAAGTGGAGACCGAGCTAAAGCTTAAAGGCGCTTTTACCAATAGTGGCGGAATGAAGATGACGTTTGAAGGAGAGATGCCAGGTAACTTCATACAGAAGGACGAGAAAGATAAGAATACATACCTTTATGCCCCTCCAAGTGTAAAGGTTTCCACGTTACTGGCCAAGCTTGTCAATGACCAGACTGAACTTGAGGATTTGACCAGTCTTTTTGGTCTGGAGCTGACGTTCCGCAAGTTTGTTGTAACTTTTCACAAAGTACTCACTCAAAAGAAAATTGACGACGAGCTGAAGACCATAGAAAAAGGTTATTACTTTTCAATTGCCGTCTATGCAGATAAGAAACCCGAAGCAGACAAACAGTACGACGATCAATATGTGCTTGACACGCCAGGGAAATACACGCTTCCCTTCGTCCCAAAATCAACAGACCTTCCAGGCGTCGCTGACCAGCCATTCTGCATTGTAGGAATAGGAAAAGACGAATTAGGCGACAAGGTTTGGGGGCATCTTGGCTTGAGTCTTCGAGCACTGATGCACAACACGTATGAGTTTACCGGGTCGGATGACAAGGAAGTTGATAGCTGGTCCATGTCAATTCCAGTGGTTGGTTCGATCGTATCTTCTTCTGGCCGATTGGTTTTTGGCAATCCGTTCATCTCCTTCAGCAAGAACCTGAAATCGGCACCCGCAAGCTACTTAAGTAATACGCGTCGATTTCTTAAAGAGAAAGATAGCCAAAAAACAAACCTGAAAGATTTCGAGAAGAAAGACTATATCCTAACCATGGGTGGCAAAGCGAGGGTTGGGTTAACGCTGCAAACGCCTGGCTTTTCAAAGGTGCTCGTCTTTGAATACCCGTCTTCCGATGAAGAAGAAAAACCGTCTCGCACCCTCGTTCCATTTGAAGATCGGCTTAGCAAGGCAAGTGATAAGAGCAAGAAGGGATTGCAAAGATATGGATCAGTCTTGGATCCAGGGATTGTAAGGCTAGGACCATTCACTTTATATAAAATGGGCCTTGGTCTCGAATGGCTAGAACGAACTGATCCCTCAGACAAAACGATAAAGAGTAAAAAATTGTGTCTTGTAATGAAGCCTGGCATGATGATTGGTGCAGCGCCTCAGAAAGGGAAAAGCCATGGTTTTATCGATATCAACGATCTGAGTATCACGATCCCTGTAGGCAGTGAACAAGAAACAATACAACCAGGGAGAACGCCGCCAAAGCTGATCTCTCCCGTGCAATTTGATTTCAAAGGTATGGGAATGGAATTGGCAGGAGAAAATGATAGCTTTTTGCTTCGCGGCGCTGCATGCTGGGATATTTCTGAGAAAGAACTTTCTGCCGCAGGAGAAGTCCTCTTCCGTCTCGGCACTAAGGATGATCCTAAGTTTTTAATGACAATAATGATGGCATTTTGGTTGAATTCAGAAGATCACAAATGGGGATTTTATGTTTATGGTCTTGCCGTCTTTAGAGTCGTCAGAGCTCCGATCGATCCAGTTATCACTCAAACCTATCTGACGGGCGTGGCCTTAGGGATAGGCGTTAATTATATATTGAATATCCCGGATATTGACGGTTTAAAGGAATTCCCGCTGGTGAAAGTCCTTCTTGATGACAGCAGCGATGTCACCAAGTCCGGGCCCAAGACAGCAGCCAAACAAATGAAACCATATCTCGAAGAAAAATCTAAATATCTGTGGTTTGCGCTGGGCGCCGAAATATCCACACTGGAAACATTTACAGGGTTCTTACTCTTTATCGCCATTTTCGGATTGGGGGCCAGCTTCACCTGGGAAATCTGCTTGCTTGGAATTCTAACCTTTGCGAATAAGGGTGAATCGCTCTACAAGATTCAACTGCTCTTCAAAGTATTGGTTGCCTGGTATGGGCTAAAAATAGAAGTTTTATTAACACCGTCATCGTTCATCTTTGATCGACGACTGTACCTCTCTGGATCTGGCTACCTATGGACATTTTGGGATGGCGAGCACTCTGGTAAAACAATATTTGTTTTGGGAGGCTATCATCCCGACTACAAGAAACCTGATTACTTCCCCAATCCAACTCCCATCAAAATCTCCTACGAGAGATCATTTGGACGCGTTGAGTTCAGCCTGAGCGGGCAAGCTTATTTTGCTCTTGCCGACAAGGTTGTGATGTTGGGGATAAAATTACGTGCTTTCGCAAGTATTGATATCATTTGGGAATGGTCATTATCGGCCTCATTAAATGTGGATATCTTGATTTTCTGGTCGCCATTTTCTCTTGATGCTCGCTCAAGACTGGAAGTTGGCATTACGGCCGTCGTCAGACTTCTCATCGTTAGTTTTCGGATCAACGTGCGAATTGCACTAGAGCTAAACTTCTGGAAACCTGACGATGACAGTGATTTCGGTGGCGAATTCATCTTTCAAGTCTTGAAATGGAAGGTAAAAGCACGCTTTGGCGCCTCTCAAAAGATCATCAGACCCATCAGCTGGCAGCAGTTTATTGAAGGTGATCTTGGGCTTGAGGAAAGCAATCCAAACCCCCTCATGCTCAAAGTTCTCACAACTGAAAAGTTGCTTGCTCCCAAGGCAGCCATCTCAGATATCCCATGGATCACGAAATCAACAGAACCTGCCACTCAAGAGAACGACTATGCGATGGCTGATCGACTCAGCCCAAAACCGATTTTCAAAGGGACAACAGTAATTCCGATCAAAGATCTGAATGTGAATAACAAACAATTAATCGCAGATAAAGATAAGACGTGGACATCTGACTTTGGACTTGTTCCTTGTTTCTACACAAAAGAAGCATTCCAGAGTGAATTAAATATCACCTGTTCCAGTGAGTATCTGTTTGACATTACTCCGGAGGTCAACACAAGCCAACTCCCCATTAATGTTTGGAGTCCAGCATTGTTAGATAAACCTGATCTCAAAAACGAGGGAATTGCCAATACGTTAATGGGTGCCGCTGTGCAGCCAAAGACGACTCTCCTGGAAACAGGGCACCAGATCGGACCATTCACAACATCGGACCTCATTCGTTATTTCCAGGCCTTTAGCTGGCCACTAGTGGTCATGCCGCAGATGGAAGAGAGCGCCAACGGAATCGAGATGGCCGCCTTTAAACGTCAGATTAATTCAACTGACACCTGTATCAGGCGCAAACATCTGTTGGACGCCATCAGCAAACACCAACCCGAAGTGAATAGCAATGTCCGATTAAACAATACCGCTCAGCTAGCTGAAAAGGTGCTAATAGCAGCGCCTGTCGATCGTCCCCTCGGCTACTAAATCAACAACCTCAGAGCTTTCCATGACCCAATCTGCTGAATCCCAATCCAAGAGCAATCTGTCTAGTCAAGACGGCAGCATTTCACTTCACCAACACTATTACTCCGAGCTCGAACCAGGCATTCATACCTTCTTATTTGAACAAACAATTACTCACACACAAGGACTGCTTCACGGCAAGTTTATCCCACGCACTTGTGAGAATAAATATTCACAGTCTCAAGCCGTCTTCTTTGGAAGGGATCGGTTTTCACTCAACAAAGAGCTCATCAAGAGCTATTATCCACCAGATAGAGAATATGGGAATACATACAGATTCTGCCTGCCACACATTGTTTTGTTGGATGCAGCTTTACCCTGGGAATGGAGCGCAAAAAAAGACTGGAGAGACAATGTAAAGAGACCAGTGCCGTGGTTGGCACTTCTAGTCTTCACCTTGGACGATATCAATGAACTTTCAGGCGAAGAATCTATCCTCAATCCTGTCACGCGATCACCCGAACAACTGCTGAAAGACCGACCGAGAGAGATTCTTTGCTATCCAACCATCACAGAGCTGTATCCACATGAAAATCCAGCAAAAGGGGAGTCTACAGAAGAAAAACAAGCAAAGAATCTGCAAACCATTGACATCCCAGCAGGACTCTTTAACAAAATCGCTCCAACCTTTGAGGACTTACCATATTTGGCACATGTGCGACAAGTCACAGCTAACGCTCGCTCAATGAAATCAAGTGACGCAGGGAATAAGGGAGAGTTTTACTCTGTTCTTGTCGCCAATCGTCTGCCTAGATCGACAAAAACGCTGGTTCATCTAGTATCTCTCATCGGCATGGAAAAGTTTTTGCCGACAGCCGATGGAAGCAACCGACTGGGAGAAGGTAAGAAGTTTGTCCGTCTTGTGACATTTGCCAACTGGGAGTTTGGTGTGAATAATGAAGCGCGAGACTTTGAGAATCTAGTCTGCAAAACTCTTAGGCAGGAGAATGGCGACCCATCGACGCTGCGCATGCCCCTTGCAACGTCCTCTGCCTCATCCAACGAGGAGAGAACCGCCCGCGAAGCGCTGGAAATGGGATACATTGCCATGAAGCACAAGACTCGCCTGGGAGATGAGACGGTTTCTTGGTATCGAGGTCCCTTCACTCCATTCGCCGTTGCCGAGAACCTGGTACCAAAGACAGCGCGGAGTTCAGATTCATTGATTCGCTACGATAAAAATACAGGAATGTATGACGTTTCCTATGCATCCGCTTGGCAGCTGGGTCGTTTATTGGCATTAAGGAATATCGAGGTTGCCCAATCTCTTCATGATTGGAAAGTTCGCCAAAACGTTTCAGACATCAAAGGCTTCGAGCAACGAACGATTGAACAGGCTCTACCCGAAGAAGTCATGACGGTGCTTCATCGTGCTCGCTCTGTCGACGGGGAGTCAACGCCAGCATCCTTGGGAGATGCTGTTTTACAAGCGTTGCTCACACAACAGGAACAGCTGATTCAAGACACCCCTGACGTTGCAAGCAGGACTGTGGCAGATAATCATCAAGCCGAGGAAGCTACAGGGTTCCCATACGTAAGTGCAAACGATTTGAGGCAAATGTTGACCAACGAAAGTTCAAGATCCTTTGGGGGTGGCCGTGGGGCCAACAAGCGTGATCTGCCCGAATCCGTCAAGAAATTCTTGGGTGAAATAAGCTTATTCCAAGGTGTTCCTTACAATTACTTAGTACCCGATGAGCGAATGCTTCCTTATGAATCGTTGCGATTTTTTCACCTTGATCACAACTGGTGTCACTGTCTCCGCGATGGAGTTTTAAGCATAGGACGCAATAATAGCAGTATTCGCTCATTGGACTCGCGGAATTTAGAATATTACAAAACAGAAACAGCAAGCATCAGTAGTTCCTATCGCGCAAAATATCTTAATTTGCCTCAGCGCCTTCGACCCCGAGACTTCTTTGATGATGGAGCCATCACAGGTTGTCTTTTGCATTCCAGCGTGGTTGATGATTTTCCAGGCATTGCCGTGCAAGCATTTGCCAATACAGACAGGAAGAAGCTTATTCCACTAGAGACCTTGCACTTCGAGAAGATTGGCAAAAACATCATGCTATTTCTTTGCAAAGGTGTGCTTCAGACGATTCGATTTTCAGTTGGTGCAGAAGAGCTACACTTCAAAGTCGATCTGCCTAATGACACATTTGTGAAATCGCCACTGCGATGTGTAGACAGTTCAGACACGTCTCGAATAAAGATAATCGAAGGATCAAGCGTTAATATTCCATTCCGAATCATCAATGGCGACAACAAGGATGTGATCTCCATCCAATCATTAGTAAGCCTATTGGCGTCCGCTGTTGACAAGAGGAAAGATCAGTTTACTGCCGCAGATTTTGCTTTTCAAATGATCAGTGGGACTCCAACTGTTGATTTTATCGCCACAGCTGAAAATCGACAGGTGACTCTTGAAGGGCAGTCCACAGAATCTTGATCATCGCTTGCCAGCCCAATGATCAAGATCGTATTCACGTTATAAATGAGAGTGTAAACGGATGCACGGGCAGGTCAGAATGACCTGCCCGTTTTGTTTGGCTGTCTGCAAAGGTCTTGGCTGTATTTTGGCTAGAAGGCAAAGCCCCCCCTTAAGCCACCTGAAAAAAAAGCCGCAGCTGTCGGCTGCGGCAAGCAGTCAAAACATAGTTTAAGGATTAGTCGATGATCACAGCGCCGCGAAGACGCAAAGTTTGGAGCTGATCCTCTGACAAGCCCGAATTCATACCGAACTGGGCACCGTCCAAAAGGGCTGCGTCAAAGCTGGTACCTGTGAGATTGGCACCGATGAAGCGAGCATCGGTGAGATTGGCGCCAAGGAAGCTGGCATCCGTGAGATTGGCATCATCAAAGATTGCCTGTTCAAACTTACCATAATTCAATTGAGCTTCCACCAAGTTGGCCCCGCAAAATTTGGCAGAAGTGCCATCGACCTGAACCAGCTTGGCTCCCTGCATGGAAGCGTTCACGAACGACGCGAAGGCAAGGTTGGATCCTTGCAGATCGACAGCATCAAAATTGGCTTGATCCAGTGTCATGGTGCTGAGATCACGGTTCAGGCGGGATTCGCTTTGCCAATCTTGATGTTCTAAAGTTCGTTCAGAGCGAATATTGGCAGGGGGAGGCAGGTCATTATCCGGGTACATATAGCACAACTCTGTGGATTCAATCAAGACGCCATCTTTATAGAAGAAATCATACCCACCATAGACATGATCTGCGGCTTTCTGAGCCAGGTCTTGGCTTCCGTATTCCTCTTTGCGAAGAGAAGAATGATCGGCATCATCGGATTTGCTATAGCTGTACTCACGGAGTGGCCGTGGACGATTTATGCCATTAACCACGGGATAGTCAAAAGAATATGAACAATACGAATCACATTCCCAGCCGTCCTGGGTAGACAGTCGACGGAGGAAAATTGAATCCAAGACGGGTTTTCCGTTAACATTTCGCACTGACCCTTCCAAGTCGATCCTCCGCAAGCCAGTTCTTGTATAAATCTCCATATTTTTAATGGTGAATTGAGCTGCACCGCTGTCATCAAATCGAATGTTCTCAAGCAGAAAGTAACCACCGCCTTTTTTATTACGTACATACCTTCCTGGTCGAGTACTAGGCGGATACTGATACCAGGAGATCCCATTGGTACTTGTGAAAAGCCTTTCGCTTGGCTGCCACCATCGAGCTTGGATAACTTCCAATACTAACTTCCACATGCCCTGTTCAAATTGAAGACTATACCTGTTGACCCCAGCATCATACTTGGGAGGGGAATCGGCTACAATGACGGTTTTTTGAACTGGGCCTTGTGTATAGTAGACATCAACAGAGTTTATTGCATGAATAGGCTGCTGAAGTTGAACCCAATTGGAATGGTATATTTTTTTTCGCCATTCCACGCCAAAAGCACCTTTGTACCTGATATTCGCCAACTTAAATGTTGTTGTTTCGCCTGCCTGAGTTGAGTATTCAGCCATCAGCTCCTGGTCCTGCCACAACTGATTATCATTAAACGTCAGCTTATAATCGCGCAGAACAGCTGGATAGTCGTCAGGTTGCACAAGCTTCTGACCGTTGCTTGTCCTGTAGAGGCTCACCTTATCAAGGCCAAAGAATTGCAAGTTCAATTCAAGGCCAGCGTAGGGATTCAAAAGATCAAGATCTAATGTTTGTTGTGGTGAGATCTTGTATGGGGTTGGCTTACTCTTTGTCGCAAGGAGGGTTGTATACCCATCCTTATATCCCTTTATATCATAGTAAGCAATCGTAATTAATGCTTCGCCAGGAGTATTGTCCGGGCAGATCCCATCGAAAACAACCCGTAATCTGTGGCGACTTTCGAGAACAGTCGTTTTATCGAGGGGCCGCAAGGTCCATGTCTTTATTCCAGCGCTGTTGGTCTCTGTCTGGGTAAATGCAATACCAGTAAGGTCGTCTATCGGCTGGCTATTGTTGTCCATCCCATCCAATGTCAATTTAACGCCCTGGAAGTATCCGCTATTGTGGCCTGGTCTGTTGGCAGAAACTTGCGTAATCGTTGGATGACCTCTCACCACACCATGGAATTGATTGGCGGATAAGTCTAAAACCTTTGGCTCTGTTTCATCCAAATTGAGAAGGTTTAATGGATAGGAACCAACCACATCATTGACAAACCCATCCCATTGATTGTCCATAAGCTGTTGCAACTCGCCTTCAGAACAAGCCTTGGCAAGTAGGCTAGCCATGGCCAGTTGACCATTGAGATATCCATTTTCTCCAGCTGCGGGATCCTTGGCAAAATACATGCTGACATTGGGATTAGCGAGAGTTCCGACGCATGAAAGTTTTGCACATTCTGAGGCATCTATATATAGAACCAAGTCATTACCGTCATAAGTTAGCGCATAATGGTGCCAGTCTCTAAGGCTAAAAGATTCGGGAGGTGTGAACGAGACAGATTTCCAGCCGACATCTGACAGGAAGATATAACACTCTAGTCTCTTGGAATTCTTTGTTCCATGGAGAATGAAAGCATCCCGCTTGCAAATCAGTTGTCCACCCCAACTACCCCACAGCTCATTAGCATTTTTAGCCCAGATCGCAACGGTGATCGCATGCGTTGGATTGGTATGGGCTGGGACCTCAATGTAGTCCGTAGATCCATTAAATTGAATAGCCTTTTCAAAGGGAAGGTAATCTTCTCGTCTGCTGAGGGCTCGCACATTGTTTCCATAGGCCATGGTGACTACAAAGCGCGGATCAGCAGTTGCACTCTTCGGCTGAAGAGATGATCCAGACGGATTGCGAATACAAAAACCAAGACGAGACTCAATTAAAGCCTTAATAGTATTACAATAAACTTCATTATCACGTTTGGACGGATGGAACAATTGCAATTGGTTTTGGCGGACATTCCACGCATTAGGTCCTTCGGGGTACTTCGGTGCCGTGAACGCCGCATCAATAGGTAATGTCTCTTGATCTTGACTGACATCCAGCCTTTTCAGGCTCACAGGAGCCGCGTAGCTTGACAAGTCTGGCGAAGAGCTTTCAGGAGATTGTTTGCATGTGAACGTTAAGTGGCTGCTGTCATCGTTATTCGACGTTAATGCTCCTTCTGCCTTGATGTTCTGAGCCAGAAAGGCGAGCTCTGATCCAGGATTGAGACGAATGGCTTCCTTGGCTGTCAGTTGCCAAAATCGGACTCGACGTGAAGAGATCCATTTGATGGACCATTGGCTTTGACTCTGAGCCGTGGCCTGCAGATCAGACATCTGAATGGCCTGTTCAGCCGCTGAGTTATTGAGAAGCCTGCTCCAAGAAAGCTCAACTGTGAAGGCCTCTGAAATTTCAATGGCCTTGTCTGATATATTCTTCAGGACAATATGGCAATCATTCTTGGAGCGTTCACCCTCTGCAAGTCCCTTGTACAACAAGCTATAGGGATCTGTATCTGTTGCGGCCCTCGCGCCTCTGGAAGTAGCCGCAATACCTGCCATATGCAGATTGCGAATGCAGAAGCTCAAGGAGGAAGAGGTGTTCATGGAAACAAAAAGTGAACGAAAGGGGAATGGAGAAGGGCTGTAGCTATGGCTACGGTGGTTCAGGGCATCGTGTCCGTGGCATCTGGATTGACCTCGCAAAAGACTTCGACGGGACTGACCGGCTCAGGGGGAATAAATTGACTGGATGACGAACGCGACTGAGCATGGGACTTTTGTTGGCTGGCATGGCTGAGGACCAGCCAGCCCTCATGGATGATTTGCGGCGAGAAATTGACTCCTACTTCGCAAGAAAGATCTGTAGGTTCATATTCCTCCCAAGTGACGTCTGTATTCAGGGACGTTCCTTCTGGTTGCAACCAACCCCAGGTTCCATTGCTCAAAGTGACGCTTGGAGTTGGCATTGGTAGCTTGCGCACAACTGGCATCTGTGGAAGATTCGCAGCGCCTGGCTCAGGTTCAACATCAATAAAGCTAGGAGGACCGATAATCGGTGTCAGCAAAAATGTTGATTTCATATTTTCAATCGCATCAGATAGATAGTCCTTTGACAACTGCAAAGATTGAACGGGTAACAATCCACTCGTAAGATGCACCTGCTTAAAGGGGTCAATCAACATGGTCACAAGCTGAGAATGGTTCGGATCAGTGGTTAAAACCAGATCATCGATCTTCGGTTGGACGATCTTGGCACCACTGCTGGACATGCTTGCTGATGAGAGAGCACTCTGCGAATAGAAGCAGCTCGTATCGATTCGATACCCCTCACGACTCCCACCATGCTTGAAGAAGCCAACCAAACCATCGTCAACGCTATTCTCTTGGCCCAACCGTATCGGACATCTAATCTCATTCAATACCTGCCCATTTCGTGCTTTGAGCATGTTGACCGCAGGATACGTGTCTGAAGAGGCTTTGATTTCTTGCCAGCCCTGAGAGAGCGGGAAGGAGTTGCCATTGCATTCCAGCCTCAGATAAGCGCTGACCAAAGCCAACGGTTTGCCTAACAAAACAGACACATTGCTGGAATTTCCCACCTCGCTTGGAGTGAGCAGCGTGGCATTATTCAACATCGTAAAGAATGCTTGCAGATAGGACGCACTTTGCTGGGAAAGCATGGCCACAATATCGGCGAGGATTTGATTTGCCGTTGCCATGGGTTGCGTCCAATTTGGCGACCCTGGCTGGCCTTGAGTGAGGAGCTGCAATGTACCATCGCGTTCCACGACAAAAATCGACCCTATTGACTTTCCATTGGCATCATAAATATCGAGGCTGTTCTCAAGATAGTTATAAATCACCCACCCCAGGATAGGGTTCACATCCTGACTGTTAACAAATCGTTTCAGCGTCTGCGGGCAGATCCAATTGAAATGCAGGCGCGACGGTGGCACGAGACGAGGGGGGAGATCAACATAACGGTTAAGAGATACATCTGGATCGGCGGGAATTAGACTTTGGGCAACGATGAATCCCTGGCGAATCTGCTCATCCTGAGCTGTGCTTTGCTGCAATTCCAAGACTCGGCCAAAGCAGTCGATAACTTTGATCGCTATCTGCATCCTTCCAGCTCGCAATGGGCAGAATATGCCCGAGGCAAGCTCCCCTAATGAGGTCTCAGCAGCGACGGCGCTTTGTACATTCTTCACACGCATTGCATCTGATTCCGTTTCGAAAATGGGATCCCAAACGGCAAGTTGCATGGTCTCTTCACGCATGAGCAATGCCTGATTAAAACCAGCCAAGACTTGAGACAGTATCTTCATTCCGGAAAGCTCAAGGCTTAACTTTTTTAACTCTTGTGAGAGTTGAGAGTTTGGATCATCCATCTTTTCGAGAAGGATATTCAGTTGATTTTGCAAAGACACCGACACACCAGCGGCGAGTTGCAGACGGTTCTTGATCAGTAAAGTTTCTGGCTGGCTAGCCAAGATGTCTGGGAAGCGATTTTCTTTGAGATCTGTAGCTTCTGGATTCCAGTTAAACTTTTTCGTGAGTTCGTCTGCCTCATAGACCAAGAGATTATTCCGAGATGCTGGGAACTTCAGAGGGCGCACTCTTGCCTCCCAATCCATCAGCAGAGGAAACCAGCAGTGTTCAATTTCTTCCCTCTTTGTTACCATAATTTGAGGGGAGCAGACATTAAATGGTTGTTTATTATTTGCAACCAGACAAGCAAGTTTTTCAAGAGCTTGTATATATGATGCCAGGGGTAAGCCTGCTGCCTTATCAAAGGATTCTGCAGGTAAAGCGATTGATTCTTTTGGGATGAACTCATCACTGGCTGGTAGGTTGATTGGAAGATCAACTGCACATTCGAGAAATCCATCATTGCGATCCGAGCAATCGCGGTAGCTTGGCGGCATTTCCAAGGCTTGCCCTGCCAACAAAATACACGCCTCATTAGCTTGATAGTAGGTGGACGCAGACGTTGATCTAGCTGTCAACTCAAAATAGTTGCTTAGTACGCCTCGATCAACAACACCTTCCGGTGTGACCAGAGTGGCGGCAGTAACTTTCAAATAGTCTTGAATACTTGCTTTTAGCACTTCGATTTGTGCCACTCGTGCTTCTTTCTCGAGGGTCAATGTCTGCCATTGATCCATTGAGGCATTCAGGACACTATCCATGGCAAGGATGACATTCTGTTTCCTTTTTTCCTCCAGCCAAAGCTGAAGGGGAGCGCCCTTGAGCAGATCATCTTGAGACGTATAATTGGCATAGAGAAACTTGCGCCAATCTGCCATTAACTGACTTTGGGCTCCAGTCAGTTGCAACTCATAATGTTTCAGACCAAGCTCCAACTCATTCAACTGATTAACGAGTTCAATCACCTCTGATGCCAACTTCGGGAGGGTTTCCGCTGCTTGGCTTGCCCTGCTGCCAAGCCGTGAAGCTTCTTGATCCTTGATGGCAGCAAGCTCCCATGTTTGACCTTGCACGGCTGGACTGAAGCGCGCTGCATGAAGTTGACGTTCAACGGCAAGCGCACCCCCAGGTTTATCAAGATCAGCAAGAATATTCATTTGCAATGCATTCAGAATGGATTCATACTTACCATTCCGCAGCCTTGCAGCCAGAAGGGCTGAAAAAGCTTCCGCCGTATTATTGCCTATGACAATATCATGCTTGGCTTGCCTAAGTTCATTGGGAATATCATAACTTTGGCTGGGATTATAGTTAAAGCTTTCTACGATTCCGTGATAAAGACTCGCGACAGGTTGAATGCGATCTATAGACTTGAAAAACCATTCAAACTCTGAATTGTAGCAGCCAGTTTCCTCCTCATCAAGCTTCAAGCCTGAATGCTGATACTGTTCGAAGGCTTTTCTGTCAGCGATGTTATTGCAGGCAACAGGAATCGAATTACTCGTTACAATACTTCCATTTGTCACCCTTCCAATGGGGCAAGCAGCCTGTTTATTGGAAACCAGAGCAAGATTTGACACCGTCGCGATGTCTGAGGTTGTGATGAACTGATTAAGGGGGTAGTATCCCAACAAATCAGCTTCCTCTCCCAAAGGTGGACATAGCTGATAGGATTGAATTTCTGCTGCACTCAATGCTCTGCGCCAGATACAGGCATGGGCAAGCTGCCCCTTAAAGAATCGATCAGGGTATCGATTATCTTGACCAACGTGCAAAGCTGTTTTGACGTTGGCAATCGGACCAACAACAGAAGCACGGCAGCACTCCTGAGCATCGATATAAAGAATTAAAACACTTCCATCGTATGTGGCCAAGTAATGATGCCACTGTTTTAAATCAAAATTCTCGGGCGGCTTGTAGGTGACAGATTTCCAGCCTTCGACATTGACGTAGAAGGAGAAGGTTCTTTCATTTCTATGCGGATGAAGAATAAATGCATCTTCCTTAGAGATCAAGCATCCATCCGCATTCCAGGCCTCTGTGGCGCTTTTCGCCCAAATGCCAACACTGATTGAATCTACTGGATTGGGATGGGCCTCGATATCGATTGATCCATTGCCATCAAGCTGCAGAACAGTGGACTTGAAGAAAGAAAAGCTTTGTCTAGTCAGTGGATCTTTATCATCCTCCCGATACCAGCCGATGACACTGTAGCTGAGAGTTTCTGTTTGGGGCATGAATTTAGCCTTTCGGAGTTCAGTGATAGTGTCACAAAATCCGAATACGCTCGAGCAGTTGGGATAAAATGATGTGAAATCTAAATCACCATAACCAACAATCGTTAAATCGTAAGGAGTGGTTCGTTTCTGTAAATCAGTCTTTTGCTTCAATTGGCGCGATGCTGGCCAATTGCGTCGCTTCAACATTCGCGTCGAGGAGTCTGGCCGAAGTTGATAGAGATATTCTTGATTATTCATTGGATTTTCTTCATCGATAACAACAAATTCTCCCTGCCGTTCACTCCACTTCTCGGCATTAAATACTTGACCAAGATAACGATAGTTCTGCATACTTCCTAGATTGGATTCGTCGGAAGCATTTGCGTCATTGCTTGTAAAGGCGTCCTCAGGGTGAACAGGAACGGTGACCGTCGCAGGCCAGATTCTTTCCCTTGGATCCGTTTTGTTCAAACGATTGCTTTCAATAATCCAAGACGTGGATCGCGAACCCGAGACAGCATGGATTGTGCGGGTCACTCGCCAGCGATTGGGCAGCGTCAGCGCTTCCTCCATCGGTCCTGCCTGTTCCTCTTCCTCCGACGGCCTTCTCAGCGTCCTGAGGGCCTCGGGCATCGTCCAATGAAGATGAACCCCTTGCGTGAGGTACGCCGTGGTCTCTTCAAGGAGCTTGTCACTGGTAAATGGTCCATATTGGACAATATTAAACGTCTCATCGCAATGTGGAAGCCTGGAAAAGTTGGCTCTGGCACCGAGCGTTGATTCGACAACTCCGCCAGATCGAAGAACGGAGACGTGAATGGGGACAACAAGAACCTTGTCTTGACCAGCGGAGCTTGGCATCAGGGAGGTGGCTTGCGGAAGCACGCATGCTCATCAAAGTAAAACTTCCCGAATGCACCGCAGAAATTGTTTGTCAATCGATGCAAATTGTCACAGTTCTTTGAAATCATTCAGCCAATTCCACAGCGAGAAGCCCCCCCACCCTGCCTGCTCCAGGGTGGGGGGGCTTCTTTTGTTTGCCCACGCCTCAAAGCCAGGAATCAACCATTATCTGCATCTGCTGACGAGTAAGCACCCCTTCGTGGCGAGCCACTTCCTCAGCCTTGATGTAGAGGATCAGCGTGGGCAGCCCCTTCACCTCCAACCTCTCCACGGTCGGGTCATCATCCAACGCCTTGAACTTTGCCACCACAAGCCGCTCGCCGTAGCGATCCGCCATCTCCTCCATCACAGGCGCCATCAACCGACAGGGTCCGCACCAAGGAGCCCACACATCGAGCAACAGGGCGGGAGCTGCCTCGACGGCAGCTCTCAGAGCGGAGTCGGAATCGATATTCACGACATTTTGAGAACCCATGCAATCCCTCTTTGGCAATAAAGAATGACTCCCTGAGTTTAGTTGCCACTTGGGCGACCGTGGTTCAGAGCTTGTCAATCGAGCGCTTCAGCTCCAGCAGTTCGGCATCCACTTCCGCGGCCTTCACCGGTTCGAGCTGGGGAGCGGGGCCATTGGCCGCCGGCAGCTGGATCGGCGTCTGACCTCCTTCCATCCGTTGCTTCAGAGCCGCCAGCTCCTCATCCACATCCGTTCCCTCCAGGGCGGCGAACTGGGATTCCAGATCGGCTCCGGCCAGTTCGGCGGCGGCCTGACTGCGCGCCTCCAGGTTCAGCACCTTCTCCTCCATCTGGTCAAATGCCGCCATGGAGGTGTTGGTGCCGAGGTTGCTGACGGCGGTCTGCAACTGCTCCTGGGCCTGGGCGGCCTGGGCCCGGGCCTTGAGCATCTCCTTCTTGGTGCGCGCCTCGGCGATCTTGCCCTCCAGGGCCGTGAGGCTGCGCTTGAGGGTTTCGACCTGGCCCGAGTGGCTGGTCACCTGAGTGGTGAGGGCGGTGGCTGTGTCCTGGTAGGTCTTGCGACGCGACAGAGCCTCACGGGCCAGCGTCTCCTCTCCCTTCTGCAGAGCCTGTTCCGCCCGCTGATACCAGGCCTTGGCCTGGGCATCGGCCTGCTCGGCCTGGTTCTGCAGACGGCGCTGGCTGGCGATCGCGGTCGCCACCGCCTGGCGCAACTTCACCAGGTCGGCCTGCATGTCGGCCACGGATTGGTCAAGAATCTTGGCGGGATCCTCCGCCTTGCTCACCAGATCGTTGAGGTTGGCGCGAAGCAGACGGCTGAGCCGATCAAAAAAGCCCATGGAGCGGGGCGGGGGGATTAATACCATACTGAAGTTATCGCCACCTGCTCCCTTCCAGTCCAGGTGGTTGCCGTACCCCGCGTCCAAGTGCCATGGCCGCCGATCGATCCCCCAGGAGAGGACTTCGCCGCTCGCCTGGCGCGCCGGACAACCCACCAGCCAGTCGGAAGGTGGGCAACGTTTCCTTCCTGCTCCCGCCCCCCCCCGCCCCGGCGGTGGGCCTCCAGGCCTGTCTGGCGGATCTGCAACAGCGGTGGCGGCGCGACGGTCATCTGGCGGCGCTCTGGCAGGCCTGGCCCCGTCTGGCCGGTCCCCAGCTGGCTCCCCATTGCCGCCCCCTCTCCCTCGTGGGGGGAGTTCTCACGGTGGGAGCGGCGCCGGGGCCCTGGCTGCAGGGCCTCCAGTACACCCGCCACCAATTGCTCGGGGCCCTGAGGGGCGCAGGGTTTCCGGTGCGGGAGGTGCGGGTCTGCCAGCACCACGCCCCGCCCCTGCCCCCGGATGCCGGCAGCGTTGAAGCCGAGGTCTGGGCGCGCCATCCCAGCCGCAGTGACATCCACGGGCTGGCCGACTGCCCCGCCTGCGGACGACCGGCCCCCACGGGGGAGATGGCCCTCTGGGGCACCTGCGGGTTCTGTCGTCGCGCCGCCCTCTCGGAACGGATGGCCGGGGGTTAGGGAAAACGGGCCCGCCATTGCGCTTCCAGGGCCGCCGCCTCCGGCGTGCCCTCCGCGGGAAAGGAAGGAAGAAAGTCCTTGTCGCTGGAGGGCTGATAGGGACCCTGCTTGATCTCAAACATCACCGTGTCGGCAGAGAGCGCCACGAGGGTGTGAAAGCGACCTCCCTCCAGCTCCACGCCGCGCACCGGTCCTCCGGCCTCCAACCGCACCTGATCACCCACCTCTCCGGCCTCGTCCAGCAGCAACAGCCCCAGGGCTCCCTGCAACACCACGAAGCACTCAAAACCAGCTTCGGGGGGCTGGCGCAGGTGCCGATGGGGACGCACGTAGGTGCCCGGTTGCAACACGTTCAGAAACCGCTGCACCAGATCCGGTTCCGCATGAAGGTTGTGGTTGCGGCGCAGGCGGGGGGAGTGGCGTGCCTCGGCGGCCACGGCGTCGAACAGGGCCTGATCCAGGCAACGGAAAGCGGGATGGGGCGAAGGGAGGGCGGAATCGGACACGGTGACGGGACGGACGTTTCAGGCGATGGGCGGCGGATCAGGCTCCCCCGCGAAAGAGGTGGTTGTGGGAGGCGGAATAGAGCTTTGACCGCTCGGGGCCGGCCCCGGCCAAAGCGGGACTGACGATGTAGAGGGTGGTGCGGATCAGGCCCCGTTCCCGACTGGTGGCGGCCATCTCCCGCAGGGGCACCAGGCGCAACCACTGGTCCGGCCAGCTCACCCGATAGCCGATGGCCACCGGCGTGTCGGCGGGATAGTGGGCCAGCAGCTCGGCCTCCACCTCCTCCACATGGCGGGCGCTGAGATACAGGCAGAGGCTGGCGCGCAAGGAGGCCAGGCGTGCCAGCGCCTCCGTCTCGGGCATCCCCGTGCGACCACCGGCACGGCTGAGCACGATGGTTTGCACCACGCCCGGCAGCGTGAGTTCGCTGCCCAAGGCGGCGGCCGTGGCCTGATACGCACTCAGCCCCGGGACCACCTCCACGGCCAGTCCCGCGTCCGCCAGGCGCGTGATCTGTTCCGCCAGGGCGCCGTACAGGCAGGGATCCCCGTCGTGGAGGCGCACAACACGGCGGCCGGCCCGGGCTCGCTCCACCACGGCGTCGATCACCTCCTCCAGGGTCAGGCTGCTGGTGCGAAGCCGTTCGCAGTCGGGGGGGGCCAGATCGGCGATGCGGGGATTGACGAGCGAGTCGGTCCAGATGAGGGCCTCAGCCTGTTGCAGCGCGGCCGCAGCCCGCAGGGTGAGCAGATCAGGTGCCCCGGGGCCGGCGCCGACGATCTGAACGGGAGGGAGTGTTGCATCACTCATGAGGAGACACCGGCGGGATCGGGCAAAGCAAGGCGGCGCTGGTAGAGCCACCAGAGCCCCAGGACGCCCAGAAGGATCAGAAACAGGCTCACCAGCTGTGCCATGCGCAGACCACCGCTGCAGAAGGGAGGAAGGGAGAAGAGGCAGAGGGGATCCAGCCGCAGGCCCTCGATCCAGAACCTCCCGCTGCTGTAAGCGATCAGGTACACGCAGCTCAACGCGCCGGGCCTCAGATCGAGACGCCCTCGGGAGGCCAGGCGGAACAGAACCAGCAGCAGGCCGCAGACCCCGAGATTCCAGAGCGACTCATACAGAAAAGTGGGGTGGAAGGTGGCCTGCTCCAGGAACTGGGGCGGACGGTGGGCCGGTGGGATGGTGAGCCGCCAGGGGAGGTTGGTGGGGAGGCCGAAGGCTTCGGAATTGAAGAAATTGCCCCAGCGGCCGATGGCCTGCCCCAGCGCCACCGCCGGCAGGAGCACATCGAGCAGGGGCCAGAAGGGCTGACGGCGCCAGCGGCAGAAGAGAATCGTGGCCAGGGTCCCTCCCAGCAGGGCACCATGGATGGCGATGCCCCCATGCCAGATCGCCACGATCTCGCCCCATTGGCCGCTGTATTGGCGCCATTCGAGCAAGACGTAGTAAAGGCGAGCACCCAGGATCGCGCCAAGAACCAGTATTGGCAGCAGATCACTCACCAGGTTGGGATCAATCTCCCGGCGGCGGGCCAGACGCCGGGCCAGGTTGAGGCCCATCACCACGGCTGTGGCAATCAGCAGCCCATCCCAACGCAGGGAAAAAAGCACCAGCTGCAGCTGGGGCCCGGGGGAGGTGAACACAGCCAGAGCCATGGATGCGGGGTTCAGACGATCCCCTCAGCCGCCTGCACTTTCTCCACCTGGCGCTCCTTCAGCACCAACAGAATCTGGGCCAGAGCCACAGCGGCCAGGAAGGCCAGCAGGCCATAGATGCGCACGGGATTTTGGAGCACCACTTCCGCATCCACCTGGCCAAACCCTCCGACGTTGGGATCGTTGGTGAGGGCCGCACCAGCCTCCACCGCATCACCGGCCTTCACCAGGAGGGTGGGACCAGCGGGCACGGTTTCGCTGACGGTTTCGCCATCGGCCTTGCTGATCTCCACCACATGGGCACCTTTCTCATCTTCCGTGATCGCGGCGATGGTGCCGGTGGCGGGAGCGGTGAAGACACCGTTGTTGCTCTTCTCACCGGTGGGATACACCTGACCCCGACCGCGATTGCCGCCCACATGAAGCTGATATTTGCCGAAATGGATCGCGCTGTCGGTGGCGGGATCGGGGGAGAGTACCGGGAAGACGATGCTCTGGTGCTGCTCACCAGGCAGGGGGCCGACCAGCAGAATGTTGGGTTGGCTGTCGCTGTATTGGGTGTAGTAGATGCCGGCGGTTTCCTCTTTCAGCTCCTCGCTCAGACGCTCCGGCGGCGCCAGGGTGAAGCCCTCCGGCAACATCACCACCGCTCCCACGTTCAGACCGGTGGGGCTCCCGTCGCCCGACACCTGCTTGACGGAGGCGTCGTAAGGAATCTTGACTTCCGCCTTGAACACTGTGTCGGGGAAGACCGCCTGGGGCACCTCGACGCGGGTGAGCTTCTTGGCGAGGTGGCAGTTGGCGCACACCAACTTGCCGGTGGCTTCCCGGGGGCTGGCGTAGTTCTGTTGCGCCCAGAAGGGATAAGCCAAGCTGGGGCTGGCTCCCCCGAGGAGAACGCCGAGAGCCAGGGAAAGGGAGACAAGGCTGCCGAAGAGGGCCTGAAGGGAACGACGCATGGGGAAAACGGCGAGAGCGGACAAGCGGACGGGCAGAAGGGGATCGGGACGGCGGGACGTCAGGCCCACCAAGGGGATTCGCCGGTGCGGAAATCGGTTTCCGCCCACTGGCTGACGAAGACCGTGTCGTTCTCCACGGAAACGTGAGCCAGGGCCAGGGACAGGGGAGCGGGCCCCCGCACCACCTTGCCGGTGGCGTCGTATTGGCTGCCGTGGCAGGGGCACATGAACTTGTTGGCGCCGCTGTTCCAGGGCACCACACAGCCCAGGTGGGTGCAGATCGCGTTGATGCCATAGGAGCCGATCGCCTCCGGCCCCTCCACGATGAGATAGGTGGGATCGCCCTTCAGACCCTGCACCAGGCTGCGATCGCCTTCTTTGTGGGTCGAGAGCCAGCCGCTGGCGGTCACGGTGTTGCCCAACTCATCCTTGGCGGTGGTGCCGCCACCGGAGCCCGCCGCCCGGGGAGGGATGAAGTAGCTCACCACCGGGTAGAGCGCCCCGAGGGTGACGCCGGTGATGGTGCCGAAGGTGAGCAGATTCATGAACTGCCGGCGACCCATGCCGGGCACGTCACCACCAGGGGAAGTTGCGGGAAACTGAGTCATCTGGCCGTTCCGGAGACGTCAGGCATGGCCCAGCCATTATGAACTGTGTCTGGCCACCGCCGGGCCCGGCCGGCCCGCTCGGACGGAAGCCTTCATGGTTCGAAGGAACGCCCTTCAGAATGGAGCCCCCCTTGATCCTCTTCCGTGGCCGAGCCCGGAGTGGCCCTCACGGCCACGGAGCTGATGCAGCTGTTGCGCGAGCGTTGGCGCGTGTCCTACGACCTGCGGCTGGTGCAGCGCCAGGGGCGCCTCTACTTCCAAGTGATGTGGGGCCACCTGGAGCAGCAGTCGTTTCCGCTGACGGCCCGGGGGTACGGCGAGCGGCTGGAAGAGATGGCGGCCACCCTGAATGACCTAGGCGCCGCCGAGCAGGTGCGCCATTGGCTCCAGACCACCCGCGACAAACCGCGCATGGGTCGGGCCCTCTCCCTGGCGCTGACCATCCAGGGAGCCCGGGCTGCGGAGTTCCTGCTCTAAGCCCCGGCGGAGGATCCGGCCCCCTGCCGTGGCTGTCCCAGCGCCACCAAGGCCACCCCGACCAGATAGAGAGCGGTGATCGCCCCGGAGAGCAGCAGCATCGTGATCGGATCGGTGGAGGGGGTCAGCACGGCGCCGGCCAAGGCGCTGGCCAGCACCACCCAGCGCCAGGCCCCCAGCATGGTGCGGGCATCGATCAGGCCGAGGGCCCCCAGCACGAGCTGCAGCACAGGCAACTGGAAGGCCAGGGCCGTGGCCACCATCAACAGCAGCACAAAGTCGAGATAGCGCTCGATCGACCACAACGGCTCCACCACATCCGCTCCGTAGCTCACAAGGAACCGCAGGGCGGCGGGCACCAGGGCCCACCAGGCGAAGGCGAGGCCGGCAAAGAACAACACGCTGGAGCCCGCCACCGCTGGCGCCAGTAGGCGCCGCTCCCGGCGGGTGAGGCCGGGCAGCACGAAGGCCAGACCCTCAAACAACCACCAGGGCAGGGCGAGAACCAGGCCCGCATAGCCGGCCACCTTGAGGGACACAAAGAAGAACTCGCCGGGCGCGAGCTGCAGAAAGCGGATGCCTGCCGCCGGCTGCTCCAGCAGTCGCACCAGGGGACGCACCACCACCACGGCCCCCGCCGCGGCCAGCACGAGCACCAAAAGGCTGCGCAGGAGCCGGCGACGCAGCTACTCCAGGTGGTCCACAAAGCTCATCTCCACGTCGCCGGGACATTCGTCGTCGGCGAAGAGGGACGACTCCGCAGCGTCGGAGGGGGGATTGGCCTGGGTGGGGGACGTCACTCGCCGAGCTTAGGAAGCCACCAGCAGGGCCAGGGCCCGATCCGGTTGCCCCCAGAGAATCCGCCCGCCGCGATGGCGCACCGTGCCCTCCTCAGCCCCCGGGATCCGCTGCAGCGCCTCCACCGGCACCATCACCACCGGCACGCGGGCATTGCCCCTCCCACGGCTGAAATGGGCGGCCAGATCCGCCGCCGCCGCCAGGTCGGCCTCCTCCACCGCGCCGGCCGAGGCCTTGAGCACCACATGGCTCCCGGGCACCTCCTGGGCATGGAACCACAGATCGCCGCGCCGGGCCTGCCGCAGGCTGATCCAGGCGTTCTGGCGATGGTTGCGCCCCACCTGCAGGCACAAACCCGAGGGGGAACGGAGTTCCAGGGGACGGGGCGCCTCCCCCCCGCTCTCCCCCCGGCCCCGGGCGCGGGTGGCCTGTCGCGCCGCAGATCGGGAGCGGGGCTCCAGCGCGAGCAGATCCTCCTCCAGGGCGTCCAACGGCGCGACTTGATCGGCCTGGTCGACATAAACCCGGGCCTCCTCCAACCAGGCAAGCCGTCGCCGATGGGTCTCCAGGCGGGGTTGAAGGACCGCGATCGAGCGCCGTTGCTTGCGCGCCCGCTTGTAGAGCGCCTGGGCCTCCTGGATCTGGTCCTTGGTGGGGGAGGGGAAGCAGAGAAGGGCATCGGCCTGCCGTTGCAGGTCGTCGCTGCCCGCGGCGGCCGTCAGCAGGGCCTCCTGCTCCCCCATCTGACGCTGCTCCCGGTCCGCCAGTCGCTCCAGGCGGTGGCGCAGGGTGTCGCGGCGGCGCTCCAGCTGTCGGGCGTCGAGCCAGGCCCGGGTGGCGCTGGCCAGGGCCCCATGGAGCGCCAGGGGAGGCAGGGCAGCACCCCCATCCGCAACGCTCCAGCATTGGCAGCCCCCCCGGGGATCCCTCCGGAGACTGAAACGGTTTCGCTCCACCGCCGACAGCCAGGCCTGCCACCGGACCCACAGCTGGTCCCATTGGGCCGGTTCAAGCCGCGCCACCGGCTCCTCCGCCGGCAGGGCGACACCCCCGCCATCGGGAGCGTCCAGGAGCTGACGCACCAGTGATGGGCTGAGGCCCTGATAAGAGTCGAGGAGCGCCTCGGCCAGGGGCAATGGGAGGGTGAGCAGGCGACGCCGCCAGCTTTCGCGCGACTCTGCGGAGCGGGGCACCTCGCCGCGCAGGGGCGGAGGAGGGCTGTAGGGATCCCCGGTGCCGATCGGTCGCCAGCGCGACTGGGCCGGCCGCACCTGTCGCGCGAGGGCGATCACCTCCTCCGCCTCGTTGAGGAGAAACAGATTGCTGTGGCGCCCCATCACCTCCAGCACGAGCTGGCGCCGGGGCGGTTCCCCCGGGCGCGGCGCGAAGTCGAAGCGGATCACCCGCTCCCACCCAGACTGGCGCAGGGCCACCAGGGCGAGGCCGCGGAGGGCATGCTGCACCTGGGTGGCCAGGGTGCTCCCCTCCCCCCACCGGGGCGGAGGGGGGATTGCCAGCAGGCGGGGCGCTTCCGCCAGCCAGCTGAGCTCCAACCACTGCACGCCGCCAAGGTGGCGCACCGCCAGCTGCAGGGTCTGGCCATCGGGCTGCTGGGCCTTCTCAAAGCGACTGGGCACCACAACGGCACGGAGCTCGCTCACCAGAGCACGCAAGGTGGTGGCATCCAGCGGCTGCGGACGCGAAGCGGGGAGGGGTAGGCCCATGGGGGGGCGATTCCGGTCTGACCCCTACTGTGCGGCCATGGCTGTCGAGCCGCGAACAGCCGCTTCCACTGAACGGATGACCCAGCCCGCCAGCCCGCCACCCCTGACGCCCTCCGGTCAACTCACGGTGCTCACCGGCCCGAGCGGGGTCGGCAAGGGCACCCTGGTGCGGGCCCTGCTGGCGGTTCATCCCGAGCTGTGGCTGTCGGTGTCCGCCACCACCCGCTCCCCTCGGCCCGGGGAGGGGGCGGGCGCGCACTATTTCTTCCTCTCGCCCGAACGGTTTGCGCGGCAGGTGGCGGACGGAGGTTTTCTGGAGTGGGCGTCCTTCGCGGGCAATCGCTATGGCACCCCCCGCGTCGCTGTGGAGGAGAAGCTGGCGGCCGGGCGGCCCGTGCTGCTGGAGATCGAGGTGGAGGGCGCCCGGCAGGTGCGGCGCACCTTTCCCGCCGGCCGGCAGATCTTTGTGGCGCCTCCCTCCTTCGCGGAGCTGGAGCGGCGCATCCGGGGCCGGGGCACCGACGGGGAGGAGGCCATCCAACGCCGGCTGGAACGGGCCCGGGCGGAACTGGCGGCTGCGGCGGAATTCGACGCGGTGCTGGTCAATGACGACCTGACGGCCGCGGGGCTGGAGCTGGAACGGCTGATGGGCCTCGCGCCCGGCGGCGACTGAGGGAGCAGGGCGGGGGTGCCGGCGAGCCTGTCGCGCAGGCTGAGGAGAGACCAAAAAAACGGCCTCCGCTGGAGGCCGTGCAAGAGGCGAGCCGCAGCGATGGCCTAGAGGGGGTGGAACAACAGATCGGGGAAGAAGCGATTGAACTCGATCATGATTCCGGCGGTCAGGGTGAACCAGATCGCGGCGAAGACCGGAGCGGTGGTGAGGAATTTCTTCATGGGTTCTGGAGGAGAGGGGATCGGAAGGGAGCCGGATGGGCGATCAGCGGGGCGAAACGGTGATCTTGTTGTCGGCTTCCAGCAACTTGCCGCCCGTGAATTCCCGCAGAGCGGCCAGGGGCCAGGTGGCGGCGGCCAGGGTGCTCTTGAAGGCCAGAGGCAGATCGATCTGGATCTCCTTCATGGTGGCGTCCTTGCCACCGCGAACGGCAATCAGGTAGCCGCGGCCGGCCCAACCAATGCAGCCGGCGATGTAGAGGAAGGCGATGCCGGGAATGATGAAGTCACCCGCGTGGCTCCAGCGACCATCGACGATCAGATGGGGCAGACCATCGGTGCCGCAGAGGGCCTGGCTGTAGAGCTTGAAGCGGGCCTTGGCCTGATCGGTCTTGGCGGCTCCGGCCCGTTGCTGGAAGCGAACGTTTTCCGAGCAGGGTGTGAGCCCGCCGATGTCGGCGTGGGCCACGGGAACCCATCCAAAGAGAAGGAAGGCGGTGAGGAGAACGGAGAAAAGACGGCGCATGGACGGGGCCGCGGTTCAAGATGTCAAGGCGGAGAGTAGGGGAGAGGGAAGGGGACCATGCCGGCAGTTCTGGCCCTCGAAACAAGTTGTGACGAGTCCGCCGCCGCGATCGTGAGCGACGGAGGCGTGCTCGCCTCCGCCTTGGCATCCCAGGTGGAGGAACATGCCCGCTGGGGGGGCGTGGTGCCGGAGATCGCCTCCCGGCGCCATCTGGAGGCCCTGCCGGGACTGATCGCGCGGGTGCAGCGGGAGAGCGGCCTGGGCATGGAGGCGATCGACGCCGTCGCCGCCACGGTGACGCCCGGCCTGGTGGGGGCTCTGCTGGTGGGTTCGGTGATGGGGCGCACCCTGGCGCGACTGCACGACAAGCCGTTCCTGGGGGTGCACCATCTGGAGGGCCACCTCTGCTCCGCCTGGCTGGAGGGCGGCCCGCCCCCCATGCCCCACCTGGTGTTGCTGGTGAGCGGCGGCCACAGCGAGCTCCTGCGGGTGGACCGGCCGGGGAGCTACAAGCGTCTCGGTCGAAGCCGGGATGACGCGGCAGGCGAGTGCTTCGACAAGGTGGCGCGCCTCCTGGGACTCGGCTATCCGGGGGGTCCGGCGATCGAGCGCGCGGCTCGGGGCGGCGATGAGGCGCGCTTTGCCTTCCCCAAGGGCCGGGTGTCGCTGCCCGACGGGGGCTTCCATCCCTACGACTTCAGCTTCAGTGGCCTGAAGAGCGCGGTCGGGCGCCAGGTGCGAGAGCTGCGGGAGGCGGGGGGGGCCTTCCCCCTGGCGGATCTGGCCGCCAGCTT
>JBKDSZ010000173.1:0-2104 GCA_046340375.1 Cyanobacteriota bacterium | reverse complement strand
GGCTGCCAAGGGCGGAAGGTTTTGGGTTTGATCATGCCCCATTATATCGCCCAGATCGCTTGCTGTCACTGGGATCTGAGGGAATTTTGGGGCGATTGTTCAGGGGGTAGGGGGTGGGCTATGCGCGACAGGCTCCTAGTGAAGCCATCCGTTGCAGTCACTTCCTGAGAGCCACGCTGGATCCGTTGGTCGCAGTGACAACTGGACAGGATCAACGTTTCCTTGGGGCCATTCCAGCCTGAGAAAGGAAGCCTCATGGCCCATCGTCCCGCCCATGACCAGAATCGCTACAGCAATGGCAAGGTTGCTGTGGAGCAGCTCTGGCAACTGTTCAATCCCGGGGATACTTCTTTTCAGGCATCGATGCGTGGCGGAACGAATCATGCCGTCGGGGGTTCGACTTCGGGGCAAGAAAATGATGTGGGTGTCTATTCTGCTCTCTTCAACGGCCTCGGCATGGCTTCGCAACTGAGTGCCCATGCCATGATCAATCCAACATTTGACGCCAGCACAACTCTGTTTTACGTCTCCGCTTTTCCGAACGACGTTTTTTATTATCTCAATACAGGTAAAAGTGCCGGAACCTATACCGGCTCCAGCGGCACCCCGACCACATTGAATGATCTGCCCATTTTGGCTGCCGCCAATATCCGAGGCACGGTGGAAGCTTTGATCCTCTCTGGCGCTAAGAATGTTCTGGTCGCGAATTCGCCCGACCTCGATAAACTGCCATTCTTTTCTGGCAACCCATTGCAGGCAGACATGACGAGGAATAGCGATGAATATAACACTTTATTGGCTACAGAAATCTCTGCCGTAGCTTCCGCTAAGCCACAGGTCAGCCTGCGGTGTCCTTGGTCGGATTGGCCGTTCCCTGTGCTCGAAACACAACCGGCTGCAACCGATCTTGACTTGATCAGCTTCCTGCGCTCCATCCCAGACACGCGGATGCAGCGTGGCAGCCGCATCCCTGCCTGGTGCCACAGCCTTCGGCGCCCCACCCTTCTGCTGATTCTTTGTCTCGGCTTCTTTCCCGCGGTGGTTCGGGCCCAACCCGTTCCCTTGGAGGTGGAACCCACAGCCACCTCGGGCCCGCCACAGCCTCAAGCCCCAGCGGCCACGCCTTCCCTCCCCGCTGCCGCATCAGGGAGCCCTGCTGGAGCCCCAGTGAAAAAATCCGACAAGATCGGTCACTTTCACGACAATCTGCGTCGCTCCAAGGCGGTTCGAGCCGCGGTGCGCGGTGCCAACAGCGTCTACGACCGCTATTCCGACCTCAAGACTCTGGTGGGGAAGGAGTTTGGTCTCTCCTGGTCCGTTGATGTGAGCTATCTGCAGCAATGGGGTTGGCCGAAGGGCGGCAGCCCTTCCGGTCAGTTCCTGGCCGTCCCCACCATCGATTGGACGTTCCTCAAGGGTGAGGCGTTCGGGGAAGGCTCCCTGCAGGCGTCCTTCATCGCATCCCGCTATCTCACCAAACACACGGCTGCCACAGTCTCCAGGCAGTTGGGTCTGATCACAGCCATCAATGACTATCCCTTTGATCAGAACATCTTTTCCCAGCTCTCCTATACCCAGGTCTTTCCTGGTCACCAGCTCCTTGTCACGATTGGTCAATTTCCTTTCAGTAAATATGATGGAAATCAATACCTGAACAACCAGCAACAAAACTTTAACTCCTATATCTTTTCTCAAAATGGCAGCGCCACTTATCCCAACGCTGGCTTGGGCGCCTTCACCCAGTTGAATCTCTCCAAGACGGTCCACATCGCCGCTGGTTTGCAGAATGCTTCCGACATCAGCGGAGCCAGCCTGACGACCAGAGATTTTGGCCGTGGCGGCTACGCCTGCTTCACCTATCTGCAATGGACCCCCCAATGGCGTGGCTTGGCTTCAGCCCAATACTCTTTCCTCTACTACCACGTGCCAACCGTTCAAGAGCAGCCCCGCAGCAGTGGGTGGTCCAGGGCTGATTCAAAGTATCAGCAGGCTGAGTGATCCGGCTGACGTCTCGCCATCGCCAGCAGCTGCCCAATGTCGTGCATCACGCTCTGCATGCCAGAGCGGATTGATTCATACCCCGCCAACCGCAACAGGTTCAATG
>JBKDSZ010000172.1:0-2638 GCA_046340375.1 Cyanobacteriota bacterium | reverse complement strand
CGCGCACCCACCAGGGGCCAGTGCCACAGGCACCTCCACAGCGGGCACTGCCACGACGCTTCTCGCCCAGGGCCACTCCCGAGGCCTGGCCGCCCCTTTCCGGGGGCCTGCCGCCAGGAGCGCTCGCTGAGGGCCGCCATGGAGGAGCTCACCGACACCCTGCGGGTGCTCACCACCGCGCTGGTGGGTGAGGCGCCGGTGCAGGAGCCCTTGGCGCCATGCCCCGGCGGGCTAACGCCCGAGCAGGAGGAGGCCATCGCCGCCGATGCCCTGGAGCTCCTCGACACCCCCTGGGAGCACCTCTCCGTGGTGGAGCTGCGGGCCCTGCTGCGGGCCTTACCGATCGACCGCACGGCCCTCCCCGCGCCGATCGAGTTCCTGCGACGCCATGAGCTGGTGGAGGCGTTGCTCCACCTCCCCGCCGTTTGCTGGTAGGGGCCACAGGCCCCTGGATGGGGGCTGGCTGGTGGTGGAGGGAGCAGCGCTGCCGCTCTGAGCCGTTGCTGGTGCCGCTCACAGGCCGCCAAGCCCAGTCAGGCCCCTTGGTTTTTCTCGGTTCACGTTTTGCCCATTCGCTGCACACCCATGGCTTCCACTCGTTCCAGCCGTTCCGCCCTCGCTTCCGCTGGCCACTCCACTCCTTCCTCCACCACCCCCATGGCTGCTCCCACCCATCGCCCTGCTCCGCGCCGCTCAAGGGCTAAAGCCGTTGCGCCGGCTCCGGTGCAGCCCGTTGGCAGCCCTGACCCCAGGGCCATGGCGGTGCCTGCGGTGCCCCTTCCCTTCCCCAGCCATGGCAGACCCTCTTTGATGCCCTTCCAGCCCCGTGCCTTGCTCGCCCCCGCAAAGGAGCCTCAGCCGGCGGCTCCGGTGAGCGGCAGCCCTGAGCCCATAGAACAGGCCGCCGGTGCCGCCGCGGGAGAGGCCAATCCCATGGAGGCTGCCGCGAGGCCCATCGCCGCGGATACAGAAGCCATGCAACCCCCTGCAGAAGGCAAGGAACCCGCGGCCACTGAGGCCCCCGAGACAGACGCCGCCGCCCTGATGCGCGAGCTGGGCATGGAGCCCGCACCTGGCACCCCGGAAGCCCTCGCCCTGCTCGCGGAAGCCGGTGTCGCCCCGCACCCCGCCCCCGGTGAACCCCTCGGCCCGGATGATCAGCGCTTCTCCCCGATCGCCATCGGCCACCTCACCCCTCGGCTGGTGGAGGTAAAGCGCCTCCTGGAGCAGCTCGCCGCCGAGCAGAAGGCCCTGCATGAGACCCTGCGGCTCGCCCACCTGCGGGGGGACCTCCTCCATCTGCTCGCGCCCTCCAGTGAGGGGTGGTGCTACCAAATCGGGCAGGGGGTGCTCCTCAATCGGCGGCAGGGGAACAAAAAATGGACCTACAGCGCGCTCTGGGCGGAGCTGGAGGCGCAGCTCAAGGCTCGGCAGACTTATGAGCAGGCCACGGGGGACGCCACGTGGAAGCATGGGGCGGCGTTTTGGGAGTTGCGGGGGCTGAGGGGGTGAGGACCATCAGGTGGTGAGGATCTCTGTAGCCGTGAGTCTTCCCTGAGCCGTTAATGGTCACTGGAGACTAAGATGATTGAGCCCTGGCGAGAGCTGGGGCTGTTTTGTGTGGAGTTGATTAGCGGGCCAGCGCACGCAGTTCTAAACTTCCATACGATGGTCTCTATGATTGGATCCACTTCAAAATGGCAGGTCAACGTTTGAAATGAGTTCACCAGATCAAGCGGAAGCCAGAAAGCGCATTGCGGCGGAGCTCGCAGCGCCAACAGGCCGGCTTGATCTCTCCAAACTCCAGATCAGCGAGCTGCCACCAGAGCTGAAAGGCCTGACAACCCGTCAAGAGCTCGACTGCAGCGACACCCAGGTGAGCGACCTGGAGCCCCTGCGGGACCTCCCCAGCCTTCAGACCCTCGACTGCAGCGACACCCAGGTGAGCGACCTGGAGCCCCTGCGGGACCTCTCCAGCCTTCAGACCCTCGACTGCGACCGCACCCAGGTGAGCGACCTGGAGCCTTTGATTCATCGCAAAGGCCTCCAGACGCTTTCGTGCCGAAATCTCAGAATCAAGGACTTTCCCCGCAAATTACTGTTCAGCGAAAGTCTTCAACGCCTAGATCTCAGTGAAGCGACAATCCCATGCATCCCGGAGGAGGCTTTTTCGGCTGATCAACACGGTAACTGCCTCACCTCTCTGCAAGCCCATATCCTCGACCTGGAAGTGGAAGCCATTCCAATCAACAAGGTCAAAATCCTCGTGCTTGGCAATGGCGGCGTGGGCAAAACCCAACTCTGCCGCCACCTGGCTGGCGAACCTTTCGATCCTGCTGTGCCCTCCACCCACGGCATCACTGTTCGCTCCATTGCGACCGAATCCGACGGAGAGGCCACCTATGTGCTCTGGGATTTCGGCGGCCAGGACATCTACCACAGTGCCCACACCCTGTTCATGCGCACGGCGGCGGTGTTTGTGGTGCTCTGGACGCCGGAGCAAGAGGCCCTGGTGGGCAGCGACGACAACGATCCCCTCCATCGCCGCCACCCGCTCCCCTACTGGCTCGACTACGTGCGCACCCTCGGCCGCCCCGACTCGCCCGTTCTGGTGGTGCAAAGCCAGTGCGACACCCCT
>JBKDSZ010000171.1:0-3047 GCA_046340375.1 Cyanobacteriota bacterium | reverse complement strand
GCTTAAACAGAATGCAAGAGTACCTGAGAAAGGTTTAAGCATCCCTAGCTATAGCTATATTTATTGCAGGCCCGGCAGGAGACTGCCGTTTTTTTATGAGTCACCATCTGTTCCTCAATAGGTGATTTTTCGAGGTGCCCTGAAGCAGGGTGGCAATTCTGATGATTATTCCCCCACCAACCCCCTGGCCAGCTCAAACTCCCGCTGAAAATAAAACCCCGACTCCTGCCCTGGCAGGAGGAGCTGCACGCCGACAAAGAGGAGGCAAGCGGCCTGGAGGGCGCTGATGGGATCGGGGTTGGGGAGGCGGCTGTGGGTTTGGCGGAGGCGTTCGGCCAGATCCGGCGGGGGACCAAGGGCCAGGTGGGCGTTCCAGCTCAAGGCCGAGCGGCGGGCCCGCCACACCCTCAGCCCCCGACGAATGCGGAGCAAGCTGTGATTGCGCAGGCGGATCCGATCGCCGATGACCCGATAACCAACAAAGCTGGCGCCGCGTGCCGTGGGAAGGAGCCTGGTTTTGCTGGGGTGGAGGCGCAGGCGCAAAGCGCTGAGTTCGCTCTGCAGCACATTCAGTGCCTGGAGGAGCGGCTCTGGCCGATCGGCAAAGAGAGCCAGATCATCGACGTAGCGCATGCTCACCCGAACTCCCGGAAGGCCTTTCAGCCGATGATCGAGGCGATCAAGGTGGAGGTTGGCCAGAAACTGGCTGGTGAGGTTGCCGATGGGGTGAGCAGGGTGTCGCCGGGGCAAGCGATCAACGCCTTGAGCTGGCCCCTGAGCAGACGGTGGTCGATGCTTGGGAAAGATTGGCGGATATCGGCCTGGAGGATCCAGCGGTGGTCCCGGCAAACCCGGCAGAAGCGGCGCTCCAGCGGCGGTGGGATCACAGCGATCAGGGCGTGGTGCACCACGCGATCGCGGAAGGGAGCCGCGCTCACCAGGCGCCTCTTGGGCTCATGCACCAGGAACTGCCGGTAGGCGCCGGGGGCATAGGCGAAGCTCTCCACGGCAGATCGAGGCGTGCGTTGAGGGGTTCGAGCCGCTCCAGCTTGGCGGTGGCGTAGCGGGCGGCCACCAGACCCTCCAGCAAGTCGTAGAGGCCCTGGATCAGACGATCGCCTGGATCAGATCCATGGTGGCCTGAAGGATTGGCAGTTCGCCGCAGCTGGGGGTGGAGCTTGAGCTTGAGCGGGTGACGGGCATGACGATGGCCGGTGGAGCGGAAAAAAAATTTCGAGGCGCCTGCGGCGCCAGACCCTCAAGCCAAACAGCCAGGCGGCCCAACAGCCAACAGCCAGGGCCAAACCAACAGCCCAAGGGCCAAGGGCTCAAGGGATCAAGGACCAAGAAGGGGACCTGGGGGGAGGCAGCAGACGCGGAACCCAACGAGGCCGCCGAGGTCGGCCGGGAGGTAGCTGCTCCGGTAGGCCGAGCGGCAGCCGTGGGGAGCGCTGAACCAGGAGCCGCCGCGCAGCAGCCGCAGCTCCCTTTGAGCCGCACCCAGAGCCTCCAAAGCCGGATCCACCCCCTCCCACGGCAGACCATCGCTGGGCCACCCCTCAGCCGTCGGGTTCGGATGCCACTGGTCGCCGCACCACTCGAACAGCTGACCGTGCATGTCCGCCAAGCCCCAGCGGTTCACCAGCCCATGGGAGCCCACCAGCACCGGCCGCTGACGATAAGCACCCTTGCGGCCCGGGCCAATGGTGTAGTTGCCGTCGTAATTGGCCCAGCTGGCATCCAACGTGTCGCCGAAATGAAAGGGCGTGCTCGCCCCAGCCCGGCAGGCCGCCTCCCACTGCCCTTCCCCGGGCAGAACCAGCTGCGGCGGCTCGCCCTGGGCTCCCCGCAAGCTCCATTCCGCCGTCAGCCATTGGTTGAGGCGCTTGAGCCATTCCTGGCAGTCGAGCCAGCTCACGCTCTCCACCGGCAGGTCCCCGGGTTGGGCGTGCCGCTCCCACAGGTCGTCCGGTTTGGTGCTGCCGGGGGTGGGGCTCAGGTCGCGCTCCAAGCGTGGCAAGCTCGCCACCGCCCGCCATTGCGCCTGGGTGATCAGGTGGCGGGACAGGGCGAATGACTCCAGCCGCACGGCTCGCTCAGCCTCTACGTTCACGCCTTTGCAGCCATCCCGCTGGTTCGCGTACCAGTCGCGGCCAACCTCCGTCTCGGGTGAGCCAATCCTGTTGTCCCCTTCAGGCACCACCACCAGCTCCAGTTGTTGTAACCCAGCTCCCTCCACCTCAGGGAGCGGCAGCCTCCACACCTCTGGCATTACCACCTCCGTGCGGATCCACAGGCCCTTCCCTTCCTTGATGGCGGTGAGAGTGAGCATCGGCACCTTTCGGCCGGGACCGCTGCCAAGCAGGGGCAACTCCGCCGACACCGCCAGCTGCAAGCCCCTGGAGGCTCCCTGCAACACCGGCAACCGACAGTCGTGCTCCGCCCAGCCCTCCGCTCCCGCCACCAGCAGGTCCAAGGCATCGGCCCGCAGCTGCTTCTCCAGAAACGCCTCAATGCGAGAGCGCAACTTGGAGCCCTCCCCAACCGGGAGATCCCTCGCCGCCAGACCCAGGGCCTCCAGCGCCGCGCGGCGCAGCTCCGGCGGCTGCTTCCTGTCCAGGGCCAAGCCCTCCAGCGCTTCTATCCCCGGCTCCGAGCCGATCAGGCCCAACACCACCGCCGCCTCTTCTCGCTCTTCACCGGGCAGCTCGTCATTCGCAAGCACCTGGCTGAGGCGATCGGTGGCCACCACCGATGCCGCCCGTCGATCCTCCGGCTCGGGTGCCGCCGCCATCGCCGCCAATTTGCTGATGGCATCGCGCCGTTCGCTGGCCTGGGGCACCACCAGCTCCCACATCCATTTGCGGGCCCGCTGCTCCGCCAACCGCTCCCTTTCCTTCTCCGGATTCAACCCGCCCAGTTCCGCCAGCCGGTCAGGCGCCGTCAACGGCACGCCACGGCCCCGCTCCAGAGCGGCATCGCGCAGGGCCAGAAAAAAGCCCCTCGCCCGTGACAAGTCCTCCCCCTTGGCCTGACGCCCCTCCAGC
>JBKDSZ010000170.1:0-6439 GCA_046340375.1 Cyanobacteriota bacterium | reverse complement strand
GTTTAAGAGGCATCTTTGCGACACGTTCCCCGCGGCGGAGACTGGGATCAGGCCGCTTCCGTGCGCCAGATCTGATCGGCCGGTGTCCACTCACTCAGTTCATGGGCGGCGAACCAGAGGGCGATCTCCTGGGCGGCGGTTTCGGCGCCGTCGGAGCCATGGATCACGTTGCGGCCGATGTTGATGGCCAGATCGCCGCGAATGGTGCCCGGAGCGGCTTCGAGGGGTTTGGTGGCGCCGATCATCAGGCGGGCGGCCAGGATCACCCCATCCCCTTCCCACACCATGGCCACCACGGGGCCACTGGTGATGAAATCGACGAGCCCGGCGAAGAACGGTCGCTCGCGGTGCACGCCGTAATGGCTCTCCGCCAGCTCGCGGCTGGGGGTGAGCTGCTTGAGACCCACCAGCTTGAACCCCTTCCGCTCGAAACGGCCGATGATCTCGCCGACCAGTCCCCGCTGCACACCATCGGGCTTGATGGCAAGGAAGGTGCGCTCGGCGGCCATGGCGGAAGGAAAGAAAAGCTCAGCCATCGTGAATTTCAGAGGGGCCGCTTGGCAAGGGCTGGTGGGCCGGTCCCCTGTCGCCCTAAAGTGTCGAAACGATTGGGGGGCAGCCGCGTCATGGTCGTTGCGCCGCCAGGGGGCTTGTCCCGCTCCGCCCCGCTGGCACGTCCAGAGGTGGAGCGCCTGCAGGCCTACAGCGCTCCCCTGGAGGGGCGCCGTGATCTGCTGCGCCTGGACTTCAACGAGAACACCCTCGGGCCCAGCCCGCGGGTGGTCGAGGCCATCCGCGCCATCCCCCCCGAGCACTACGCGATTTATCCGGAATACGACGGTCTGCGGGAGGCGGTGCTGGTCTCCCTGGGCAGCGCTGGCCGCCACCTGGCCCCCTCCCAGATCGGCCTGTTCAACGGGGTGGACGCCGCACTGCACGCGATCTTCCACGCCTATGGCCGGCCCGGGGATCGCCTCCTGACCACCGCGCCCACCTTCGGCTACTACGCCCCCTGTGCCCGCATGCAGGGCATGGAGATCGAGGCCATCCCGCACCACCTTCCCTGCTTCGCTTTTCCCCTGGAGGAGATTCGGGCCGCCCTCGCCCCCGGCTCCGACGAGCCGGTCGGGGCGCCGCGCCTGCTGCTGATTTGCAATCCCAACAACCCCACCGGCACCCGCCTGGCCCCGGCCCGGCTCCTGGAGCTGGCCGCCGCCGCTCCCGACACCCTCGTCGTGGTGGATGAGCTCTACGAGGCCTTCAGTGGCGACAGCGTGCTGCCCCTCCTGGCGGAACGGGCCGCCGCAACGGGCGCCGCGGAGGCCTTCGCGGGCCATCCCAACCTGCTGGTTCTGCGGTCCCTCTCCAAAACCGCCGGCCTGGCGGGCTTGCGCATCGGCTTCGCCATCGGCTCCGCCGTGGTGGTGGAGCGCCTGAGCCGCGTTGGTGGGCCCTATGACGTGAACAGCTTTGCCGTGACGGCCGCCCGGGCCGCCCTGGAGGATCAGGCCTATGTGGACGTTTACGTGGAAGCGGTGATCGAGGCCAAGGAGTGGCTGGCGGGGGAGCTGGCCCGCTCCGGTGTGCGCCATCACGTGGATGGAGGCAACTACCTTCTGATCTGGCCCACCCTGCCCGTCGAGGCGATGGAGGGGGGTCTGCGGAAGGAGGGGATTCTGGTGCGATCGATGGCGGGCAAGCCCCAGATCGATGGGTCGTTGCGCGTCAGCATCGGCACGCGTGAGCAGATGGAACGGTTCTGGGCCGCGTTTCAAGCGTTGGAGGCCAGCGCGGGCGAATCGGCCGGGGCGGCCGGGGCGGCCGAGGCGGCCGGGGCGGCCGAGGCGGCCGGGGCGACGAGTTAAGGCGAGGCGGGCGACGCGGGCGAGCCCTGGACCCGGGGCGGTCGGCGGCGGCCCGTGCGGGCGCTGACGGCGCGGCTTCGTTCCTGGTAGCCATGGACCACCGGCAGCCGTTCCGCCTCCCAGCCCGCCAACGCGCCCTGCAGGGAGACCGCTCCGGGCGCCAGAGCGCGGGCCAGCGCCACCGCGTCCTCCAGACCGGCTGTCATGCCTCGGGCCTGGGAGGAGCTCATGGCGTGGGCGGCATCGCCGATCAGCGCGACGCGTCCCTGATGGAGGTGCGGGAGGGGGTCGATGTCGAACGACCAGTTGGCCACCACCGCTTCAGCGGGTGTGGATCGAATCAGGGCCGCCAGGTCGGCGGGCACCTTGGCCAGGGCCTCAGGGGGCACCGGTTCCTCCAGGAGCCGTCGCTGCTCCTGGCGATCGGCCGGCAGGGGCTCCTCCTGGAAGATCCCCCAGTGGGTGAGCGGCTGACCCTCGGGATCCACGCCGAGATCAAACACGTTGGCGTAAACGCCCCGTCCGCGGGCATAGACGAAGAACGCTCCGTCGCTGCAGAAGGTGCCATCGGGCACCACCCCCCGCCAGACGCGATCTCCCAGATAGTTCAGCCGTCGCTGCGGCACCAGCAGGGGGGCCACGCGGGAGAAGATTCCGTCGGCGCCCACCAGCAGATCCCCCTGCCACACCTGACCCGCACTGAAGACGGCCTCCACCGGGCCCGCCCCCTCGGCGTCCTGATGCCAGCGCAGCAGTTCCGCCCCGAAGGTGATCCGCTCGGAAGGAAGGGCGTCGGTCAGGGCTTCGAGAATCGCCCGACGGTGGATCAGCAGGGAGGGCAGCTCCCCCTCCTCCCGGGGGGCGGGGGTGGTCTCGATCCGGTCGCCGCGCAGGTTGCGCACCTCAAAGCGGCTCACAGGCAACCCCTGGCGGAGAACGCGATCCAGAAGGCCCTCCACCCCGCTGGCGGCGATGGCCTCGACACCGCTTTTGACGAGCAGGATGCCGCAGCCGTCGGTGCGCGGCCGCTCCGCCTTTTCAAAGACGCGCACCTGGTGGCCTTGCCGATGCAGGAGGGCGGCGAGCAGCAGACCCGCGCTGCCCGCCCCCGCGATGGCCACCTGGAGCGCCGCGTCGGGCCCGGGGGTCATGGCTGGCGGCACCTCAACGCATCACCTCCACCACGAGGCCATCAGGCAGGGGCGGGGTGAGGCTGAGGCTGGCGCCAGCCTGGCGCACGCTGGGGGTGCCCAGGGCATCGAGGAAGGGTTGGAGGCCGCCCTGGTCGCAGGCGGAAGGGGTCCGGCCGCCACGCGTGTACTGCACCGGGATCACCCGGCGGGGATTGAGCTCCTTCACCACGGCGGCCGCCTCGGTGCCGGAATAGACCTTGGCCCCGCCGCCGACGCCGAGGATCAGCACGTCGGGACGGCCGAGGAGCACCTTGTCGGAGGGGGAGATGGCTCCGGCGGTGCCGCCGAGGTGGGCAAAGTCCAGCCCTCCCTGGCGCCAGCGCCACACCGTGGCCTGCCCGAAGCGACGCCCCTTGACCCGGTCATGTGGGACGCCGATCCCCTCGAACCGCAGGCCGGCCACCTGATACGAACCGGGTTTGCTGAGGAACCGTCCGCTCGCCACGGCGGCCCCCTCATCCTTGAGCAGGCTGCTGGCGAGGATCACATCGGCGCTGACCCGCGGTTCCGCCAGGCCGGCGGCACAACCCACGGCGCGAAAGGGATTGAGCAGAACGCGGGCCCCGCCCCCCTCAATGAGCAAGGCGCTGTGGCCATAACTCGTGATGCGCACCCCTCCCGCTGCGTGGCCGGCGGCCGGCGCGAGGGTGGCGCTCAGCAGAGCGGTGGCAAGCCATCCTCTGGTCGATCGGCGACTGCGCACAGGTGCGCTGGCGACTGGCATGGCTGGGGGAACGTGGTCGCGCGAAGTTAGCAGTGGCTGGCGGCGTGGCTCTCGGCCTGGCGGAGGAAATTGGCCAGAAGGGCATGGCCCGACTCGGTGAGCACGCTTTCGGGATGGAACTGCACCCCCTGCAGATGGGGCCAGGTGCGGTGGCGCAGGCCCATGATTGTGCCGTCCTCCAACCAGGCGGTGACCTCCAGGCAGACGGGCAGGGAGGAGCGATCGACGATCAGGCTGTGGTACCGGGTGGCGATGAGGGGATCGGGGAGACCGGCGAACACCCCCTGGCCGCCGTGGCGCACGGGGGAGGTTTTGCCGTGCATCAGCTCGGCCGCGCGCACCACCTGGCCACCGAAGACCTGGCCCAGACACTGGTGGCCCAGACAGACGCCAAGGATGGGGAGGTGGGGGCCCAGCTCGCGCAACACCTCCAGGCACACCCCCGCCTGATCGGGGTCGCCTGGACCGGGGGAGATCAGCAGAGCCCGTGGCGCGAGCCGTCGGATCTCGGCCAGGTTGAGGGCATCATTGCGCTCCACCCGCACCTCGGCGGCGAGGGGGTGGCTGGCGGCCAGCTCACCGAGGTATTGCACCAGGTTGAAGGTGAAGCTGTCGTAGTTGTCGAGAACAAGGAGCATCGGCCCAACTCAGCGGGCGAGCAGGCCGAACCGCTGCAGCAGGGGGGGAAGCAGCAGCAGGAGGGCGATCAGGAGGGAGGAGAGGGCGGCGACGAGCACGGCCGCGGCAGCGCAGTCTTTGGCGATCCGGGCCAGGGGATGGAACTTGCGACCGATCGCCAGGTCGACGGCGGCTTCGGTGGCGGTGTTGAGCAGCTCCAGCACGAGCACGGCGGCCACGGTCAGAACGAGCACGGCCATGCGATCGGCGCTGAGCCCCAGCCAGAGGCCCAGGCAGACCACCACCACCCCCATGCTCACGTGGATGCGGAAGTTGCGCTGGCTCGCAAAGCCGTAGGCCAGGCCCTGGGCCGCGTAGCGGAAGCTGGAAGGCAGATCACCAGCCATTTTCCAGGCTCCCACCCGCAGGCGTCGCCCGCGTCGGTTGGGATCCGTCCCCACCTCATGGAGTCGGGTTGGCTGGTGGTCGGGTACGGGCAACGCCACTCCACACCGCTCAACTTGATGACGGCACATTAACCCGTTGTCTCTGGATCGCAAGAGTCGATCGCCACAACGGGGAGGTGGGCGGTGGCGGTCAGCAGCTCCTCCTGACGCGCGAGCATGGCCGCCAGGGAGGGGGCATCCGGGTGGTCCCAGCCGAGCAGGTGCAGGAGGCCGTGGCTGGCCAGGAAGAGCAGCTCCCGGGACAGGGAGTGACCCTCGGCCTCCGCCTGGCGCCGGGCCGTGTCGCGGGAGATCACGATGTCGCCCAGCTCCAGAGGGACACCCCCCGGGAGGGCGTCGCCCCGCTCGGGATCGGGCTCCACCGGCGGCAGGGGGATGGGAGCGTCCTGGATGGCGAAGGCGAGCACATCCGTGGGCCCCGCCTGGCCGCGCCACTCGCCATTGAGCGCACTGATCTCCGCGTCGTTGCAGAAGGTGAGCCCGAGGCTGTAGCTGTCGGCTCGCAGGGGCGGCGGGAGAGTGGGGGCCAGGAGCTCCAACCAGGCGCTGAGGTGGTCCTGCCACACCTCCTCTCGCTCCAGGTCGTCCGGCGCTCCGGACAGGCTGAGATCCAAGCCAGGGGGGGGAGGGGGGGGGGCGATGGACATGGATCAGAGGGGGATCCTGGGGCGGCCCAGCCAGGCGAGGAGCAGCAGAAAGCCACTCAACCCCAGAACCGTGAGACCAAAGTGGAGCAGGCTTTGGCGCCCTTTGCGCACCTTGTTGCGCATGGCCAGTTTGACGAATCCCGCAGATGCCTCCCCCGCCGGCGGGCCGCTGACGGGGGGTGTCGGGGGGTCGGCGGCTGAGCCTGCCATCGCAAGGAAAGGAGAGGAGCCAAACGTTAGGGAGGTTCGGCCAGGCGCTGGCGTCACGCCGCCACGCCCACCTCCACGCCCTGCCGCAGCAGGCTTTGGATGAAGGGATCCAGATCGCCATCCATCACGCCCTGCACGTCGGTGGTTTCCTCGCCGGTGCGCAGGTCTTTCACCATCTGGTAGGGATGAAACACGTAGTTGCGGATCTGGTTTCCCCAAGCCGCCTCCACGATGTCGCCCCGGATGTCGGCGATCTGCGCCGCCCGTTGCTCCTGGGCGATGACCAGCAGCTTGGCCTTCAGCAGGGCCATCGCTTTCTCCTTGTTCTGCAGCTGGGAGCGCTCCTGGGTGCAGCGCACGGCCCGGCCGGTGGGGACGTGCAGGATGCGCACGGCGGGTTCCACCTTGTTGACGTTCTGCCCCCCGGCGCCGCCGGAGCGGGAGGTGGTGATCTCCAGGTCCTTGTCGGGGATCTCCAGATCGAGCTGCTCGTCGAGCTGGGGCATCACCTCGACGCCGGCGAAGCTGGTCTGGCGCTTGTCGTTGGCATTGAAGGGCGAAATGCGCACCAGGCGGTGGGTGCCCTTCTCATTGCGCAAGTAGCCGTAGGCATAGCGACCCTCGATCTCGATCGTGCAGCTCTTGATGCCCGCTTCCTCCCCCTCCGTGATCTCATCCACGCTGACCTTCATGCCGCGGTCTTCGGCCCAGCGGG
>JBKDSZ010000169.1:0-4049 GCA_046340375.1 Cyanobacteriota bacterium | reverse complement strand
GCCAGAGCACGGGCGGGCCACACGGGCGCGCCGCTGATGGATGACGGAATCACGGCAACCTCGGGCGGAAGGCGTTACAGCCCAGTTTGACGCGCGAGGGTCGTTCTTGCCCCTGCGGCCGGCGGATGATTCCCTTTCCGGTGCCCATCCCGCTCCATGCCCCCTTCCCTTCCCGCTCGGGTTGTGCTTGCCCTGGGCCTTCTCGGACTTGTTGTGGCGGTGATCAACCAGGTCAACGCCCCCCAGCTGGATCCCCCCCTGGAGCGCGCGTCCGTCCTGGCCAGCCTGCTGGCCGTGGTGCTGATGGTGGTCGCCGCCCTCTGGCAGCGGGTGGTGCCGGAGGCGGCGGCGCGGGCAACCCTCGACGGGCGGGAGGGCTGCGAGCTCGAGGACGGCCTGCCGGAGGATCTGGTGCGGGAACTGGGGTGGGGCAGTTCCATGCTGCTCACGGCCACCCCCGCTGCGACCCTGCTCCTCCACGATGGGCGGCGGACGCTGCTGCGTCGCGGCCTGCTCGGACCCGAGGGCTTTCTGCCGGGGCCGATCTGCCAGCAGGCCATCCGCCGCCAGCGCGCCATTTCCCTCGTGGATCTGCGCCCCTATCCGGGCCGGGCTGAGTTTGACGGTCTGCTGGCGGGATTGCCCGCAGTGGTGGTTCAGCCGGTGGGGGAGACGGGGGTGTTGCTCCTCGGCGGCTGGTCGCCGCGCTGCTTCAGCGAATCGGATCTGCGCTGGATCGACGGCTGGGCCCGAAGGCTCAGAACACAATGGGCTCCGGTTTGGCTGGCACCCGCGGCTGACGCGGAGCCGACGCCTGACGGGGCACCTGAACCCGTGTGACCACCCGGCCACCAGGTGTCGTGGCGATCACGCGCCCCGACGCGCCGAGCTGACCCTCCAGGCGTCCGGCTCGGGTGAGCTGCTTGTCGCCTTCTCGGCGAAAGACCACCTCTCCCTCCGCCGCCACAGCCTGGGTGGTCCAGTTCCACTGGCAGCGGCTGGCCTGCAGGGCATCGCCCTTCTGCCGCAGCCGGCAATCGCGCCCGATGCTGGCGGTGGTGGGCTTCCCCTCCAGGCGCAGCTCCTGTCCCTGGACGTTCAGCTCACCCTTCTGGCCCTCAAAGGGTGCCGCGCTGGTGAGCCACTGCTCGCGGGTGTCGAAGGTAAGGGAGCCACCGCGAAACCAACTCTTCTCCCCGGGGTCGTCCATGCGCACCGGCCCCTGGAGCGTGTAGCGCTGCTGAAGCGTGTTCCCCTCCAGCCGCGACGCTGTCAACACCTGGGGTGGCGCCTTGGGGGGGCTGTCGGGTGGGCGGCGCCGGATCGTCACCGGACCTGTCCCGAGGAGGGTTCCTTTGCTGGGGCGCCAATCCAGCGTCTTCACGGTGCCGACAATCTCCAGCCGCTCGGGTTTCGGGGCGACGTTCAAGGGGGTGGGACGGCTCCAGCGCTCCAGTTTGGGCTGGCCCCTGAGTTCGAGCAGATCCTCCTCCAGATGCAGGACGGCGGTTTGGGAGGAGAGCCGATTGCGGGCATCGCGCACCCTGGGGGCCAGATCGAAGCGCATCAGCGCCTTGCCCGGGATCCACACTGCCCGCTCCGCTGTGACCAACAGGGGATCGCCGCCCAACCTTTGCAGATGGATCGCCCCTTCCAACAGGATCACCGACCCGTCGTTCACCACCGTGCCTGTGGTGGCCCTCAGCCGATAGAGGGGCTGTCCCCTTGTGAAAATCACCCCTTCCGGGCGGAGGGCGCGGGCGACGCTGCTGCGGATGTTGTACCGAGCTTCGGGGCTTTTCAGGGTCCAGGACGGCTGTCCGTTCTTGGTGCGCTGCTCCAGGTCGAGGCTGCGGAAGGAGAAGGGGGGGGTGGTCTCCTCCGTCTCCACCGCCGCCGGTCCGAGGCAGCCCTGGCAGGTCAGGAGCAGGGCCAGGGGACTGACACGCCAGAGGGCCCGCGGCGGAAACGTCTTCACAGGGGATCGAGGAGCTCCAGGCGTTGCATCACCGGCGCGGCTTCCGGCAGGGGGGCGGCGCTGGCCAGGAGGCCCCAGCACAGGCTTTCCACCCAAGCCGCATGGACGTCCGCCGCCGCCCGCTCCGCTGCCGCCCGCTCGCAACGCGCGGGCCAGAGGGCGTCGGAGGAAAGGGGAGGGCAGGCGAGTTGCGCCAGGATGCGGCCGGACAGATCGGGCAGGAGAGGGGTGAGCAGAACACCGATCCAGCGACAGCTCTCCAGCACCGCGTAGAGATCAGCCCCCACGCTGGCCTCCTGGCCCGGTTGCTTCATCCGGGTCCAGGGAGCCTGCACGTTAAGAAAACCATTGGCCGTCTCGGCCAAGCTGAGCACCGCCTCGCTCGCGCGTCGAAAGTCGAGCCCCGCCAGGGCTGTCTCCAGGCCGGTGGAAGCCTCTTGGCAGGCGATGGCGAGAGGATGGTCCGAGGAGGCCGCCGCACCCGTGGGTGGAACGGAGCCGTCAAACCATTTGCGCGCCATGGAGACGCTGCGGTTGAGGAGATTGCCGATCGTGTTGGCCAGGTCGTTGTTGACCAGGTCGCAGAAGCGCTTCTGCTGAAAGTCACCATCCTCGCCAAAAGGGATGTCGCGCAGCAGAACCCAACGCACCGCGTCCCGACCGCAACGCTCCAGCAGCACCTCGGGGTCGAGCACGTTGCCCAGGGTCTTGCCCATTTTCTGACCCTCGCGGGTGAGAAAGCCATGGCCGAACACCTTCTCCGGCAAGGGCAGGTTGGCGGAGAGGAGCATGGCCGGCCAGAACACGGCGTGAAAGCGCAGGATGTCCTTGCCGATCACGTGAAGCTGGGCTGGCCAGCCGCGGGCGGCGAGGTGGTCCAGATCCACCGGACCATCCGGATCCAGAAGGGCCGAGAGATAACCCAGCAGGGCATCAAACCAGACGTAGAAGGTGTGGCCGGGGTGGCCAGGAACGGGAATCCCCCAGGGCAGATTCACGCGGGAGATCGAGAAATCCCGCAAACCGCCGCGGACGAAATTCTCCACTTCCCGTTGGCGGGAGGCCGGCGCAATGAAGCCCTCCCGTCGCACCAACGCCTCGATTGCCTCCTGATAGCGGGAGAGCCTGAAAAACAGATTGGGCTCATCGCGCCATTCCAGGGGCCGCTGGTGAATCGGGCAGCCGGGATCCACCGCCGAGGCCGGATCATCCTTGAACTCCTCGCAAGCCACGCAATACCAGCCCTGCTGGCGGCTTTCGCAGATGTCACCCCGGGCTTCCACGCGGGCAAAAAACTGTTCCACCAGGCTCCGGTGCGCGGGAGTGGTGGTGCGGATGAAGCGGTCGTGGCTGATGCCCCAGCGGCTCCAAAGGGCGCGAAAGCTCTCGCTGTTGCGATCGCAGAAGGCCTGCGGAGCCAAGGCGTTGGCTTCGGCGGTGCGCTGAATCTTCAGCCCGTGTTCATCGGTGCCTGTGATGAACACAACGGCCTCTCCCCGCAGCCGCTGGTGGCGGGCGATGGCGTCGCAGGCCAGGGTGGTGTACGTGCTGCCCAGGTGGGGCTTGTCGTTGACGTAGTAGAGCGGAGTGGTGAGGGTGAATGGCATCGCAGGGGCTGGGATCAGTGGCGCAGGTGTCGCCCGTTCGGCTCGCCATTCCGGCCCTGGCTGGGATCGATCCTAGCCATCGGTGTCCCCGGCTCCCCCCTCTCCGCCGCCGCTCCCATGTTCGACCGATGACCGACCCTCCCACCCCCCTCCGATCCCGCCGGGATCACTCCGCGGCGCTGGCCCGTCGCCATCTGTGGTTGGGCGCCCTCCACCATCTGGCCCTGGCCGATGGCGACTTCTCCGCCGCGGAGGAGCGTGCCCTGGAGGACCAGCTGCGCCAGGAGCTGCCCGGCACCACCTGGGACGAGCTGTCTCTGCCCGGTGTCGAGGCGCTGATCCATCGCTTCGGCGTGGCGACGCCGCTGGCGGAGGCGTTTCTGCGCTCCGCCGTGGTGGTCGCCCTCGCGGATGGCCACCTCAGCCCGCCGGAGATGGCCTTGCTGCGGCAGTGGAGCGTCGCC
>JBKDSZ010000168.1:0-3206 GCA_046340375.1 Cyanobacteriota bacterium | reverse complement strand
ACGCCGAGAACACCCCTCCTTTTCCGCAAACCACGCTGCAGCATGGGGCTGGATACTCGAAAACCATTGCAGTGCAGGGCTCCTTGACAACGTTCAGCCAAGTGTAGGGGTGGTTTGCGGGTCCGATAACCACATGTTCGCTACGATACACAGGCCGGATCGGATGACCAGATCAGCCACAAGCATGATTGTAGGACAAGGTGCGAAGTCTGATTAATCTGATCCTTCGAACGAATAAGGATAGATCGTGCGCAGCCACGATCTATCCGCAGTTGGACCAGCCTGCGACTCTAGAGCCTGGGGCATACTGCAGAAAGATCGAGCCGTTTTACAGGTTTGCTTCCGCTTTTGGTAGGTATTCTTGCGCAGCGTGACCGGCATGGAATGAGGCTCTCTCCCTCGGGTTTCAGCATACGGGCACCCAAAGTCGACAGGCTGCTTTCCTCTGCGGAAAGGCGCCCGAAACGGCTTGGCTTGGGATTAGCGGTAGGAATCTCTCCCTGCTCTGGAACGAAAAAGGATAGATCGTGCAACGCTGTATTGGCGGGTCCGGTATCCGCTCTGCGGTGGGTGCCGTTGTCGGCCTAAGCGGCCGATGGGAAGCCGGCAACTTGCTCCAAAGGGCAGGCGGCGCATTAGGTCTGAGGGATTGGACGGTGGCTTGGTTGAGATTACGGACCCGGTATCACCGGCAGCTCTTTACCGCTTCTTTACAGGAAATCTGCCGGGCTGGCGACACCCAACGGTCCGCGATTGAGAACGTGCGTATAGATCATTGTTGTTTTTAGGTCCTTGTGACCCATCAATTCCTGGTACGTGTTCAGGGGGTGGGACGGCTCACAGGGCACTTCAAGCCCTGCTGAACTCTTGACGGCAGTTTGATTCCCGCTTGAATCTCAGGTAGAGACTTCCTGTGATAAGCACGCCTCCGGCCGGGATCCCAGCAGCGGATTGGTCGTTGTGGTCGGCTGCTGCGCGGCAGCTGATTCTGGCTCAGCAAGAGGAGATTCAGGCTCTGATGCGGGAGAACGACGAACTCCGCGTCCAACGCACCGCTTTGGCCACCGAGTTGGTGAGCCTGCGGGAGCGGATCGGCCGCAGCTCGCGCAACTCCTCCCAACCGCCCTCCAGCAATGGGCCTGGATTTAAGCCGCCAGAGCGGCGCAAGGGCAGTGGCCGCAAGCGTGGCGGCCAGCCAGTCGGAGCCGCGTCCGCGCTCGGATCACCCCCTACAGATCCACAGCCAGCTGGGTCAGAAAAGCTTTCACCTCGGCGCTCCCCATCTCCCGCGGATGGCGCGGACGGTGGAAGCGCAGAAAGCGCCGCAGCCACTGCTCAACCAGGGCTGATGCAAAGTCTGCCCCAGGCGGGCTGACCATGGGCTCCGCTCACGGTGCCCTTGGCGGGCTTGCTGTGCCCCCTTGTCTGAATTCCTTGCTGCCGCAATCGATCTTGACCTGATCAGCTTCTTGCGCACCATCCCGGACACTCGGATGCGCCGTGGCATCTTCAGCGGTGGCCACAGCCTTCGAGATCTCGAGCGTTTCGCATACGCCACCACATCGCTCTCACCAGCGCACACCAAATCTTGTTCTTTGCAATCGATCACGAGCTCGGCCATGGCCGAGACTTCACCTGGACCCTGCGACCGAAAGAGACGCCAGACCACATCCGCCAGGAGTGAGTCGACACGAGCTGGATCATTGCCGTCGTGACAACAGTTTGCCGCGACGGCAAGCCATTCCATTCCAGGCCAGGCATCTGTTTCTCAACAGCCTGCGCGCGACCCCAGAAGCCCTGCTGCGCCTGGTGAGAGACCGCTGGAGCATGGAGGGTGGGCACTGGATTCGCGACTCCCAACTGCATGAGGATGCCCATCGCTGCAAAGGAAATGGCGCAGGCGTGATGGGCAGCCTGCGAACAGCAGCCTTGAACCTGTTGCGGTTGGCGGGGTATCCATCAATCCGCCCTGGCCTGCAGAGCGTGATGCACGGCATTGGTCAGGTGGTGGCGATGGCGCGACGTCAGCCCGATCACACAGCCTGCTCATCCTTTGAATCAGCCCTGAACCGGCCCCCTGCCCCACCGCCAACTCAGGTGATCACCGTCGGCCGCTCCATCCCCGTGCGCTGACGGATCTCCGCCAGGTCGTCGACGGCGCGGATGAGATCCGCCAGGGCCACCTGGGGATCCTGGGCCAGGGCGCCGCTGGGGCCCACGTAGCTTTCCAGGTAGACCCGCAGCGTGGCCCCCTGGGTGCCCGTGCCGGAGAGGCGGAGCACCACCCGGCTGCCGTCATCAAGCAGCAGGCGCAGGCCCTGCCCCCGGGTGACGGAGTTGTCCACCGGATCGGTGTAGGCGAAGTCGTCGGCGGTGGCGATGGCGCGGCCGGCGAAGCGCTCGCCCACCAGCGCGGGCAGCATCTCCTTCACTCGGCCGTAGAGGCCATGGGCCGCGTCGCTCTCGATCGCCTCGTAATCGTGGCGGGAATAGTAGTGGCGGCCGTAGCGGCCCCAGTGATCCGCCATCACCTCCGCCACGGAGCAGCCCCGCACGGCCAGGATCTGCAGCCAGAAGAGCACGGCCCAGAGGCCATCCTTCTCGCGGATGTGGTTGCTGCCGGTGCCGAAGCTCTCCTCGCCGCAGAGGGTGATGCGGCCGGCATCGAGCAGGTTGCCGAAGAACTTCCAACCCGTGGGGGTCTCGAAGCAGGGCAGCCCCAGGGCCTTGGCCACCACGTCGGCGGCGGCGCTGGTGGGCATGGAGCGGGCCACCCCCGCCAGGCCATCGGCGTAGCCCGGCGCCAGGGTGGCGTTGGCGGTGAGCACCGCCAGGCTGTCGCTGGGGTTCACGAAACAACGGCGGCCGAGGATCATGTTGCGGTCGCCATCGCCATCACAGGCGGCGCCGAAGTCGTAGGCGTCACCATCCATCAGCAGGGCGGCCAGATCGTGGGCGTAGGTGAGGTTGGGATCGGGGTGGCCGCCGCCGAAGTCTTCAAGGGGGATCCCGTTGCGGACAGTGCCCGCCGGAGCGCCCAGCTGCCGCACAAAGATTTGTTTGGCGTAAGGGCCGGTGACGGCGTGGAGGGCATCAAAGGCGAAGCGGAAGTCGCCTTTGAGCAGGGCCGAGAGACGATCGAAATCAAACAGCTGTTGCATCAACGCCGCGTAGTCGCCCACCCCGTCGATCACCTCCACCGTCAT
>JBKDSZ010000167.1:0-3929 GCA_046340375.1 Cyanobacteriota bacterium | reverse complement strand
GGCCTGGGGCAACAGCCCGGGTGGGTGGAGCAGTGGATGGAGCTGATCAACTCCTATCGCTACAAAAAGCGCCTGGAGCGCGCCTGGGACTACGCCCGCTCCGGCAATGTGCTGTCGATCCGTTTCGAGGGTCGGCGGGTTCATGCCCGCGTGCAGGGCACGGGGGAAGAGCCTTACAAGGTGAAGCTCTGGCTGGATGTGCTCAACGACGAAGACTGGGGCTACGTGTTGGAGGCCCTCAGCCAGAAAGCCCGCTGGTCGGCCCAGCTGGTGGCGGGGATCATGCCGCAGGACATCGAGCGGGCGTTCGCGGCCAGCGGCAAGCGCCTGTTTCCCTTCAAACTGCAGGAGGTGCGCAGCGAGTGCACCTGTCCCGACAAGGCCAATCCCTGCAAGCACGTCAGCGCCGTCTACTACCTGATGGGGGATCGCTTCTCAGAGGACCCCTTCGTCTTGTTTCAGCTGCGGGGCCGCAGCCGCAGCCAGTTGCTCACCGAGCTGGCGGAGCGGCGCCGCGCCGGCGCCAAGGCCCCCCGGATCCATGTGCCCCACCCACCGCACGGGGCGATCGCCGATCCCTCCCGCTGGTGGCGCTATGACGCGCCGCTGGATCCCGACCTGGTGGTGATCGCCCCGGCGCTGGAGGGGGACTCGGGATTGGAGCTGGCGGGCCCGCTGCCTTTGGCGGAGGAACCTCGCTTTCCGGAGGCCAATCGCCTCTTCCTCGACCGCCTGCTGGCCCATGGACGGGCGGTGGGGGAGCAGACCCTGGCCCGGGCGATGGCCGCCGGGGCCGACAAGGCGACCAGCGCCGCCGGGGCGGAGGAGAAGGCGGGAGCGAGGCCGTGAGTGGAAGCGGGGAGCCCCCCTGGCTCCAGCAGCCCCTCTTGGAGGTGGCGAGGTGGATCGTGCGCAGCCATCAGGCGGCTTTTGGCTCGCCCCTGCTGGCGGGGGTGGAAGCGTGGCAGTCGCCGCGACTGGTGGCCCAGGAGCTGTTTGCGGCGGATCGGGTGGTGCTGGCCCATGACGGCGGGACCGATCCGCGCCTGATCTACGCCAACGCGGCCGCCCTCCGGCTTTGGAAGCGGCCTTGGACGCGGATGATCGGCCTGCCTTCCCGGCTCACGGCCGAGCCGAAGGAGCGAACAGCACGAGCGGAGGCCCTGGCTGTCGCCCAGCGGCAGGAAGCCATGCGGGGCTACGCGGGGATCCGGGTGGACAGCACGGGGGGCCGTTTTCAGATCGATGGCGCTAGACTGTGGACGCTAAGGGATGACCAGGGCGAGAGCCATGGACAAGCCGCCAGCTTCGGACAATGGAGGAGACTGTCAGGAGCCTGAAACAATCCAGAACAACACAAATATCGGAACGTCTCGAATCTGTTAGATTACGAGATATTAAGCTCGGGTCACCGTCGGTGATGCGCACTTAAATTAAAGCAACCTTCCCAATTCTTTTCTTACTAGAAACATGGCAATTTTAAACGTTCCCAGCACTGATTATCCTACCATTCGGGCGGCCATCACCGCTGCGGCGAGCAATGACCAGATCGACATCGATCCGGGGACGTATGACATTCGCGATGTCTTTGCCGTCGGCGACCTGCTTGGGCCATCGACCTTTTCTTACACAACTAACATCAATTGCATGACCGGCTTTGACCCGGTCACTACTCTCAGCTATTTTAGCGCCGGCGGTTCAACACAGACATTCATCACCGGCAATCCAAGGCTGTTCGTGAGCAACCAAGATGGCGTTGCGCCTGTAGAGATAACTTTTACCGGCATGGAAATGCAATATAACAACAATGCCAGCAATTACATTCTTCAAACCGGAAATTTCGGAGTTTCCGAAGCGAATACCATTACAAACAATATTTTTTTATCCGATGTTCGATTTACAGGACAACACGTAGGCAACGCATCCGCCAACGGCAACTATTCAGCGGTACTGGGCATTGAAAAGTTTTCAATGTTGATGTGCAAGGTGTCACTTACAAGTCAATCCTCCTTTACGGGCACTCAGGCCATGTCAGGAGGGTCCTCCTTTCTGATGCTTCAGGGCGGGGCAGGAACAGTGGATGATCCTGGATTCATTGCAATCAGTGAGACTGATTTTGATGAATCTGGCTACCGCAACGGCCTATCTATTTTTGATAGTTATAATGTTGGAATTTCACAAACCAAGTTTTATCGTTCTGATTCAACTACGCGCTATGCACGATCCCGGTTAGTCAATGGCAACGATTTGATCAATATTGGTAACAAAATTTCTAACAGCCAGGGCAGCCTTTCCGGTAATCACTTTTTTGATGGTTCCTACTTAGTCATTGAAAAAACCGTTGCAGATCCAGCTCTTCAACTTGCAATCACCGGAACTCATTTTGCGCAATTTGATCCGGATATCACCGTAACTCCCACGCCGCCCAACCCTATCATTGGTGGAGGTGCTGTTGGTATTGTGGTACAAGGTGCGGAAGCCGCAACCGCCATCCAGTCGACATCCACAACCTTCTATGGCAATACTTTTTCATACGTTTCGCCTATCAATAATCTCAACACAACCCAGTTTTCAGTTATTGGTGGGCAAAACACATTCATCAACCCTGTTAACAATAGTGGCAACATTTCGGTGGGTCGATACATTGCCGGAGGAACCACCGGTGAAACCCTTAACGGCACATCCAATGCTGAGGTATTCATCCCCGGGTTGGGAACCGATATCGTGAATACAGGCGTTACGAGTAACATCAATGGAACTGATTATGTCATTCTCAACACGGCTCCCGGCACTGGCAACGTGGATACGATTACTAATTTTAATCGCTTGAATCAAACTTCCACCTCCGCCACGACCGCCTGGGATCGACTCATCCTCGACCGTAAGTTTTTCCCAAACATCACGGCGCACTACGCCTCCAACGCCACTGGAGTAGTGGGCGGGATTGGTGCTGTCAGTTCCAGCAATATCGAAAACAACACAACAGGAGTTGCCACTCTGGCCAATACTCGCTTGGTGTATCAAACCACAAATGGCGCCCTCTTTTATGATCAGGATGGTCTTGGCGGTGCGGCTGGCGTTCAGATCGCCACCCTGCTTCGCGACACGACCAACCCGATTCTGGTTGGGCTCGTTGGTTTCACAAACGCTGCCACCATTGGCAACGTGAATGTGGCCATGATCTGACAGCACTCTCCCACGCCAGTCTCCTTGACCAGCAAACTGAAACCGGGCAGGAATGCCCGGTTTTTTATGGCCCAAACGCCTCAGGCGGGGATGTAAGTCCACCGCTCGCTCGTGGGAAAGGTCAGTTCCACGACCGCCGCGTTCATCGAGGGCTTCACCCTCCGCACGGCCACAGGCAGGGTGTAGTGGGAGCCCCCCGCCGGGCCGATGAGCAATTGGCCATGCTGCCCCCGCCGGATGACGCGACCCTCCTGCAGGGAGATGGTCACGCCTTCTGATGAAAGCGCCAGGATGTCGCATGGACCTTCGCGAGCGCCGCCACCCTCCAGCAGCAGGCGGCAGGAGGGACGGACAGGGGCGGATTTCGGCGGGGCTGCCGATGCCAGCGGGGGGCGACGCTGCCACGGAAGAGAATCCGGCCAGTGCAGAGAACGCAGATCGAATGCAACAGGATTCACAGGCCGAGCCCCGAACCAGTCTTGACTTGAGACAGGTCTCACACTGCGAGAGTCCGGGGCGGCTGGCAAGAGGGAAGAGACCTTTCTTAACCATCTCGCCACCAACAGCCCGCGAAGCTTCTGCCTACAGTCAGCCCCACCCATGGAAGGAGCAGCCATGACGACCTCCCTGCCCTCCCCCCCCACCCCCACGCGGCCCGGCCCCCCCCCCCCCAGGCGGCCGGTGGGGGCGCTCGCCCCCGACACCACCCCCAACCCCTCCCACGGCGGGGGCCGCCGCCGGGT
>JBKDSZ010000166.1:0-8168 GCA_046340375.1 Cyanobacteriota bacterium | reverse complement strand
CCCGGACGCATCAGCCGGCCGGCCGCGACGCCCCCCAGCCCGAAACACAGGAGCAGCGGCAGCTGGGCGAGGGCCACCTGGCTGGTGCGAAAGCCCTGCATCAGTTGCCAGAAGTTTCTCGTCTGCAGCTGCACCACCGACTGGACGAAGTTCCAGACCACACCACTCACGGTCGCCGCCAGAAAGGGGCCATGGCGATAGAGCCCCACGGGGAAGATCGGCTCCCGCTGACGGATTTCGATCGCGCCATGGACGGCGAACATCAGCAGACCGGCCAAGGTCGGCGCCCAGAAAGGCGGGGCCTGGAGCCCTTCCACCGCGTGGCTCATCCCGAAGAGCGTCAGCACCATGGCGGCGGCGATCGTCAGCAGACCGGGGACATCCGCCCGCGGCACGGGCCGGGCGGGCATGGGCGGCAGCAACGCCGGGATCAGCGGCAGGGCCAGCAGGCAGAGCAGGGGCACCAGCCCCAACGCCAGCTGCCAGCCGCTGTCCGCCAGCCAGCCCCCCAGGAGGGAGCCCAGGATGAACCCCACCACGATCAGAAGGTTCCAAAAACCCAGGGCCCGGGCCAGCCGCTCGGGCCGGCAGCAATCGCGCACCGCCGCGAACGAACCCGCCAACACGCCCCCCAGGGCGATGCCCGTGAGGGCCCGACCCAGCAGATACATCCCCGCCATCGGCGCGGTCAGGGCCACCAGATTGCCGCCGCTCGCCAACAGCAGCGATCCAGCCAACAGCCGCCGGCGGCCGAGGCGATCGCCGAGAAAACCCGCCACCAAGACCGTCGCCGCCTGGGCGAGGGTGGAGATGCTGGCGGCCAGCGCCAGGGTGGAGCCCTCCATCTGGAGGGCGCGGCCCGCCTCCAGCAAGGCCGTGTTGGCCACGGTGGGATCCACCAGCTGCAGGCTGGTGAGCAGGCCCAGAAAGGCGACCGGGAGGCGACCGTCCTCTCCCTTCATGGGCCCTCCGGGGTGGGCCAGCGGGGGGCGGCGGCCCCCGCGCGGCTGATCACCACCAACCGCCCCTGCCGCCGCAGCGAAGACGGCCACGGGTCTGCGGGGTCCGCCTCCAGCTCCAGCTGGCCGCCATGGCCGTCCACCCGCACCGGACCCTCCGGATGGTCCTCCAACCACACCTCCCCCTTGAGACGCAACACGTCCGGGCCCAGGGCGGCGCCCCAGCACAGCAGCCGCTCCCGGCTCAAGGGCCGCTCCTGCCGCCACTGATGCGTTTGGGCCCATGGGGAGGCCGCGTCCAGGGCGGGGGCGGAGCCAGCTGGCAGGCGCTCCAGCGCCTGCCGCAACCAGCGCTGTCGCTCTGCGGCGGTGGCGGCCTCCAGCCGATCGGCCTTGCTGAGCCGCACGTCGTCCACCCCCTGGAACTGCCGTTGCACCAGCTCGCCCACCCAGGGGTCGTGCCAGAGCTGTTCAATGCGCTCCAGATCCACGACCAGCAGCAGACGCTCCCGCTGCAGGCCATGGAGTGACACCTGGGCGGCGATCCGCTCGGGGATCGCCATGCCGCTGCTTTCAATCACCAGCCGGTGGGGGGGGCGGGGCAACCGGGCCAGGGCCAACAGGGCCTCGCCGAGACCATCCCGCAGGCTGCAGCAGAGGCAGCCGGAGGTGAGCTCCAGCACGCGACCGTGGCGCGTCCGCAACCGATCGGCGTCGATCGCCAGGGCGCCGAGATCATTCACCAGCACCGCCCAGTCCGGCCGCGGGGTCTCCCGCAGCCAGCCGTTGATCAGCGTGGTCTTGCCGGCGCCCAGGTAGCCCCCAACCACCGTCACGGGCAAGCCCCGCAGGGGAGCCAGGGGAGAGTCGGCGGTCACGGCGCCCCCCAGACGCGGACGCCGTCTTTGAAGGTCGCCACCACGTTGATGCTCAGCAGGTCGTCCGGGGCAACGGCGGTGGGGTCACGGTCGAGGATCACCAGATCGGCCCGCTTGCCGGGCGCCAGGCTGCCTTTGCTCCCCTCCTCGCGGATCTGCCAGGCGGCCTCGATCGTGAGGGCCCGCAGCGCCGCCTCAATGTCAACCCGCTCCGAGGCTCCCAGCACCTGGCCACTGCGACTGCGGCGTGTCATCGCCGTCTGCAGCATCCGCATCGGCTCCAGCGGCGTGACTGAAAAATCGTTGTGGTTGGAGCAATGGCGACCCAGGGCGAGGGCACTGGCCATGGGGCTCATCCGGCTGGCCCGCTCGAGGCCAAGGTTGGCGATGTGCACATCGCCGTAGAAGAAGGCATGAACGGTGAAAAAGCTCGGATGGAGGCCCAGCTCCACATACCGCTCCAGCTGGCCCGGGGCCATGAACTGGGAGTGCACCACGATCGTGCGGTGATCCTGTTCTGCGGTCAGCCCGGCCTTGGCGCAGGCGTCGATCATCATCGCGATGGCGGCGTCGCCGTTGCAGTGGGCGAAGATCTGCAGCCCCTGGGCGGCCAGGCGGGCCACGGTGTCGTTGAGGACCTCCGGGGGGAACAGGGGCTGGCCGCGCCAGGGGACCTCGCCGTTCGGGCCCGGCGTCAACAGCGGCGCGCTCCAGAAGGCGGTCTTGCCCTGGGGCGAGCCATCCACCAGCAACTTGATGCCCTGGAGCTTCAAGCGCTGGTGGTAGACGCCGAAGGCCTCGCGGGCGGGCGCGGGCAGCTCCAGGCTGTCGCCATGGAGGTCGGGGAACCGCTCCCGCAGCATGGCGGGCACCTCCAACACCAGCGGCAGCGACACCACATCGATCACCAGCCGCCCCTCGGCGGCGGCCCGTTGCAGCAGCGACAGGTCGGCGGCGGAGGTGGCGCCCTCCTGGGCGGTGGTGATGCCCTTGCTGGTGTAAAGCTCCTGGGCGGCGGGGAAGCGATCCAGCATCGCGTCGGGCGAAGGCTTGGGCATGTGCACGAACAGAGGCAGGAACGCTGTCTCCATCACCAGACCCGAGGGCTCCCGGCTGCCAGGGCGCCGCAGGATCAGTCCGCCGGCGGGGTCGGGAGTGTTGGCGTCGTAACCCACCAGCGCCAGGGCCCGGCTGTTGAGCACGGCGCCATGGTTCGAGTTGTGGATCAGCAGCAGGGGGTTGTCCGGAAACAGGGGATCCAGATCGCTCTTGTCGAGGGGCCGACCATCGGCAAGCCCGTCGGGGTCGTAGCCGTAGGCGACCAGCCATTCGCCGGTCTTCAGGCCAATTCGGGCCGCGTGGGCGACCAACACGCGCCGCAACGCGGCGATGTCCGTGACGGGTCCAGCGGGTGGGCGCTGGATGTTGGCCCAGGCCACCACCTGAAGGGCGTTGGCAAAATGGCCATGGGCGTCGATGAAGCCGGGCAGCAGAGCGCGGCCCCGCAGATCCACCATGGCCGTGGCCGGGCCCGCCAGGGGCATCACGGCGGCGGCGGTGCCGGCGGCAAGGACCAGACCCGCCGCCACCGCCAGAGCCTCCGCCCGCGGCGCCTCCGGCTCCAGGGTGAGAATCGGCCCGCCATGTATAATCAGGTCGGCGAATGTCCCGGGAATAGCCGAATCGCTCCGTGGAACATCATTCGCCATTTCATCATGATTCATTCCCCTTGCAGGCTAATCTCTGGGGCCTTTCCTCGCCTCCGATCCGTTGACATTGTCAGCTTTCTTCACTAGCGTCCCTTGGCTGTGTTATGAGCAATGACATGTCACCCGCAATTCGCACAGAACATGACAGCCTCGGCCCTGTCGAGGTTCCAGTGGAGAAACTTTGGGGCCCGCAGACCCAGCGTTCGCTGGAGCACTTCAGCATTGGCACGGATTTGATTCCGCGAGAGATGATCAGTGCTTACGCCATCTTGAAAAAAGCCGCCGCCGTCGTCAACCAGCAGAGTGGTCGGTTGAACGATCAACAACACCAGCTGATTGTTCAGGTGTGCGATGAAATTCTGGCTGGCCAGCATCAGAACATGTTTCCGCTTCACGTCTGGATGACTGGCAGCGGCACGCAGTTCAACATGAACGTCAATGAGGTGATCGCAAATCGCTGCTGCCAATTGGCTGGCACGCCCCTGGGCAGCAACACCCCGGTTCACCCCAACGACCACGTCAACATGGCCCAGTCGTCCAACGACACGTTCCCGAGCGCGATGTCGATCGCGACGGCAGTGAACGGGCAGCGCCGGCTCCTCCCTGCCGTCCAGGCTCTGCACGACGCCATTGCCAGCAAAGCGGAGGAGTGGAAGGACATCATCAAAATCGGCCGCACCCACATGCAGGACGCCACACCCCTCACCCTGGGTCAGGAATGGTCAGGCTACGCCGGCGCCCTCGCCGACCATCTGGAGCGGTTGAACACAGCGCTCAAGGGGGTGCTTCCGCTCGCTTTGGGCGGAACCGCCGTGGGGACAGGCCTGAACTCCGCTCCCGGGTTCGCGGAAGCGGCAGCGGCGGAAATTGCCAAGTTGACCGGGCTTCCCTTCCTCACGGCACCCAACAAATTCACCGTGCAAGGCGGCCACGATGCTCTGGTGCACGTTTCGGGGGCCATGCGCACCCTCGCCACATCGCTGTACAAGATCGCCAATGACATCCGCCTGATGTCTTGCGGACCGCGGGCCGGATTTGCCGAGCTGATCATCCCCGCGAACGAACCGGGATCATCCATCATGCCTGGCAAGGTGAACCCCACCCAGGCTGAAGCGCTGGCGATGGTGGCCACCCAGGTGATGGCCAACGATGTGGCGGTCGGCTTTGGCGGTGCTGGCGGCTACCTGGAGATGAATGTCTACAAGCCGCTGATCATCTATAACATCATTCATTCTCTCACCCTGCTCACAGACAGCTGCACCAATTTCCGCACCTTCCTGGTGGAGGGCACCCAGCCAAACCTGAAGAAGATTGGTGAGGATGTGGATCACTCCTTGATGCTGGTTACGGCCCTCTCCCCCGTGATTGGTTATGACAAAGCGTCTCAGATCGCCCATTACGCACTGGACAACGGACTCACACTGAAAGCCGCCGCTCTCAAGCTTGGCCTGGTTTCAGAAGAGGTTTTTGATCGCGTGGTAGATCCCAAAAAGATGGTTAAGCCCTACGTCGCGACGGCAATATAAGTCCTTCCGCCACTTATATTGGGAGAACGCACAGGCCCCCGCCATGACCAGCGTCAAACGCGGCGTCGATCTACTGAATGATCCCCGCCTGAACAAGGGAACCGCTTTCAGCGAGGCGGAGCGGGAAGCCCTTGGGCTGGTTGGGCTTGTGCCGGACATCACCGAGAGCCTTGACACCCAACTCCAACGGGTGCTGCAACAGTTGGCAACAAAGCCCTCCGATCTGGAGCGGTTCATCTATCTGATCAACCTGCTGGGGATCAACGAAACCCTCTTCTATCGGACCTTGATGTCCGATCCCGCTCGCTTTCTGGAAATTGTCTACGACCCCACGATCGGCGAGGCCTGCCTGAAGTTTGACCACATCCTGCGCCGCCCCCTGGGCATGACGGTCTCGATCAGCCGAAAGGGTCACGTGCGGGAGATCTTGCGCAACTGGCCGGTGAAGGATGTGCGCTTCATCTGTGTCACCAATGCCGGTCGCATCCTGGGGTTGGGGGATCTGGGGGCCAATGGCATGGGCATTCCCATCGGCAAATTGCAGCTCTACACCGCCACCGCTGGCGTGCCGCCTGAGGGCTTGTTGCCGATCTATCTGGATGCAGGCACCAACAATGAAACCTATCTCGCCGATCCCCTGTACGTCGGTCTGCGCCAACACCGTCCGCCCACGGATCAGCTCTATGCCTTTGTCGATGAATTCGTGGAGGCTGTGCAGGATGTGTTCCCCAACTGCTGCATCCATTTTGAAGACTGGACTGGTGTGGATGCCATCGCACTGCTTGCACGCTACCGGCAAAAGGTGTGCTGCTACAACGACGACATTCAGGGCACAGCCGGGGTCACCCTGGCTGGCTTGATCAATGCCCTGAAGATCACCGGCGGTGACCTGAAGGATCAACGCATTCTTTTCCTGGGCGCCGGGTCAGCGGCCATCGGCCTGGCGGACCTGATCGTGTCCGCCCTCGGCCAGCAGGGAATTGCGGCGGAGACGGTGCGGCGGGACATCCGCCTGTTTGACACCCGGGGCCTGGTGGTGAGCGGACGCCCCGACCTGCCCGCCCACAAGCGGCCCTACGCCCACGACCTGCCGGCCAGCGAACCCTTCGATCCCAACACCCTCAGCAGCGAGTGTCCCCGTATCGTCGCCGCCATCGAAGACTTCAAACCCACGGTCCTGATCGGGGTGAGCACGGTGGGACGCCTGTTTGACCAGACCGTTGTGGAGGCGATGGCGCGACACAACACCCGTCCCATCATCTTTGCCCTCTCCAATCCCACCGAGAAGCACGAGTGTCTGCCCACCGATGCCTATGGCTGGACCAAGGGCGCGGCGGTTTACGCCAGTGGCGTGCAGTTTCCGCCGGTCCACCTGGATGGCCGCACCTATCTGCCCTCCCAGGCCAATAACCTCTACATCTTCCCCGCCGTTGGCATGGCTGTTTACGCCACCCACGCCCGTCGGATCACCGATGAGATGTTCATCGAGGCGGCCCACGCCGTGGCGGATCAGGTGACGGACGAGCAGCTGAAGCTGGGTATGTTGTTCCCGCCTCAGTCCAACATTTTGGAGGTGGAGATCAAGACTGCGGCCCGCGTGGCCAAGCTGGTGTTTGACAGCAACCTGGCAGGTGTCCCCCGCCCGGACAACATCGAGGCCATGATCCGCGGTCACGTCTACCAGCCGGTCTATCCATCGCTGCTCTGAATCTCCACAGCCATCGGGGAGACCATGGCAACCAGTCCCAAATCTCGCAACTCATGAGCCTGCTTTTTGTCGCGATGGTCTGGTTGTCCTTGGGCTGTGGCGCCGCTGTCGCCGCGGACGACGCCTCCGAGCAACTGGCAAAAAAATTAGCCAATCCCATCGCGGATCTGATCAGTTTGCCCTTTCAGGGCAATGTGGATCGGGGGATCGGCCCCGAAGGGGATGGCGATCAGCTCTATGTGAAAGTGCAGCCGGTGATTCCGATCCAGCTCAACAAGGATTGGAACATCATTTCCCGCACAGTGGCGCCCATCATTCAGCAGAACCAGGTGGTGCCAGGAGCCGGCTCCCAGTTCGGCATCGGCAATGCGCAACAGAGTTTCTTCCTTTCGCCCAGCCTGCCGAAGGATGGCTTTCTCTGGGGAGCGGGGCCGATCGTCTATCTCCCCGCCAGCGACAACCTGCTGGGTCCGCGAAGCTGGGGCGCCGGCCTGACCGTCGCCCTGGTGCAGCAGAAAGGGCCCTGGACCATGGGTCTGCTGGCTCACCAACTCTGGCCGCTGAGCGACACCAGCGCCAACGATGTGATCAACCAAAGCTATCTGCAACCCTTCCTCGCCTATACGACCAAAGAGGCCTGGACCTTCACCATCAACACCGAATCCACCTATCAATGGCTGGATCAGCAATGGACGGTGCCGCTGAATCTGCAGGTCTCCAAGCTGGTGAAGATCGGCGACACCCCCATCAGCCTCTTCGCGGGAGTCCGCTATTGGGCAGCCTCACCCGCCCAAGTTGGCCCGGACGGCTGGGGTGCACGCTTCGGGATCACCCTGCTGCTGCCAAGCCGGCGACCTTGAGCCCCTAAGCCACGCGATGATGGCATCCAGGCAAGGCCTGACCTCCCTCGAGAAAGTTCATGGCACTAGGAGCTGATGCCGACCTGCACCCATGGCAGCTCTACCATGAACCCTACGCACCTTAATGAACGACTAAAAAAGCATAGTTTGAAAGGCCAGACCAGTTTTGATGGATTATCACTGCCTGAACAGAAGAAGGGAGAATCCATGTCTTACAATCAGGAAGCATGCAAACTCTAGCAAACACGAAAGATCTACCTGCGGCTGGGTGGAAGCAGCATAGCTGCGATCCAGCGCACAGAATTGAATGTACAGACAGCCGAAAACAAGAGATTTTCTTATCGCAATTGGGCATCCCCTGATAAGGTTCGTCCAACGTCTGTCACCTTCTAGTGTGCTGCCCCAGAAATACGCAGGCATAGTCTCTGAATCTTTTCAAAAATGGAGTCAGCAGTTGCAGTCCATGCGAATGGACTTGTATCCTTATTGTAGTTGGCAACAAACATTTCTATTTTTGCGACCAGCTCT
>JBKDSZ010000165.1:0-7607 GCA_046340375.1 Cyanobacteriota bacterium | reverse complement strand
GCGGCGGCTCTCCCAAGGGCCGGGTGGTGGAGGTCTATGGCCCGGAAAGCTCGGGCAAAACCACCCTCACCCTCCATGCCATCGCGGAGGTGCAGCGGCGCGGGGGCGTCGCCGCCTTCGTGGACGCCGAGCATGCCCTGGATCCGGTCTACGCAGCGGCCCTGGGGGTCGACATCGAGAATCTCCTGGTGTCCCAGCCGGACACCGGTGAGATGGCCCTGGAGATCGTGGACCAGCTGGTGCGTTCCGGCGCGGTCGACATCGTGGTGGTCGACTCCGTCGCCGCCCTCACGCCCCGGGCGGAGATCGAGGGAGAGATGGGGGATCTGGCCGTCGGCAGCCAGGCCCGGCTGATGAGCCAGGCCATGCGCAAGATCACCGGCAACATCGGCAAATCGGGTTGCACGGTGATTTTCCTCAACCAGCTGCGGCAGAAGATCGGCGTCACCTACGGCAACCCGGAAACCACCACCGGGGGCAACGCGCTGAAGTTCTACGCCTCCGTGCGGCTTGACATCCGCCGCATTCAAACCCTCAAGCGCGGCACCGAAGAATATGGCATCCGCGCCAAGGTGAAGGTGGCCAAGAACAAGGTGGCGCCTCCCTTCCGCATCGCTGAATTCGACATCCTCTTCGGCCGTGGCATCAGCACCGTGGGCTGCCTGCTCGACCTGGCGGAGGAAACGGGTGTGGTGACCCGCAAGGGGGCCTGGTACAGCTACGAGGGGGACAACATCGGCCAGGGCCGCGACAACACGATCACCTGGTTGGAGCAAAACCCCGCCCAGCAGGCCACGATTGAACAGCTCACCCGTCGCCAGCTCACGGAGGGGTCGGAGGTGACCGCCAATTCCATGCGACCCCTGGCGGCCGCTGCGGCCAAGGCGGCCAGCAGCACGGTGCAGCGGGAGGAGGTGGACGCCGGCTGAGGGCTGGCGGAGGTGGCCCGGGACCGCAGAAGGACCCGGGCCACCCTTTCAGATGACCGGCTTGACCGCCCAGGCGGTGGTGGGGCGGGCCGTGAGGCTGGCAGGCGGCTCCAAGGAAGCCTCCTTCAGTTCCTGCGCCACCCGCTGCAAGGCATGGATCGCATCAGCTCCTTCGAACTTGAACAGCTCGATGCCGTTGCGGGATTCCACCCAGGTGATGCCGTAATCGGAGACCAGGAACCGCGCCACATGGCCCTCACCGAGGTCGGCCACGAAGGACACCCCATGCTGACTCTGGCCATCGCCGCAGACGTAGCAGCTGGCGACGCGACCCTGAGCCTGCAGACAGCGGGCCAGGGCCTGGAGGCTGAGCTCAAGGTCACGAACTACGGAGCGGTACTGCTCCGCCAGACGGACAAACATGACAGACCGGACACAATGCCGCGAATCCTAAGGTTTTCTTCCGATTTGCGCGGGTCGGCGGCGGGCGGATGCCGGAACCGACACCACGCCCGGCCGAGGTGCCGCGCTGCGGGACGCCCGCCCCTCAACTCAGCAAGGCCTGGATGTCAGCCTGCGTGAGGGCACGGGTGTAGATGCGGAAGTCGCTGAGCTGCCCCTGGAAGAAGGAATCTTGATCAGCGCTGTCTTGCTTCCTGCCCAAGAGATAGGGATTACTTGTGGGCATTAACGTGTAAGGATTGCGGACGCGAGGATCCGGGTTGATCGTTGGCGAGACACTGCCCGCCTCTGCACCGTTCACGTAGAGTGTGGCCTTCGGAGCCATGAAATTCAGACCCCAGTCAAAGGTCACGGCGACATGTTGAAAGCTCCCAGGTTGAAGAGCGATCGTTCCACTGAGATTGACCAAATCCTGGTCTGGATCACTGCCAAACGTTGGGAGGTCCTTGCGCAGACTGATGGCCGGCTGCCCCCCGGCATTAACCGCAAACAATAGCTGCCAACTGCCGTCTCCCCAGCTGCCAAGAATGATGTTGCGCGAATCAAGATCACTCAGGAGAACATTCGCGGCAACAGTGAAACTAGCCGCATGAAGGTCAAGAAAGGAGGGAAGAGTTACGCTGCCACCCCTGGCAGGAATGTCAACAAAAGGAAGCAAAAAACGGGACAGGGAGCTGTCATGGCCGTTAGCTTGATGGAAAGAAAAGAAACGATATGCAATGGATTCATTGCATGCCTGCAGCATGAAAGAAAAGCGCCGCCAAAGTTGTTTCTTCCCAAGCGTCAGCCTGATGATTCCCTGACGGTGCCCTGTTCGTCGGGCAACAATCACCAGGTCAAACCCGCACGCGGTCCTGACGGATCAGGATCCCGCCGATTCAGCCGTCAGCCAGGGTCCACCAGCCGAAGGCGGGACCGAGGAAGCGCACGATGACCCACAAGAGGACCAGAGCGGCGATGCCTACCCACGCGCCACGGGTGGTGAGGGAGACGAAGCGATCCGCCTGTTCACGGGTGAGGGGAAGCCAGGGCACCAGTCGGGGGGAGGTGGGGGCGGCCTTGCTGCGGGCGTTGGCCGTCTTGGCCGCCAGCGTGCGGGCGCCGGGCTTCTTCTCAGCCGCTTTTTTCTCGGCGGGTTTCTTGTCGCGGGGGGGCAACCCCTGGGCGGCACGGCGCTTGGCTTCTCCCATCGGAACTGCTCACCTGGAGGAACCCTAGGGCCCTCCAGGGGCAGCAGCGTCAGCTGGGCAGCAGGCGCGTGAGGGGCACGGTGGGTTCCATCGCCTGGAACACCTGCCGCCCCCAGGCCCGGGCGCGCAAGCGGCCATCGAGCACGGCGACGCGACCACCGCCCCGCCGCAGGCAGGCCAGCCCCCGCCGCAGGCGCTGCAGCGCGGCGGGCAGGAGGAGCTCCCGAAACCAGTCGCGCCCTTGCTGGCGCAGGCGGGCCACCCGTGCGGCCGTGAGGGGATCCTCCAGGCCGGGCAGGGGGAGGAGCGCCACGATCACCTGGCAGGGCAGGGGCAGGCGCGGTTGGTGGTCGAGCCACCAGTCCCAGGAGGCGCAGAGCACCCCGTTGCTCTCCGGTGCCGTGGAGTGTTCCGTGACCCGGGAACCGAATTCCGACGCCAGCGCGCTGGCCAGGCCCGCCCGCAGCCCCCGGTCATCCACCAGGATCACCGTCAGCCCCGCTTGCCCCAACACCAGGCGGCGACAGTGGTCGAGCAGGTGGTCCGCGAAAGACGGGCTGTTGGGCAGGGGTTGCCGCAGGGGGGCATAGAGCGGCAGGGGATCGCCGAGGGGGGGATCATCCAGCTCCACCACCACCCGGGGGCTCCAGCCCCGGAGCTGGAATGGGCCCGGGTCGCTGGGTGCCGCGGGCGCCACCTCCCCGAGCAGCACCGTGCCGCGCCCCGCGAACAACTCCGCCAAGGCCTGGAACGGATCCAGGGGTTGGCGATGCCACTGCCAGTGGAGCAGCGCCGGATCCACCCGCGCCCAGCCCGCCCAGCCCGGCCCCGCAGCCGCCTGCCAGCGCTCCCAAGGGTCCGGCAGCGGGCGCAACACCGCCAGCAAATCCCGCAGGGGCACCTCCTCGTGGTCGTCGAGGGGAACCAACTGGCGGGGATGGCGGGGATGGCTGAACACGCGTCGGCTCAAGCGTTCGTGCAGGGCGAGCAGGGCCTCCTCCGCTGCGGGAAGGCTGCGCCGCAGGCCATCCCAATCCCCCGGCCGCACCACCACCTCCAGGGCCTGGCCCAGTTCCGCCTCCATCCGCTCCGCCTCGGGAATCACCAGCTGGCGATCGCCCAGCTCCCGCCGCCGCCAGGCCGCCACCAGCTGGGCGGGGCTGAGCAACCAGAGGCGGTCATCCGGCGGGGGAGTGTCGCCCTCCCAGCATGGCAGCCGCCGGCCCCCCGCCCGCAGGCGCGGCCATTCCACCTGAAGCAGACGCTGGCGCATGGCCGCGCTGGCGACCAAGGCCAGGGGGGTCTCGCTGAGCGCCAGGGGCACAAGAACGCTCGGCCACCAGCTGGCCTCCATGCCAGGCGTGAGGGCCACCAGGGTGTGGTCGCCCCGGCGCAGGCTCCGACCCACCAGGCGACTGAGGGTGAGGTGATGGGGCCAACGGGGTCCCCCCTCGCCACGCAGCAGCGCCTTCAGATGGAGGTGGGCGGAGGCTTCCAGCATCGGCGGATCGTAGGCAGCCGCCTGTGGGGCAATGGCAGCGGGGGCGACAGCGGGCCAGGGCCGGGACGGCCGTGGGGGCTGTGGAAAGCTGGGGGGTCTCCACAGGAGGCGAACCATGGCTGCCCTCTGGCGGGATCGCCCGGTTGGGCTGGTGGGCCTGGGCTTGATCGGCGGCTCCCTCGGCCTCGACCTGCAGGCGGCTGGGGCGGAGGTGCGGGCCTGGACCCACCGCCCCCGAACGGCGGAGCGGGCGCGGGAACGGGGTCTGGCCCAGCGGGTGAGCACGGCGGCGGAGGTGCTGCAGGGATGCGGGAGGGTGGTGTTGGCGCTGCCGCTGGATCAACTCCTGGTGCCGGCACCGGAGCTGGTGCGGGCCCTGCCGGTGGACGCCGTGGTGACGGATGCGGGCTCGGTGAAGGAGCCGGTGGTGGCGGTCTGGACGCCGCTGGCGAAGCGGTTTGTGGGCGGCCATCCGATGGCCGGCACCGCGCGGGCGGGGGTGGAGGCGGGGGAGCGGGGCCTGTTCCAGGGGAGGCCGTGGGTGCTGACGCCCGCGGCGGGCACGGATCCCGAGGCCCTGGAGGCGGTGCGGGCGCTGGCGGAGGCGGTGGGCAGCCGCACGGTGCGCTGCGACGCGGCGGCCCATGACCGGGCCGTGGCCCTCATCTCCCACCTGCCCGTGGTGGTGAGCGCCGCCCTGATCGCCGCCGCTGACGGGGGCGGCGAGCTGGCACGGGCGCTCGCCTCCAGCGGCTTTGCAGACACCAGCCGGGTGGGCGGCGGCAATCCGGAGCTGGGCACCCTGATGTGTCAGGGCAACCGGGAGGCCGTGCTCGCCGCCCTGGACCACTACGAGCGGGAGCTGGGGACATTGAAGAGGGCCATCACCGCTGGCGACTGGCCGGCCCTGCGGGAGCGGCTGGAGCGCTGCCAGGCGATGCGGCCCGACTTTCTCTGAGCCCCGAGCGCCGGATCAGGGCTTGGGACGCGGCTTGGTGAGGGCGTTGGCCTCGGCCACCGACGCCTTGCGGGTCCGTTGGTCGAAGAGGCAGAGCTCACGCCCCAGCTGGCCCCTCATGTGGGCCTGAGGGGAGTGGCCCTCCAGCAGGAGAGCGGAGATGAGGGGCGTGATCCCGTTGGGGGAGGCCACCGCCGCCGACACGTCGACCCGATCACCGAGCACCCGCGGCTGGAGCAGGCCACTGGCCTTGAGGCAGGCGCTGCGCACCTCCCGGTCGTAGGCCTGCCAGGCCTCCGGACTGGAGGCCCACAGCCGCGGCGCGGCGCTCAGCAGCCACAGGGCCGCCCCCGACGCGAGGAGAGCAACCGTGCCAGCTTTCGGCATGGGAGGGGGATGCAACGATTGCTCCGTCTTAGCCCTTGACCCCCGGATCGACGAGACTGCCCCCCCGATCCAGGCCCTCACAGGGCGTTGTCTCTCCCCCACGCCCATGGCTGCCAGCGGCATCACCACCGACGCCCCCACCCGCGGCGACACCTGGGCCGCCAGCCGCGCCTTCCCCCTGGCGGCGATCACTGGCCACGGCACGTTGAAGCTGGCCCTGCTGCTGGCGGCGGTGGATCCGGGGCTGGGGGGGGTGGTGATCGCGGGGGGGAGGGGCACGGGGAAGTCGGTGCTCGCCCGCGGGCTGCACGCCCTGCTCCCCCCGATTGATGAGCTCGACCTCGGCGCCAGCGCAGGCCCTGGCGCCAGCCTGCCGAATATCGACCCGCGCCAGCCCGGCGAGTGGGATGCCACCACCCGGGAGCGGGTGCTGGCCTTGGGGGGCGATCCGGAGGGGGCCGATCCCTCCGCCCTGTTGCCCACCCGCGTGGTGCCGGCCCCGTTTGTGCAAGTGCCGCTGGGGATCACGGAAGACCGGCTGCTGGGGTCGGTGGATGTGGCCGCGTCGCTGAACACCGGCCGGCCGGTGTTTCAGCCGGGCCTGCTGGCGGAGGCGCACCGGGGGGTGCTCTACATCGATGAGTTCAACCTGCTCGACAACGGCATCACCAACCTCCTGCTGGCGGCGGTGAGCAGCGGCGAGAACCGCATTGAGCGGGAGGGGTTGAGCCTCAGCCACCCCTGCCGCTGTCTGCTCATCGCCACCTACAACCCCGAGGAGGGGGCGGTGCGCGACCACCTGCTGGATCGCTTCGCGATGGCGCTCTCGGCCCATCAACTCCTGGAGCCGGAGCAGCGGGTGGCGATCGCCCGCGCCGCCATCGACCATGGCGAATCGGTGGAGGCGTTCGCCGCGCGGTTCCAGGAGGAAACCGATGCCCTGGCCACCCAATTGCTGTTGGCGCGCCAATGGCTGCCGGATGTGGCGATCAGCCGGGAGCAGATCGCTTATTTGGTGAAGGAAGCCCTGCTGGGGGGCGTGGAGGGGCACCGTTCAGAGCTCTATGCCACGCGGGTGGCCCGGGCCCATGCGGCCCTGAGCGGCCGCGACCAGGTGGAGGCGGAAGATCTCCAGGTGGCTGTGCGGCTGGTGATCGCACCACGGGCGCGGCAGCAGCCGCCGCCGGACGCGGAACAACCCCTGCAGCCGCCCCCGCCGCCACCGCCCCGGGGGGAGCAGGAGCCCAACCCGCCCGAGGAGCCGCCCGAGGCCGATCCACCGGACTCGGAGGAGCCCGACGACGAGCCGGAGACCCCGGAGGAGGAGCCCCCCGAGGAGCAGGCGCCTCCGTCGATCCCGGAGGAGTTTCTGCTGGATCCGGACGCCACGGCCATCGATCCCGACCTGCTGCTGTTCAACGCGGCGAAGGCGAAGAGCGGCAACAGCGGCAGCCGGTCACAGGTGTTGAGCGAAAGCCGCGGCCGTTATGTGCGGCCGATCCTGCCGCGGGGCCCCGTCCGCCGCATCGCCGTGGACGCCACCCTGCGAGCCGCCGCGCCGCATCAAAAGGCGCGCCGAGCCCGCGAACCCCATCGCCGCCTGATCGTGGCGGAGGGCGACCTGCGGGCCAAACAACTGCAGCGCAAGGCTGGCGCCCTGGTGATCTTCCTGGTGGACGCCAGCGGCTCGATGGCGCTCAACCGAATGCAGAGCGCGAAGGGGGCCGTGTTGCGGCTGCTGACGGAGGCCTATGAGAACCGCGACGAAGTGGCCCTGATCCCCTTCCGCGGCGAACAGGCGGAGGTGCTCCTGCCCCCGACCCGTTCAATCACCGCCGCCCGCCGCCGACTTGAAGCCATGCCCTGCGGCGGCGGTTCACCGCTGGCCCATGGCCTGGCCCTGGCCGCGCGGGTGGGCGCCAACGCGCTGGCCACCGGTGACCTGAGCCAGGTGGTGGTGGTGGCGATCACGGATGGCCGCGGCAATGTGCCCCTTTCTCGCTCCCTGGGCCAGCCCCAGCTGGAGGGCGAGGACGCGGTGGATCTGAAGGAGGACGTGAAGCAGGTGGCCTCCCGCTACCGGGCCCTGGGCCTGCGCCTGCTGGTGATCGACACCGAACGCAAGTTCATCGGCAGCGGCATGGGCAAAGATCTGGCCGAAGCCGCGAGCGGGCGTTATG
>JBKDSZ010000164.1:0-42181 GCA_046340375.1 Cyanobacteriota bacterium | reverse complement strand
CCGCGGCGGAGAAGCTGCTGTTGCTGAGGATCAGGGCGCGGGCGGCGGCGAGGCGGGCCAGGTCGGTTTCCGGGCTGCCGCTCGCGACGCGAAACTCCCAGCCGGGCAGGGCCAGGTGGGCGCGACACCAGGCCGGGTCGTCGCTGAAGACCTCCAGCACCGGGGGGCCATCAGGCCGCTCCAGCCCCGGGGCCCCCGCCAGGAGGGCCAGGGCCCGTTGGTAATAGCCCGGCTGGAGGGGGAAGAAGCCGCTGCGGGGGTGGAGGTAGTCGCCGCGGCGGGCATGCAGGGCCACGGTGGGCGGCTCGGTGCCCACCAGGGGCTGGAGGGCGCGGGCGATGGCGCGCCAGGCCCGGTGGAAGGGCTCGCCATAGTGGGCGGGATGGGTGGCGTGGGTGCGCAACACGCGGATCGTGCCGAGCTGCTCCAGCAGCTCTCCCCCGGCCGCCGCCCGGGCCAGGCCCCCATCCGTCAGCACCGCGTCGCTCAGCGCCCCGACACCGCAGGCGCCGGGCCAACGATCGGCGAGGAGGGCCGCCAGGCGTTCCCGGGCGCAGTGATGCCAGGGCGTGGCCCGCGGATCGGGCAGCAGCTGGCTCAGCAGCGGGCTCAGGCTCCGCGGGGTGAGGCCCCGCCAGCGCCGCAGCTGGGAGCGCAGCAGCACCGGATCCACCACCAGCCGCCGCCCGTAGCGCTCCGCCAGCGTGCGGGCGAGCACCACCTGAACCAGCTGGTTGCCCAGGCCGCCCTGGAGCAGCAGGACCAGGGGCTCAGAGGAGGGCATCGGGCAGGCGCAGAAGTCGGCTGGAGCCGAGCAGCAGAGCGACGGCCACCCGCAGCCACACCGTCAGGCTCACGCCGAGTCGCTCCTCCAGCCGCAGCACCAGCAGAGTCCGGCGGGGGGAGGGCCAGGGCTGGAGGGGGATGCGCCATCGCTGGAGCCGGGCCAGATCCTCCCGAACCCGTCGGGAGCTGCGGGAGGCGTTGGTGGGACTCACCTGGGTGGCGGCCAGCAGATGGGGGTCGTGGCGGTGGCGGCCCTGGCGCATGGCCTGAATCAGCAGCAGATCGGCGCAGATCCCCAGGCGCTCGTCATAGGGCCCGAGGGTGGCGTGCAGGTGGCGCCGATAGAGCAGCGACTGATGGCAGTAGGCCAGGCCCTCCCGGCTGGCCGCGGCCCAGCGGCAGCTCGGCGGAAAGAGGGCGGCCCCGCACTGCACGCTGTCGATCCCCTCCGTTTCCGCCGCCGTCAGGATCCCGGCCAGTTCGCTGGCGTCGAGCAGGAGATCCCCGGCGTTGATGAAGAGCAGCCACTCGCCGGCAGCCGCGCGCCAGGCCAGGTTCATGGCCGGGTAGATGCCGTCCGGAGGCTGCTGGAGGATGGCGGCACGCCGGTTGCGGCGGGCCGCCCAGCTCTCCGCCAGCTCCAGGCCCCCGTCGTCCGAGTGGCCATCAACCAGCACCAGTTCAACTGGGAGCGCCTGGAGCGCCGCCCATTGGGCGTCGAGGGACGCCAGGGTGCGGCGCAGATCCGGTGCTGCGTTGCGCACCACCACGCAGAGGCTCAGGCGGGGAGGCGGGATGATCACGGAGCGGGGACCCGAAAGGCGCCGCCAAACACCCCCACCCCCCGCATCCCCAGCAACGCCGGCTCCGGGTCCCCCCCGGTCAGCACGGGTTCGCGCTGGGCATCGATCACGAAACTCCACTCCAGCCGATGGCCGGGCAGCAGTTGCCGCAGCAGGGGCAGCAACCCCTGATGGCTGAACAGCCGCTGACTGTTGAATTCCACCCGATGCCGCTCCTGGCGGGCCACCGGCAAGCTGAGCAGCAACAGCCCCCCGGGGCGCACCAGGCTGGCGGCCTGGCGCAGGGCCCGCTCGAAGCCATCCGCCGCGAGGGGATCGCCGTAGCGCCCGAGGCCGACGTGCTCCAGGGCGTGGAGGGAGGACACCAGGGCGTATGCGCCCCGCAGGTCCTCCGGCGGCTGGAGGATGTCGCCCTGGCGGAAGCGGATCTGGGGGAAGGCGTCCAGGGGCAGGGGCCGCACATCCAGCAGCTCCAGCGACCGGCTTGCCGCCACCTGCGCGACGAAGCCATCCACGCGGGAGCCGATGTCGAGATGGGTGTCGATCGGCAGGCTCAACACGAACTGGCTGCAGAGCAGATCCTGCAGGAAATACAGAGAACGGCTGCTGCCGGCCAGGCTGTCGCGGTCGCCGAGGATCGGCGCCAGGCAGAACTCCGCCTCCCGGAGGGAGGAGGGCTGGCGCAGGAGGGAGCGAAAGCGCCGGGCCTCGACAAGAAAGCGCGGCAAGTGACGCAGGCCCAGGAGCCGTTGGGGCTGAAGGCCGAGATCCAGGAGGGTGAATCCCAGTCGACGCAGGGCCGGGCTGTCGGCGAGGCGTGTCATCCCCTGGCCCTCATGGATGCCACAGCCGAGCGACAGAGCCGCTGTGGCGGGCTTGGGAGTACACCAACACGTTGTCGAGAAAGCGCGGGTCGTCGAGGCGGGCCTGGCTCAGGTCTGCCCGCAACGGCTCCGGCCCCGTCAGGCTGGAGCAGGCCAGCACATCCGTGAAGCCCAGCTCCAGCAGCAGATCGACGCAGCGCGACCATCGTTCCCGTTGTCGACCGGGTTGCCACTCCAGGATCAGCAACGGCCGCGCCCGCTTCAGGCTTTCCCGAGCTCCGGCCAACACCAGCGGTTCCGCCCCCTCGCAATCCAGCAGCCAGAGCATGGCCGGAGGCGGATCGGTGGTCGGCAGACCCAGCTGGTCGAAAGGGATCACGGTCACCCGCCGCTGGTCCCATCCCGGGGTGCCCGACAGGCCCGGCAGGAGCGAGCCGGCGGTGCCGGTGCCATAGAAGGATTGCCGCTGCCAGTGGTCGCCCAAGGCCGCCGGGATCGCCAGGACGCGGCTGTCATTGAGGGCGAGATTGCGTCGCAACAGCCGAAACGCGGTGGGCTCGGGCTCGAAGGCGATCACATCCAACCCGAGACGATCGGCCAGCAAGCAGAAATAGCCGGCGTTGGCGCCGATGTTGAGGAAACGATGCAGGGTGGGCGCCAGCTTTTGCAGGGCGAGGACGGTGCCCACCTCGTCCGGCGCGTTCCGGAACCGATGCTGACTCCCCACAAAGCGGAAGCCATGGTCGGTGGGGGCTGGTGGCCGGCTGCGATGCCAAAAGTCGCGGAACCGGCGGTAGAGGGGCTTGAGGTGGTGGATCACCGCCCCATCATCCGTCAGCGACTCGTCCCCGCTCCAGTCGTCGCAGGATCGGGAGGACTCCGCCTTCCCATCCGGGTGGGGGCCCAGGAGATCGGGCACCACCTCCTCGCTGGAAGTCACCGCTGCGGATCGGTGACCGGATCGGAGCGTCAATGGCGTTCGCTTCTGTTGATCCGCATGCTGATTCGTCGCAACCAGGCGGTTTTGCAAGACGTCGAGTGGTGATCTGGATCATCAAACCAAGACGAGCAGATCGCGGAGAGAGGCTTTCAGCTGATCATGAGAATGCCGTAGGCGATAGCCTGGAAAGTCGCCCTGAAAAGGCGCCACTCCTCGAAGAAGCTGTTGATGATAGTCGTCCAATGTTCGCATGGTCTGTGGTAAATCCCTCTCCTTCACCCTGAAGCCAAGGCGAAACGCCCTAACCCGTTCTGCCATGCAATAATTATCGCTGACGATAACTGGCTTTTCAAAAAGGGCAGCTTTGATAAGTAGATTGCTGCTCAAGGGGAAGTTTTCATAGGCTGCATAGAGGCAATCGCAGATCTGAACAACCGCATTGAATTCTGCTTCAGAGGGGATGCGAGCCAGATGAAAAAAACAATTGTCGGGATTGGAGTGAATCACCGCTTGAATCCATTCGCGCTCTTCAGGGGTAAATGATGCTTTGGCAAAATTGCCGGCAAAGACAAAAAACCAAGGGGTTCTGATCTGCTGAGAGATATGTAAAAGAGTCAGGATTCCCTTCCGTTTATCCAGAGAACCGAGCAAGCCTACAATTTTCCTGCCAGCCGCTTTCTTAAAAATCTCCTGGATCATGGGGCTGTCTTGATCCGGTGGAGAGTCATCTGTAAAGTCTGGGAAGACAATAACCGGCTTGTGGATCTTTCGTTGAAGAGTCTCAACAATCCCTTCATCCAGGATTCCAATGCCGACACAGTTGGAGGATTGAAGCACGGAAAGTGGCTGGAAGATTCCGTGCCGTAACCATGCATGTCTTGGGGCTATCCTTAGTTGACGAGGTTGAAAATAAAGTCCCGACCACCGATGGGGAAAGCAATGATTGATGATTGAAGGTACGAGACCAAGATAAGAATCGAGCCAAGTAAAAAAGATCAGATCAGGAGCCGCGCCAAACGCAAGTTCTATCTGGGCAATCGATCGGGCTGCTTGTTGCCATCGCAGTAGGGTCCTCTCCCTGGTTTGCAATATGTTGAGAGAGAAGAAACGTGGCTTGGGTTCCTCTAGCTTGAAAGCCTGAAAATGCGCGACCCATGGGGCACAGTTTTGCTGAATCCAGGTCTCCATCTCGTCTGGTTCAGGGCAAAGGGCAATCACCTGATGACCAAGCTCCAACAGACTCTTGCTGAAGAATTTCAGGTAGGTTGGATGGTGTCCTCCCCAGAATGTATCCACCAGAGCAATGGTTTTCAATGGCGGCCGGCTATCTGTCGAGACGCGCGGGGGGACAGAGCAACGAACATATGTCCCCCCTCAGGTGCTTTGCTGATGTCATTGGACCGCAATGGTTTCAGGCGACCACATGAACCCAGGCAAAACCAAGCGTAGCCACACTCTCTCAATAGTGAAATGATGTCATTAGGTTCATAGCCAAAAGCATGGGACATCTCTGTAGTGATCTCAATCAACAGCCGCGCTATCTTCTGTGATTGAAACATTTCAAGCATTCCTTTCAAGACAAAGTATTCACCCCCTTCAACATCCAGCTTCATTAAGTCGATGTGATTAACGTGATGCTCGTCTAACCAAGTGGTTCCCTTGAAGAGCGGAATAGAAATTTGGTGGAATTGATCAGGATCAGCTGAAGGATGAACAATGGCACCCAGAGAATTATAGACTTCCATGCCAGGTTTTCCCGAATTAAACAATACTTCCTCGTTTCTTTCCCCTAAGCCAGCCTGCACGATCTCGAGCTGGTCAAATCCATTGATCGCTTTGTTTTTTTGAAGCAGTCTGCAGGCAAAATCACCCGGCTCAAAAGCAATGATCCGAGAATGACTACCACCAATTTTCGAACAAAATAGAGAGAAGTAGCCAACATTGGCACCGACATCCAAGAAGGTCTGTCCCTGTTGAAAATGATCGCGAATAAAATCAAGCGAATCGGGTTCAAAGATATAGCTTGTATAGCCAACTTTAAAGTACATTGCAGGATCGATGACCATCTTTAGATCAATGCCTGGCATGTCATCAATCAAGATCTCTCCACGTGCTATTGCTGTCGTTAATTTAAGCTTGTTCTGCCGGAAAAGATTAGCGTCTAGTTGCAGACGGTGAAGAACAGCTCTTGATAATCGTCTGGACAGATATTTGAAGATATTCATCGCAGTTAACTGTGCCTTGTTTGCTGGGAGATGAGTTCATGGGTTAAATTTGCATTGTCTATAGGGGTTTTCGAAGCTATAAAGATCGCACGGCTTAGTCCTTGATGTTTCTCTGGATGTTGCCAGTCAATCGGAAATTCTTCATGATTGGGTTGTGTTTTGGGAATATAGACATTATCAAAACTACGACGCAAGCGTGAAAACAGCCAGCTACGGGTTGGCCGACAACCTGTACCGGAAATAGCTTGCGTAGGATTTGTCTGCCGTTCTTCCGTCAGATTAACTTCTTCTTCATCACCAAAGGAAACACATGTTTCAAGGAAAAGAATGCCGCGACAAGACTGGCCGAGGTAATCCAGGGCAACGCCTGGATTTTTAAGATGATAGAGCAAGCCGTAACAGTGTATAATGTCAAAAGGGCTATTCACCAGTAGATAAGGAGAGTCTAGGTCCAAATGACTGATATCGGCCTCAGGATAGCGCGAGGAAAGATAATCCAAGTTTTCTTTCCTTGCCTCTGTAATCGTTAGCTGGCATTGTCGATCTAAATAGTAATGAGAATGGTCGCCAATGCCTGCTCCGACTTCAAGCACAGACATTCCGCTGACAGGTATATTCAAGCTGGCCAGATGTTCGAGTCGTCTGGCATTGTGTCTTAAATATTTATGGCCATGAAAGTGAAATGCGGGTCGGTCATTTTGCGTCAGTCGTCGTTTCAGGGAGGCGAGAGTCCGCCGAACATTGCTTTGGGTCATGATTCAAATCCTTGAAAAGTGTATGTTCATGGAGAGTGGGAAGCCGCCTGGCTTTCGATAGAATGACAGCAGCAATAATGTGTTTGGACTTTAAGTTTACCATAGGGTTTGCATTCCTCAACTCCAGCCTGGGCGGAAGGGATGGGAGCGGCAAGAGGCAGAGCCCCGACCAGATCAACAGCCGCAGACCAGCATTTCTCAGGCATCGGGCGGCTTGGATAGAGGATAGAAACTAAGTTTTTTGGCTCTGATTTAATCGTTGTCCCATGATCAGCACTGCTCTTGCAAGGGTCTGTAGTCGATGCTTGCCGCCGAAGAGATTTCTCTCGAGCACGTAAACTATTGCGATGCCACCACAATAGAAAACGATGAGTGTGATCGCTTGAAAGGCGATCGCAGCGCTTGAGGAGATCAATATAAAATGAATGGTTGTCGCAAGGATCATCAATACAATGGAAGACAGCAAAGGTTTGATGGCCCATTTTGCAAAGTTGATCCAGCGCGTCTTGCCATGCGCTTGGCGAAGCAAGTAGATAACTCCCCAGAGCATCATTAATTGCCCAAGCACGGCATATTGAAAGCCAAAGAGGAGCGCTAAGCAGATGAAAACCGGCAAATATCCAAAACCTGTAATCATAACATACGCCCAATTTTCCTTCGCGTTTCCCTTGCTAAAATTAAAGAAATAAGTGATAATAGCTTGGGCGTGTATGTAGCCAACCCAGCTGAAAACAAACAACTGAAAACTTGCCTTTCGGGAGAAATCCGCATTGATGATAAGGGCTAATACATCTGGTCCCGCAATGATTAAACCGGAGTAGATCAGCGCAGCCAAGAGGCCGATGAGCCAGCGCAGACGATCTTCAATCTGACCTGCAACAGACTCCATGTTCTCCCCTTGAGCCGACAGCATAGGGAAGAGATAAGAGGATTGGCCAACCAGCATCCCATGGGCTGTGAGATAGATTCTTTGAGCAAAAGCATAGAAAGGTAGAGAAGAGCTGCCAAAGACAGAAGTCAAGAACAGCTTGTCAACCCCATCAAAAAAAATCACTTTTATTTGGGTCATGTAGACCCACTTCCCAAACGACCACAGTTCATTGAATATCGGCTGCGACCAGCTGGGACGCGACATAAAACCAAGAATTCTGCTGACGACAATTCCAGTGCACAGGCAGTTGAGCAAAGCCAAGCCCAAACTCATCAATCCAAGCGTGAGAATGCTCGGGAAGGTCTTCAGTAAGGTTATGCCGATAATCCCATTGGCCAGACCGAAGAGAGTGTTTAGCTTCGTTTGCCAGTCAAAGCGCTGCAGGGAGATGAGAAAGATATTAAAATAGTTGGAAATCTGCTGGAGTAGGAAGGCAGAGCCGAGGAGAAGGCAGTATAAGCGTCCCACGAAAGTGTTGCCTTTATAGTGACTCCACTCCAGAATAAAGCCAGATCCAAAAGCAAGAATCAGCAAGCCAACCACTCCAAAGATCAAAGAGGTTGTCAGGCATACTCCGGCTACAGCTTTAATCTCTTGCCAATTTTTTTCGGCGTGTGCACGACTGATTTTTCGTGTTGCAGCTGTGCCAAGACCAAGGCCGCTAAAGGTACTATTAATGCCAACAATCGTTGAAACAGCAATGGCAAAGCCAGCTTCCGCCTCTCCCAGCCAGCGAATGGTTAACCCGGCAAACAAAAAGCCCAGAATGGCCGTCATGAGAGAGCCAATTGCCGTCCAAGAGGAGTTTTTAACCGCACTGGGTAGGAGGTTGCTCAAGGGGGCTAAAAAATAACCAAGCAAAAACTCATATTCAAACGAATGCGGTGTTCAAAAAAATAGCATCTTGCTGAACTGTCTCCCGTGGGTTAGTCCAGGACTTGCCTTCGTAGCCCCTATCAATCATAACAAAATTATTGTCTTCTAAAAATTTTAGAACTTCCCACAAAGAAGGTTGCCCCTTATAGAATTGGCGAAATGACAACTCGATGACCAGGATTTTGGTCCGCTGCAACAGGCTGATTCCTCCCCTTAACACTTCAAGCTCAAGCCCCTGAACATCGATTTTTATCACATCGGGAACCGGAAGATCTGACTCGACATAAAGCTGGTCCAAGGTGGTGAGGTCAACTTCCTCTTCTTGATGCGAAAGTAAACTGTCTGGGAAATAGTCAAGTTGTTGATCGGCTTGCAAAAATGAGGCCGACGCCGTTCCTCCCCTGATGAAGCGACGTTCTTTTTTATCTCCAAGGCCACATGCTTGAATGACTTTTGTGACGCCAGGTAAGGCTAATTTTTGCAAGGCTTCTTGATACTTGGCTTGCGGTTCAACGAAAACCACATGTTTCAAGCATGGATTCATTTCATAAAGAACAGCAGTCCAGTTTCCCGCGTTGGCGCCTATATCACAGATGAATTTTGGTTGTGTGTGGTTTAGCAGGGCGTAAACGGTATCCAGGCAGTCAACATATCGAAATACATCGGTTTTGCAGTCCCAATATTCAATGCGCTGCGAGAGTCGAAAGATTCTTTTGGAGGCACCCCTCAGTAGCTTAGCCAGGAGCGGTCTTGGCTTCATGGGCATCTATTTTGATAAAATGTTTCATTGGTGGGCCCGAGGCGGCCACGTCGGATTCGTGTCAATGCCATCAAAGGCCTTTTATCTTACACCAGTAGAGAGGTGCTCTTTCTTCCCGCCTCTGGTCTCGCTGTCCTAATGGGCATGAAGATTTCAACATTGGCCACCATCTCTGCCCCTGGCTTCGCTGAACCTGCTCGCTTGGTAGCTGAACGAATGACGCCGAGCAACCTTGACGCGGAGGTGGGTGCTTGGGCTGGCAAGGCCAGTTGAGATCGGGATGAGGAGCCAAAATCATGATGGAACAGTGGCTGAAAAGCTGCGATCTTCGCGTCTGGATCATTGTTGCTGCTTGTGAATCTATTCGCCATGATTCGGCCAAGGGCTGAGAGGAATTCAGAAAGGCCGCCCCGCTCCACTTGGGCAGACCACGGCTTGGAGATCTCCTTGAAAAGGGCGGTGACGGCATCCTCGTTGGCTGGGCCCAGCGAATCACTCCCGTGGATCAAGCCGGTCCGTTGGATGGATGATGGAAAGGGCTCCGACTCTTTCTGGCGGGCCTGGCCACCCGCCCCCGTTCCAGCGCCCCCCGCACGTCAGATCTTGTCTGGGCCACTCAGGGCGGCGGGCAGCGGGCGGCACCACACCACCCAATGAAGCAGGAGCAGGCGGGGGAGCAGCAGCACCAAGCCCCGGGGATCCTGGAGGGGTGTCGGCAGCGGCCGTGGCGCCAACGAGCGGGCGGGTATCGCCGCCAGCATCGCCAGGATGTCGCTCAGATAGGCGCGGTGGAGCCGGACCAGGGCCTCCCGCGCCAGGGGCACGCCGGCGGAGGCCCGGATCACCAGCCAGCCTCCGAACCGATACAGCCGAAACCCCTGAAAGTGATACAGGCAAGGTCTGGCCCGGCCGCCCCGCCAGAACCGTTCCATGTTCCAGGGCGCCAGGGTGAGATCCGGCCGATCCAGCACGAAGACCTGCTCCCCGAACCGCTCGGGCCAGTCGTCCAGATAGCCCTGATCTCCTAGGGGACCCTGCCCGTGGCTGCCGCTGCAGCGCTCCAGGCAACGCTCCTGCCACCACCGCAGGATGGCGTGCCCGGCAGCGTTCTGGCGAAAGGGCATGAACTGGGCGCAGAAGATGCCAGCGATGACTGTGGCATCGCGCCGGGGGCTGAAGGCGTGGGGCGTGATCAAGCAGGCGGCGGAGCTGGCTTCAAAGCGCTCCAGCAAGGGGGCCACGGGGCCCGGCAGCCAGCAATCGGAGTCGATGTAGATCACAACATCCGCCTCCGAGTCCCTCTCACCGACCAGCTGGGGCAGGAACGGCTTGAGGGTCCAGCAGTATTCGTTCCAGGCGCGATCGCCCCGTGCGGCCCGCAGTTCGTCCGTTTCCACCTCGTGCAACGCCATCACCCGCAGGGCGGGATGGTTCAGGGCGGACAAGAGCTGATGGCACTGCGGATCCAGCGCCAGCACCCAGAGCCGCATTCCAGGAGCATGACGCGCGACGCTGGCTAGCAGAGCGAGACCCTGGGGCAGATAGTGACGGTCGAAATGGGTGCAGAAAACCGTGGTGGACATGGAAGGTTCAAGCTCTTGAATCGGTCTTCACCGCCAAAACGACCGTGGTGAGATAAAGCTCGGGCGACCAGGATGATCCAGCGCCTTCGGGCCTCGATGGCCCGAGGACGTCCTCACGGGAGGTCAGTTGAAAGAGGGCGCCAGTGAGATTGAGAATGGTGTAAGGAAAGGCCCAGAAGACGCGCCAGAGTCCCTCAACGGCTTTGCGGGGCCAACCCTTCGGCAGTGGCATCAGCAGACGCCTGCCCAGGGATTCCAGCCAGTCGATGCTGAGCTGGAGAAGGGCAGGCGGCCCCTGGTTGAGCTTCAGCATTCTGTCAACGCGAAAGCCGGCGGCCGCCAGCCTCTGTTGCAGGCCGAAATGAGTGAAGCGCTGGGAGTCCCAGGGCTGCTCGTGCTCAGGCCAGAGGAAGGGCATGGTGAGCAGGAGCGCCCCCCCCGGCCGCAGCACGCGATGGCATTCAGAGAGCAGGCGCTCGGGCAGGAAGGAGTGCTCCAGGACTTCTGAACAGAGGATGGCGGCGAATTGGTCGGAAGCCATGGGCATGGTCTCACCGTCATAGAAATACGTGACGCGAGGATTGTCGTGCTGGCGCGCCTGGTTGATTTCCAACCCTTCATAGGGCATCGCCCGAGGAAACAGTCCGCGATACGGCATGGTTCCGCAGCCCACATCCAGCATGGGTCCAGGGGGGAGGGCCGGCGCCAGCCGCTCCAGACCGCGGCGAAGGGCTGTGCGCGCCAGGGCATAGGGGTGGCCAAAGAGGTGGTGGACGCGGTCGCCGAAACCGAGGAAGGGCAAAGTGTGAAGCCAGGCTCCAGTCACTGTGATGTCAAAACGATGGCGTGCGCGCTTCATCTCAAGGGGGGTCAGACGTGCCTGTGACCTGTGCCATCTTCCGGTGACGCGGCTGATCCCGGCCGGGTCTGGCAGCGGGTTCCCCGGCGGTCGTCCTGAATCCATCTGGTCGATTGAACGGGCAACCTAAGGTCGATGGCTTGGTCAACCATGCGGGCGTGGGCACAATGCCAGCCGGTGCGCCTCCAGCGTTCCACCCGCGGGGAATCAGGCTCCTCAAGCCCGCAGGGCCTGGCCGCGGGGGGGGGAAGGGCGGCTGAGGGCGCGGGCCGCGCGCAGCGGCCAGCGGAGCAGGACCCCGGGGAATCTCTGCTGGTCGCCGCCAAACACTTTGTTGAAGGTGAAGCGATCTGCCGCCATGTCGCGCAACAGGAAGCTCGGCGTCTCCAGCGGCCCGAGGCCTTGATCAATGGCGGTGCGGACCGCTCTGTTGGCCTGGCGAAAGGTGTGGGTGGCCCCTTCGCCGAAGCCCACATTGCTGACAAGATTCCGATTGGGGATCGCCAGCAGGCCACCGTGCAGCAGGCAGGTGAAGGCCCAGCGGTAGGCCCAGCTGTCCGGCTTTCCTCGCTCCAGTAGACGTCGCCAGAGACGAATCCAGCTTTTACGCTCCAGGGGATCGGGGAAAATCGTTGAGAGATATCCGGACTCGATCAGGGGGTATAACTGGCTGAGTTCCCCATCGTAGTGCTGCCAGCAGCGGCGCCAACTCGCCCATCCCCAGGAATGAAAGTAGTGGCTGAAGTAATAGCTGCCATCCCCCCGCCATCGGCCCTGTTGAAAGTTGTTGCCACCGACGCCCCACACCCGTGTGTCATGGCGGTATCTCTCCAGCAGTGTGGAGCAAAATGGAAAGAAGTCTGGGTGGGGAACGCAGTCGTCTTCCAGGATGATGCCCTCTTCCACCTGATTGAAAAACCATGAAATGGCGCGGCTGACACCCAGGCGACAACCCTGGTTTTCGCTGGCATAAAAACGCTCAATCCTGCAGGGCCAATCAATGTGGCATTCGATCAGTTTCCTTGCCGCAGCCACGTCGTCAGCTTCGCCGGCACGGCGCGGGTCGGGGCCATCGCAGGCCACGTAGAGCCACCTCGGAGCGGCGGGACGGAGCGCATCCAGCACCAGCCGCAACGTGTGAGGGCGACGCCAGATCAGAAGGAGAACAGGCGTCTGGGTCATGCAGCTAGCCTCCAGGCCCGGATATCCATAGCAGGTTGGTCCATGGATCAGCGGAGCACGGCCGACCCTCGTCATCCTCGCCAGGGGCTGGGCGCCAGCCTGATGATGCCGTCATCCGTCCCCACACCTTGAATCTGCCGGGCGTGCCCCCCATCTTCTGGACCGTGTTGCGCGAGGCCGCAGGGGAGGAGCGGATTGCCCTGGTGGGCGGCGCCGTGCGCGATTGGCTGCTGCACCATCACCATCGCGATCCGTGGCGCAGCCTGGTGGATCTGGATCTGGTGATCGCGGCCGAGGACACGCCTCTCCCTCCAGCCAGCGGGAACCCGAGTGGTCCACCCGGCTGGCCCAGCCCCGCCTGGCGGCTTGTGGAGCGGCTCAGCGCCCGGGCGGAGGGCGTCACGGTGCGGGCGGCCCGGCCCCACGGCCAGTACGGCACGGTGGAGGTGGAGGTGGAACTTGATCTCCCGCTTCCTGCCGGCGGTGCTTCCCCGGCCCCGGTCCACCTGTTGCTGGATGTGGCCAGCGCCCGGGGCGAGGCCTATCCGGTGGCGGCGGCGAACCCGGTGGTGCGCTTCGGCGCCCTGGAGGATGACCTGGCCCGGCGCGATCTGACGATCAACGCGATGGCGATCGACCTGGCCACCAGCGTCTTGTTGGATCCTCATGGCGGGGCGGCGGATCTGGAGAATCGTCTGCTGCGCTTCTTGCATTCGGGGAGCCTGCGCGACGATCCCACCCGCCTGCTGCGGGCCGCCCGCTACGCCGCGCGACTGGGGTTTGCCCTGGCCCCCGAGAGCCAGAGCCAGGCCACCCGGACCCTGGCCGCCTGGCCCTGGCCCTGGCGGCCGGGGGATCCGCCAGCCCTGGCCCCCGCAGCCCTGGGCACGCGCCTGCGGCGGGAGCTGGAGCTCCTGTTGGAGCACGAAAACCGGACCCTCGCCCTGGCGCACCTGCAGGGCTGGGGCGGTCTCCGATTGTTGGATCCCGCCCTGCAGGCGGATCAGCGGTGGTCGCGTCGCCTGCACTGGGCCCGGCGGTTCCGCATCCCCCTGATCGTGGCCTTGATCGCGGCGGCCGACCACCCCCTCCCTTTGGCGGAGCGCCTGCAGCTGCCCCACCGCCACCACAAGCAGCTAAGCCAGTTTCTCGCGCTTCGCCGCCAGCTCACCCAAAACCCGCAGGTTCTGGCCCCGCAAGCACAAGCCCAGCTGCCCCCCCCCGCTTCCCCTCCCGCCGAGTGGAGAGGGGCGGATTCCCCCTGGCTCTGGTGCCAGCGGCTGGAGGCCCCCGGCCTCTCCCCGCCGGCGGTCGCCCTGGCCCTGGCCTGCGGGATCGCCCCCCGCCGCCCCCTGCTGCGCTGGCTGCTGCGCTGGCGCCACCTCGGTCCGGAGCGGACGGCCGCGGAGCTGATCGCCTCCGGCCTGCGGCCCGGCCCGGCCTTGGGGGAGGCCCTGCGTTGCTCCCGCCGGGAGCGCCTGGAGCGCGAGCGCCTCTGAACCCGCGTTTTCAACCAGGGTGCCTACGATCGGGGCCCTTTCGGACGTCTCTTCCGCCCATGGCCAGCCTCACCGTGCTCAAGTTTAGCTCCGAGGATTGCGGCACCTGTCACCGCATGAGCCACTACGACGCCAAGGTGGCGGAGGAGCTGGGGCTGGAGTTTGTGAGCGTGATGCTGCAGGACACGGACACTTATCGCGTCTATCGCAAGGTGTTGCTGGCCCAGTACCCGAGCAAGGAAGGCATGGGCTGGCCCACCTATCTGGTGGTGAGTGAGGTGCACGCTGACTTCGTCGTGCACGGGGAGCTCAAGGGGGGGATGCCGAAGGGAGATTTTCGCCAGCGGTTGCAGGACCTGCTGGAGGCGGTGGAGGCGTAGGGCCGCCATACCCCTGGGGGTGGGCCGCGTGCCAGCGCCAGCCGTCGCGGCAGATGTCCGTGAGGGTGCGGCGGGTGCTCCAGCCCAGCACCGCCTTGGCCAGGGAGGGATCGGCCACGCTGCAGGCGGCGTCGCCCTCCCGGCGGGGCAGGAGATCCCGGGGGATGGGCCGGCCGCTGATGTCGGCATAGGCGCGCACCATTTCCAGCACGGAAATCCCCTGGCCACTGCCCAGGTTCAGGGTCAGAAAGGTGTCGCTTTCGGCGTGAAGCAGATGGTGGAGGGCGCTGCCGTGGCCTTCGGCCAGATCCATCACATGGATGTAGTCGCGCACGCCGCTGCCATCGGCCGTGGGCCAGTCGGTGCCGAAGATCGGCAGGGAGTGCCGTTGGCCCATGGCCACCTGGCCGATCAGGGGGAAGAGGTTGGTGGGCTCCCCGCGGGGATCCTCCCCGATGCGGCCGCGGGGGTGGGCTCCCACGGGATTGAAGTAGCGGAGGCGGGCGATGCGCCAGCCCGGCTCGCTGGCCACCAGGTCGGCCAGCAGCTGCTCCACCGCCGCCTTGGTGTGGCCATAGGGATGAAGCGGTTGCACCGGCGCGCTCTCGCGGATCGGCAGGCTGGCGGGGTAGCCGTAGAGGGTGGCGCTGCTGCTGAAGATGAGGGTGCGGCAGCCGTGGCGTCGCATGGTCTGCAGCAGGCAGCGGCTGCCGTGGACGTTGACATCCCAGTAGTGAAGGGGCTCACGGATCGACTCCGCCAGGTCCTTCAGGCCGGCGAAATGGAGCACGGCCTCCACCGGACGCAGCCCCATGGCCCGCTCCAGGTCAGCCGGCTCCCGCACATCCCCCGCCACCACCGTCAGGCCCGGTCCGTTCGCCCGCGCTTGCCAGATGCCCGGGGCGGTGCTGTTCAATGGCGGCAGGTCCGCGAGTTGGGCCACCCGACGAAGAGCCTCAAGGTCGCTGTTGGCGAAGCTTTCGACCACCACAACATCGTGTCCCTCTGCCAACAGGCAGAGGGTGCTGTGGCTGCCGATGAATCCCCCGCCACCAGTGATCAGTACATTGGCCAACTCTCAGGTGAACCCCTGGTACGTGGCCAGCAACTTTACGCGTGCCGGCGGCTGAGTCCGGGCTCGCTGAGGCGGTTGCCTGCAGGCAGCCGCTTTCTCAGCCGACCAATTCTTCTCAGCAACCAAACGCTGTATTGTGGTTGGGTTTCCTTCCGCTCCGATGCCATCCCCCCCGCCGGTTCGCTCCATCTGCTGCATTGGAGCCGGCTATGTTGGCGGGCCAACAATGGCGGTGATTGCAGACCGTTGTCCCAGCATCAAGGTCACGGTTGTTGATCTGAATGCCGAAAGAATATCTGCGTGGAATCATCAAGATCTCTCCCGTTTACCGGTTTACGAACCTGGACTTGATGCAGTGGTGGGGCGCGCCCGTTCGCGCAATTTGCACTTCACCACAGAGGTGAACCAGGCCATTGCCGAGGCCGACATGGTGTTTCTTTCGGTGAACACACCCACCAAAACGCGGGGTGTCGGCGCGGGGCAGGCCAGCGATCTGCGCTGGATCGAGGCCTCCGCCCGTCAGGTGGCCGCCGCAGCCAGTGGCCACACCATCGTGGTGGAAAAGAGCACCCTGCCTGTGCGCACGGCGGAGGCGGTGAAGGCGATCCTGGCGGCCGCCCAGGGCGACACCGGCGGCAGCAAGACGTTTTCCGTCCTCTCCAATCCGGAATTCCTGGCCGAAGGCACGGCCATCGCCGATCTGGAGGCCCCTGATCGGGTCCTGATCGGCGGTGAGGATGACGAAGCCATTGAGGCCCTGGCTGCTGTCTATGGACATTGGGTGCCGTCGGAGAGGATCCTGCGCACCAACCTCTGGAGCAGCGAGCTGTCCAAGCTCACGGCCAACGCGTTCCTCGCTCAGCGCATCTCCTCGATCAATGCCATCGCCTCCCTGTGCGAGGCCACGGGGGCGGATGTGCGGGAGGTGGCCCGGGCCATCGGCACCGATTCCCGCATCGGCCCGAAGTTCCTGCAGGCGGGCCCGGGCTATGGCGGCAGCTGCTTCCAGAAAGACATCCTCAACCTGGTCTACCTCTGCCGCCACTACGGGTTGGAGGAAGCGGCCAGCTACTGGGAGAGTGTTGTGAGCCTCAACACCTGGCAGCAGCAGCGCATCGCCCGACTGGTGGTGAATAGTTTGTTCGGGACGGTGAGCGGCAAGCGGATCGCGGTGCTTGGATTCGCATTCAAAGCCGACACCAACGACACCCGCGAGGCCCCAGCCATTCGCATCTGTCGTGATTTGATTGAGGAGGGCGCCCAGCTGGTGATCGTGGATCCGAAGGTGGAGCCGGCGCAGATCGCCCGCGATCTGGAGAAGCCCCCGGTGGATCCTGTCCGGGCTCGCGAGGGCGTGCCCCTGGGGGCCGAGGGCCACTGGACCCACGAAGCTTCCTCCCTGGAGGCGGCCCGCGGCGCCGACGCGGTGTTGATCCTCACAGAGTGGAAGGACTACCGCCTCCTTGATTGGCAGGCCATCCACGGGGTGATGCGTCGCCCGGCCTGGTTGTTTGATGCCCGCGCCGTAGCGGATCCCGTCGCGGCCCGGGCAGCGGGGCTGAATGTCTGGCGCGTCGGGGAGGGTTGAAAATGACCCATCGCAATCTCGTCACTGGCGGCGCCGGTTTTCTTGGCTCCCACCTGATCGACCGCTTGATGCACGCGGGTGAAGAGGTGATCTGTCTGGACAATTACTTCACCGGCCGCAAGGACAACATCCGTCACTGGTTGGGCCATCCAAACTTCGAACTGATCCGCCATGATGTGACGGATCCCATCCGGCTGGAAGTCGATCGCATCTGGCATCTTGCCTGCCCTGCCTCACCGGTTCATTATCAGTTCAACCCGATCAAGACCGCCAAGACCAGCTTCCTTGGTACCTACAACATGCTCGGCCTGGCCCGCCGGGTGGGGGCCCGCTTGTTGCTGGCCAGCACGAGCGAGGTGTATGGCGATCCGGAGGTGCATCCCCAGCCTGAGACCTATCGCGGTTGTGTGAACACCATCGGCATTCGCTCTTGCTACGACGAGGGCAAGCGCATTGCCGAAACCTTGTGTTTCGACTACCAGCGCATGCACAACACCGAGATCCGAGTGATGCGGATCTTCAACACCTATGGACCCCGCATGTTGCCCGACGACGGTCGGGTGGTGAGCAACTTCATCGTTCAGGCCTTGCAAGGTCAACCTCTGACGCTCTACGGGGATGGCAGTCAGACCCGCTCCTTCTGTTATGTGGATGACCTGATTGAAGGCATGATTCGCCTGATGAATGGCAGCCACACCGGTCCGATCAACATCGGCAACCCCGGTGAATTCACCATTCGTCAATTGGCGGAGTTGGTGCGTGATCGCATCAATCCCTCCCTGGAACTCACCACCCGTCCTCTGCCCCAGGATGACCCCCTGCAACGCCAACCCGTGATCGACCTGGCCCGCCAGGAACTGGGCTGGGAGCCGAAGGTCACCCTGGAGCAGGGCTTGGAGCCCACGATCGCCTACTTCAGCGAGCGGCTGGCGGCGCGGGGGGGGTGATGGCGGAGCCGCTCCAGAGCCTGCGCGGCATGGTGGATCTGCTGCCGGAGCAGATCACCCTCTGGCAACACCTGGAAGCCGTGGCCCGCGAACAGTTTCGTCGGTCGGGAGTCCGGGAGATTCGCACCCCCCTGCTGGAGGCCACCGAGCTGTTTGCCCGCGGCATCGGCGAGGCCACGGACGTGGTGGGCAAGGAGATGTACAGCTTTTTCGATCGGGGGGAGCGGAACTGCACGTTGCGACCGGAGGGCACCGCTTCGGTGGTGCGGGCCGTCATCCAGCACAACCTCCTCAGCCAGGGCCCCCAGCGGCTCTGGTATGGCGGGCCGATGTTTCGCTATGAGCGACCCCAGAAGGGCCGACAGCGCCAGTTTCACCAGATCGGCCTGGAACTGCTCGGCGTGGCCGCCCCGCGGGCGGATGTGGAGGCCATCGCCATCGCCTGGGATCTGCTGGAGGCCCTGGGACTGGATGACCTCACCCTGGAGATCAACACCCTGGGCACGGGGGAGGATCGGGCGCTCTACAGGGCGGAACTGGTGCGTTGGCTGGAGGCCCACGTGGAGGAGCTGGATCCCGACTCCCAAGGCCGGGTGCACACCAACCCTTTGCGGGTGCTGGATTCCAAGGACGCCAACACCCGGGCCCTGCTCGCCGGTGCGCCCCAGCTCGGAGACGCCCTGAGCGGCGCCAGCCACGAACGCTTTTCCGGCGTCCGCCAGGGGCTGGAGGCCTTGGCAATCCCCTTCCGGCTCAATCCCCGCCTGGTGCGCGGGCTCGACTACTACAGCCACACGGCCTTTGAGATCACCAGCACCCACCTGGGCGCCCAGGCCACCGTCTGTGGAGGCGGCCGCTATGACGGGCTGGTGGAGCAGCTGGGGGGGCCGGCCACGCCAGCGGTGGGCTGGGCGCTCGGGCTGGAGCGGTTGGTGTTGCTCCTGGCCCAGCGGCAGGGGGCGCCCGCCTCGGCGCTGGCGCCGGATCTGTATGTGGTGAATCGCGGCGCCGCCGCTGAAGCTTGGGCCCTGGCCTGCACCCGCCGCTGGCGCCTGGCGGGTCTGGCGGTGGAGCTGGACCTGAGTGGCGCCGCCTTCGGCAAGCAGTTCAAGCGGGCCGATCGCAGCGGTGCCCCCCGGGCGGTGGTCATCGGCGACAGCGAAGCAGCCGAGGGGGTGGTGGTGCTCAAGGATCTGCGGGCGGAAGCGGGGGAGGATTGGCGCCTGGCGCCAGAGGCGGTGGTGGAGGCGTTGCGCCGGGGCTGAGGCGGGGCCAGCTGGCCGTCGCGAGGGCTCCGAGAATGCTCCCGTGGGGCTGGGGGAAACCTTTGCGGCAGTTGCGTATGACGGCCTTGAGAAGAACGCTACGTCTTGTTACGGCTACTTGGGGCGTCTTGGCCTTTCCTGGCTAGTTTCAGATCGGGAGCCTTCCAGCAATCTTCCGGTCAAGCAGCGGAACCGATGTCAGAAGGAATTCACTTGCCTTTGGGTTTGGCGCCATGACAATTTCTCCCGGTCCGGATGATGGCACCCCCGCCAAGCCAACCAAATCTGAAGATCCATCTGCGCTGCCCTCCGCCAGCGGTCCGTCCGATTCGCAGTTGAGAGATTCCGATGGCAGAGAGCGATTCAACCCAGATGTGTTGGATAAGATGGTCATCGCCTTGCCCCTGATGGAGCTGCTCAAACAGGATCAAGCGGGGCAGACCTATGATGTGATCATCGATCTGAATCTCGACCATCCCGGCGGCAGGGATGGGGCGCGCCAAAAGGTGCTTTCCCTGCTGGGTGCCATCACCGCTGAGCAGACGGGTGTGGTTCAGGGAATCAAGCGGAAAATGAGCGACATGAGCCAGCAATACCTCTTTGCCAAGCTGACAAAAGAATCCTTGGAAAAGCTGGTCAAGTGGGATAATGAAGATGTTCCAGGGGTCGTCTCCTCTGATCGATCAATCTATCGCATCTGGCCAGATTTTGAGGTTGAGGCATTTATTAGTAAGTCCATCAGCACCGTGAAGGCTGACGCGGCTCGCACGGCCTTTTCGGCCATGGGGGATTCGATCGTCTGTGCGGGTGGGGATTCAGGCATGGACACGAATCACCCCCATTTTGTTCTGCACGACAATTTGCGACTTGATGCACCCCTGCTGCCGCAAGACTTCACTGCCTTGGACGATCATGACAGCACGGCGGATCTAGATGCATTTGGCCATGGCACTCACGTGGCGGGAATCATCGCTGGGGAGGTTATCGCCGCTGAAGATATATCCATCTACGCCTTGACGCGGCAGCGGGATGAAACGGGTCAAGTGCAAGCGCAGAAAGACAGCTTGCAACGTATTTCCGGCATGGCGCCGATGTGTAAATTACTCAGCTTGAAAGTGTTAGATGATAATGGCAAGGGCTCCACGAGCAGCATTATTGCAGCGCTGGAATACATCCAAGAAGTCAATGGCTATGGGCGAAGATTAAAGATCCATGGCGTCAATCTTAGCGTGGGCTATGATTTTGAACCGAAATGGTTTGCCTGTGGTCAAAGTCCGCTCTGCGTGGAGGTCGATCGGCTTGTGCGTTCCGGTGTCGTCGTTGTCGTCGCGGCTGGCAACACCGGCTACGGTTCGTTGCTGGGAACATCCCGCGGCACGGTGTCCGCTGGCATGGATCTGACGATCAATGATCCCGGCAATGCTGAATTGGCGATCACGGTCGGGTCCACCCATCGCGACATGCCCCATATCTACGGGGTTTCGTTTTTCTCCTCCAAAGGGCCAACGGGCGACGGACGGGCCAAGCCCGACCTCGTGGCTCCTGGAGAAAAAATCCTCTCCTGCGCGGCGGGGAAAAAACTTGCTGCGGCCAATCTTTCTGCAGACCCCAATAAAACAACAGCAATCTATGTAGAAGACAGTGGTACCAGCATGGCTGCACCACATGTCTCGGGGGTGATCGCCGCCTTTCTCTCTGTGAGGCGGGAGTTCATCGGCCAGCCCGAAAAGGTCAAGCAGATCTTCTTGGATTCTGCCACTGACCTTAAGAGGAATCCTTATTTTCAGGGCCATGGGCTTGTCGATCTGATGCGATCCATTCAATCCGTTTAATTTTCATTTCCTACATTCACAACATGAGCTCCATCTCTGGATTTGACTACTTCGAAGTTCCCTTTACCAAAGAGGGCGCCATTGGCGATGCAAACGTTGAGGATCAGGTGAAGGCCTATCTCTCGCAAGGGCAACCGACCGACCTTCTTGTCATCTCTCACGGCTGGCTCACGGATCAGGAGGGCGCAAGACAGCTCTATATGAAGGTGTTTGATCAGTTTCGATTGCTCCTCGACCAGGGAGTGGTGCCCAGCCTCTCGAAGCGTCGGTTCGCGATTCTTGGCGTGATCTGGCCCTCCAAGTCATTTGCCACCGGAGGCGGGATCGGTGGAGGAGCAGCTGGGCTTGACTCCGGGATGGAGGACGCTCTGGAGACGCAACTCACCGAGCTGAGCGATCTGCTGGCCAATGAAGCGGCAACCGCGAAAATCTCAGAACTGAAGACCCTAATCCCCCAGCTTGAGGATGAGGAAGCAGCGCGAGCGTTTGCTGAAGGTGTGCGTGGTCTTCTCGTTCAGGGCTCTGGTGACGACGAGGATGGGTCGTCGGCCTTGTTTGCATTGAGTGGCAGTGAAATCATGCAAAATCTGAGCCTGCCGATCACGGCCGATCCCCCGGCTTGTGGCGAGGGCGGAGCGGCGGAGCTCGGAGATGATCTCGGATCCGGTGCGGGCGAGGCGGCTGGCTTGCTGTTCCCTTCTGGTTTTCGTGGTGCGGCTGCCGCGCTGCTGAACTTTGCCACCTATTACGAAATGAAACAGAGGGCGGGCATCGTGGGCGTCAATGGTCTCAATCCCTTGTTGAACAGGCTGCAAACCGCGAGCCCTGGTTTGAAGATTCATCTCATTGGCCATAGCTTTGGCGGTCGCCTTGTAACCGCCACAGTGAAGGGCAGTGGATCCCAACCACCGTTGCGGGTGCAGACCTTGTCGCTGCTGCAGACTGCGTTTTCCCATTTTGGCTTTGCCAAGATGTTCAACGGCAGCAAAAATGGCTTCTTCCGCCCTGTCGTCGAGAACCACTGCATCAGCGGTTCCACCTTGATCACCCATACAAAGAATGACAAGGCAGTCGGCGTCGCTTATCCGATTGCCTCGGCGCTTTCAAAAGACAATGCTGCTGGGTTGGGAGATGCCGGCGATCAATATGGCGCTATCGGTAGTAATGGAGCTCTGAAAACTCCTGAAGCCATTGATGGCTTGGTCTTGCAAGCTGTCGGCAAGCCTTATGCTTTTACCTCCGGAAAACTGCATAACCTCCTGGCGGATGCCTACATCAAGAGCCATAGCGATATTGCCAAGCCAGAGGTGGCCTACGCCATCCTTTCGGCAGTCGCTGACACCTGATCGTGCCCGAAAGTGCTGCCGTCGGTATCATGAGCCACCTCAGGACCCAACATCCTGAGGTGGCGACGAAAGCGATCATATTCGTCTCAGCCTTACATCGGCATCCGCCATGGTTGCCGTCTCAGTCAAGAAAACGACAACAGGCTGAAGTTTCTCTCCCTGACTCTTTCGCCAGACCGGATCAACCTTGATCGATAGCGGCGTGCTTGGGCTGGTTTTGTTTGCAGCTAGAGCCTGGCTGCTGCCTGACTGCGTGAAAACAACTGATTCAATAATCCTCAAAGTCAGCTGGACATCCTTCTCCTCGGCGTCAGTGAAGCATGAGCGCTTCCAAATCAGCGGACTTCAGCGCGCAGCTCACGCCTGCTTCATCAGGCTCCATGGGCGGCTGAGACTAGCTGGTATCAGCTATCCAGAAGCAGACGATTGAGCGAACCAGTTCAGGGAGCGATCACTTGAACAAAGGCTATATAGGCTGATGGGTGATACTGATGCGTCTGGTTGTATTCTTTGCTGGGTCTCGCGTAGTCACCGGCCAAGCTGTGTCCCTCCCTTCGGACACCAAAGCGAATATGCGAAGACGACATTCTGGCAAACGTGACATATTCCCTGCTTTCATTTGATGTGTTATAGAAAAGTGTCGGCTTGCCGTATATTCGTTCAACGTCCGCCACCCGCATGCTTGCGCCAACTCCCTCTCGCGTTTTATGGTCTGGATTAGTAGTCAACAGTGCGCGGATTATACTCGCATCTGAGATTGTGGCGGCCTCGGGAAAAAGGATATAAAGTTGGGTCTTCCCTTCACGAACAATCGGTATGGCATTGATGTCGACCATCAGCCTTTGTGTGGCCTGAAGCGAATCTTGCTTACCCAAAGACCTGCGCAGTTCACCCAACGTCTTTCCGATCACGGCTGAACCAATTCGATCAGAACCAATCAGGTTGGCCGCTGGCGAATTCGTGTACCGTCCTGCCTGTGTCTTGGGTGGAGGTGGCTTGGATTTGCCATAGAAGTTGCGCACGGACAGTAGTTGACGCAAGTCTTTTTCGCGCTCATCGCTGATACGCCTGATGCAGGCGAGCTGAGATGTCAGTGATAGGGAGCCATCGCCAAGAAAACTCTTCTCTACTGCACACTGCTCATCCCTGAATTTTAGCCAAGCCAGCTGGGCGCTTACGAGACGTTTCTCCTGGGCTGCGGACAGGATGGATCGCAGTTTGTGATAGGTCTGATTCAAGACATCATCAGATTCTCTCGCAAGCTTGACCGCACATGTGTTGATCTCTGCTTGTGTCTCTGGATGTCTACACTCCGATTCCGCAATGAGGGTTTGCTGTTGATCGAGCCCACTAGTCGTAGCCCCCCCTTGAGGTGAAGCCTCAACCTCCCGAACCGTCTTTTGGAGGGAGTGCAGTGGCCCGGGGATTGGGATGGAACTGGTCCTGGGGATGGGCCAGATGAAGAGGGTCAGAGCTAGGAGGGGCGGAATGTGATCTCGGCCAAGATAAACCATTGCGTGCCGAACATTGTCTTGAGGACCTTGAAGCTTTGAAGTTTTCTGATCAAGCAGCGGAGGCCAGGTGCCATCATGCCAGTTCTACTGATGTGACGCCTGGCTCAATCCGCCTAGGTCAATGGTTGAATAAACGCTTTCAAGGCGTTGTCTCTATTCAACCAACCTTGCAAGAAGATTCGCTGACTTGGACTTTGGGACACTCTTTCCTGGCGGTAGGCGAGTCGTCCATCAATGATTTTATTTGCCAGTGCTTTTGTGTTATTGGTATTGAAGGCTGCCAGAGTTTGGGGGCCGAAAGCGCCATCGGCTGGCAAGCCAAGAGTCTCTTGCAGAAACTGGACTGCACCGCCGACGCCAAAATTCACCGCTGTGTCAAATTGAACGATTGCCAAAGGCAGCACCATCCTGTCGCACTGGGCAGGCTTCCAATAGTTATTATAGTATATATCGGCAACTTCAAGATCGCTGATGTCAAAGACATCGGCTTGTGGCAGGTTTTTGCTGCGTCGATAGGAGTTGTAAACGCTTTGGATGATGCCTTTGTTTGTGCGGCCGCCCGGGTCGACCGGATTGTCCACACGGCCTCCCTCGGCAGGCAGGGTAAATTGGAGTGCCTTTGTGAAGGCAGCTGGCACACCCCCTGGCGAGGCGCTGAGATCGAGAGTGTTGACGACTCCAAACGGTAGGCCTCGCGCCTCAAGTAGCTTTTTGGCAAAGCTGGGACCCAGCTTGCGGGTTTTGTCGTTATCTAAAAAGCTGGCTTTGCAGAATTTCTCTATCGCTCCATTGGTTCTGGGGCCAAAGATGCCATCAACGTCAGTCGTTTGCAACAAGCCGATAGCATTGAGGCGCGACTGAATTCGGCGGGTCAGATCAGCATTTGCCGATAAAGAGTCGATATCAATGACGGCTTTGCGAGTGATGATCTCCTCAAGCGATTTGGGTGGTTCAGTGTTGGCATTTTCGTCTGCGGCTGCATCGCCAGAGGGAGAGCTCGTGGAGCTCAAGCTGACGGACGTGGCTGGCACTGGTGCGCCGCTACTGAAGCTTAATCCCAACGCGGCGAGCGTCGCAGGGCCTGCCACCCCATCTGGACTCAGGCCCTTGGATTCTTGAAACGTTGTTACGGCCTTTTTTGTTGCTGCGCCGAAGACACCATCGGCCACCTCCCCAGTGAGCCCAAGGGTCTTTTGGAGTGCCAACACGTTGTCGCCGCGATCATTCAGACGAAGAACAACCGCCTCCTGTGAGCCAAATCCACCCGCAGGAGATTTGGCAAGCCGAGCTGCAGTGGCAGGGCCAAAACCACCATCGACAGCGATGATGTCACTCGGATTGGTCTTGTTCCACAAGCTCTGAAACGCCTTGACCCCAAGCTGTTTCAGATCCTGGCGTACCCCACTCACGACGACGTAATCAAAATGAGGAAAGTCAAAGTCTCGCCCGAGACGTTTCCAGCCATGGCGCTCAAAAAACGGTTGCCACCCGTCGGGATCTTCCACATCCAGTGCCAGTCCGCCTTCGTGATTGCTGAAGCCGGGTTGGGCGGCAGCTGTAATGCCGCAGAGCCCCGCCTCGAATTGTTGCCGGATGAGGAACTGCTGAGCGACGGTTCGATACGCAGAGTTCACAATCAATCTGATGCCCCTTTCTCTGATCGCTAGTTTTAGGGAGTCTTTAGCCTTGGGCTGCAGGAAGGGGTTGATGTGGTCACCCTCCACATCCACAAACAAATCCGTGATGGTCTCCAGGGCATTGGGTACAAGCAGATTGAGTTCTTCGATGATCTGAGCGCTCAAGCCTTTGACACGGCCCGTATCGCAAGAGTTGATAAAATCGGAAACGGTTTTCATGCTGATGTCTAGGCTCTAGGCCCAGCTGATTATCCTCTCTTTCAAGATAGATCTCGCTCTCTTCCGCTCGCCATTGCCGATACATTTTGCAATCCCACAGGAGCGCCCGTTGGACCATTAAGTCATCAGTTGCCTGGCATGAAGCCCTTTTCTCGATGCGTAACAAACCGCTTGCTCTTGAGCGATGGCGGCTACAGGCAAGCTTTTGGACTGAAGCAAAGGGAAAGGACGTGCAGAATTGTGCTGCATGGCCTCGGCGTTGGCCCGGTCGGAGGGCTTCAACGCCACGATGCTTCAGGGGGGGAGGTCCCGCTGGGTGAGCGAGGAGCGGATCAGCGTGGCAGCGTTCTGGACATGGGCTCAAAGGGTATGGTGGAGTGTTTTGGTGCTGTCCACCTGTGCGAGAGTTGACTCGGCTCCCGGTTCGATCAATCCGTCTGGCGTTCCATCCTTTCCAGTGAACGATTGGCGCCCTGGCCAGCCTTGCGCACCAGCCAATAAGCCGCCGCAAGACCCACCTCAATAATCCCGAATCCAGGCTCAGAGCGCCTTGTCCTCTCTGCTTGGCGGCAGTACGATCCCCTTCCGCTCGACCGCAGTGAGGCGTTGAGCAGAACCAACGCGGTCTGCACCACCTGGTCGCGCAGAGAGGCCATCACGATCTGCAACACTTCCTGGGCGATGACGATCATCAGCAGACGATCAAGCAGCTTGATCAAGCTGCCAGCAAACCAATCCGTTTGCCCCATGGCAATGTTGAGGACCGATTGCAGAAAAAGCTCAAACCCGGCGAAGCCGATGCCCCCGCCAGGAGCAGCGCCAATAGCTTGGCCGGCTGTTGTTCGCAGCTGTGAATTGGGGCTAGAAACCGCCTATCGCTTGACAATTTCATAAGGTGGCGGAACAATGGTTTAATTGACCAATCTCCGTTTTCAAGGGAATAGGGATTGGAGAGGACGCTTGATCATCCCCTGAGTCGCATGAAAACCGGTCCCGAACGGACAGGGGCACTCTGCCTGAATAATGCCAAACACTTTGATCATGGATTTGGTGATGATTTTCAATGTTTGTCGTGTTGCTTGCCAGCAGGGAACAGTGCTGCTGGAAGGGCAAGAAACTCTCCTTGATAGACATAGGTTACAATCGAGTAATTGGCGCCATGCCTTGCTTTAATCTCTCGGGTGATCTTGTCGGAAAGCTCGCGAGCTTCCGTGAGCACCTTGATCTTCACATTCGAGAGGGTAAGGGATACGCACGGAGCGCCTGTGGATGGCTCAAACCTCCAAATGAATGGTTGTTTTCGTGCAGGATCATTGTTGAAGCAAATAACCAGTTGCCAAATCAGCAACCCAGCTTCATTCCCGCTATCCCGATGAACAGAGAAATGCAGATCGTGGTCGTCACTGGAGTGCAGAGGACAGAGGAAGCACCACTGTTTGCAGAAGGGTTGGCTGACGGGATCCCGGAGCGCATGGTTGGTGGGCGAGAGATGTCGGAGCTGGAGGCAGCGATCACCGCCAGCGCCGCGGCGCCGCCGTGCGCAACGACATCCCTGGCATTGCGATTCAGTCGGTGGACTGGCTCAAGGCCCCCGGTGATGGGGCCGTGGCCAGCTCGATGGTGCTCGCACTCTGCTGCTTCGGCGCCCGCATGGATCTCTCTGTGCTCAACCCGCTGGATCCGGCCCAGCGCGAGGGGTTGATCGCGGCCGCCTTCCTGCTGGTTGAGGGCCCTGGGCTGATGCCCAGCGGGGAGACGGCCATCCTGCTGCGTCTGGCGATTGAACAGGAGCCCGTGATTTCGCAACCCGCTCCCTGAGGCAGGGCTGAGACCGGTGGCCGGATCTGCAAACCAGGCACAAAAAAAGCGGATCCCCAAGGAATCCGCGAGGAAGGAGGGATGTGTCGGCTTGACTTCAGGCTGATCCCACCGCCACATAAGAGCCGTAGAAGAACAGACCCACCACGAAGATCACGGCCATGCCACCCGCCGTGGCCACGAGCCAGAGGGGGAGCACGCCTTCGGTCCAGCGGCTTTTCCAAGCCACGGCCGGGCGACCATCAGGGAGGCGATCAGGGATCCGGCCGTCAGGCAGGGCGGATTTCTTGCTGCTCATGGCTCAAGGAAGGGGATGGGCGTCGAGGGATGACTCAGGCGAATCCGAGGATTCAGTTGAAGAAGTAGCTGGTGAACAGAATGCCGGTCACAAAGATAAGCAGCAGACCCAGGTAGAGGCTGGTGCGATTGAGTTCAACCGGCAGGTTGTTTGGATTCTGGTTTCGTTGCAGGCCCATGGGATCAGCGGCGCACGAACTGCATGGCGGCCAGGGCTCCCCGGAAACACACCGTGGGAATGCCGAGGGCGTGAACGGAAAGCCAGCGCACCGTGAAAATCGGGTAGTTGCGTGGCGTGGTGGGGGCGGTGGATTGGGTCATGGCTTATTTCAACCGCTGGTCAAGCGATGATTTGGCGTCGTAGCGCTGGCTGACCACCGGCGCTTTCTCCTCCTGGGCCTGGAAATAGGCGTCTGGACGAGGGGTCCCGAAGGCGTCATAGGCCAGACCCGTGGAAACAAACAGGAACCCGGCCAAGAAGATGGCAGGGAGGGTGACCGCGTGGATCACCCAGTAGCGGATGCTCGTGATGATCTCAAAGAACGGGCGTTCACCCGTGGAGCCGGCAGCCATGGCGACAAGCATTCAGCGGGCTGATCCTAGGGGGCGGCCGTCGGCTCCCGAGCTTTCGGGGGCGACTTGGTTACAGAGGGACGCAGTTCGGGCCTCAGCCCACCCAGCGCAGCAGGTCGCCCCGTTCCCCCAGCACGAAGGCCTTCCCGTCCGGGAGCACGGCGATGCGGGTGAAGTTTGTCGGCTGGGCCGCCCCCACCGGATCCTTCGTCCAGCTGTCGCCGCCGTCCTGGCTGGTGAGCAGGGTACCGCTGCCGCCGCCGGTCCAGAGGTTGCCCTTCGGATCCCAGGCCAGATCCAGGTAGCCATAGCCGTTGGTGATCGGGATGATCGCCGGGCCCCAGGCCTCCACGTTGTCCGGTTCGGCGTTGAAGCGCAGTTGGGCGCCCCGGGCCACCAGCCAGAGGTTGCCGTCGGGTTGGAAGCCCATCGCCTGCAGCCGCTGGCTGCTCACCCGCTGGTGCACGGCCCAGTCGGCCTGGCCTGGCTCCCAGGTGGCGAAGAAATTGCCGAGGCTGCTCACGCTCACATAGCGGCCATCGGGCCTGCGGCGCAGGTCGCGCACGGCCCCGGCCGCGTCACCCACCAGGGCCTGCCAGCTCTTGCCGCCATCCTTGGTTTGGTAGATGGCCCCCACGTTGGTGGCCAGCTCGGCCGTCTCGCCGCCCAGGGCGGTGATCAGGTAGGGCTCGCCGGGGAGCTTGGTGTCGAGGAAGAGGCGATTCCAGTTGATGCCGCCATCGGTGCTGTGGAGCAGCAGGCCGGGCTGGCCCACGATCCAGCCCTCCTTGCCGTTGAAGTCGATGCTGATCAGGCGGAAGTTGTCCTCCTCCGGCAGGGCCAGGCTCCGCTCCTCCCAACTGGCGCCGCCGTCGTTGGTTTCCATGATCAGGCGGTTGCTGCCCACAAGGAAGCCGTGATCCCGGTCGGTGAAGGCCAGATCCAAGGGATTCGACTGGGTGGCCAGAGGAACGGCCTGCCAGGGGCTGTCGCTGGCGAGGGGCAGGCCGGTGGTGACGCAGCCCGGCAGCGCCACGGCCACCACCAGGGTGAGCAGAAGCGACAGCAGGGCGCGGCGCAGGCCGGCCAGCGGCGACGGCGCGGCAACGGGGGGGCGGGAGCGATCCATCAGCGCAGGGAATAAAGGGAAAGGAAGAAGGCGATCGCCAGGGCGAAGCCGCCGAAGATCAGGACGTTTTTCTGGCCCGGCGTCAGGCGGTTGACGCCCAGGCCGAAGTTGAGATTCTCCTCGAAGCCGCTGGGCTTTTCGCGGGGGCCGATGTCGCGGAAGGCGCCCACCCGGCTGCGGCACACCGGGCAGCGGAAGGTGAGGGGATTGAGGGATTCAAAGGACGTGCCCGCCTCGATGCCCAGCTTGCGCACGCCCTCCGCCGGGTCATAGACGAAGCCGCAGCTGCGGCATTCAAAGCGGTGGTTGGAGGTGTCCTCCTCCTCTGCGGCCTCCGTGGCGGCCGCGGTGTCGGGCTCAGGGGAGGGCGTGGCGTCGCCGGGGTCGGCCTCCCCGTGCGGTGACGGGGTCGGAGCGTCCCCGGACTCAGGCGCGATGTCGGGCACCGGTGCGGTGCCCTCGGCGCTGGACGAGCTGCTCATGGCGGGGCCGTTGGATTGCGTGGACTGTAAGCAGCCCCAAGGGCGGGAAGCAGGTGCCAGACTGCGGCCCAACTTGGGGCTGAACGATGTTCGTGCTCTCCGGCTACGACGCCTTCCTGGGCTTCCTGCTGCTTGCGGCGGCGGTGCCCGTGCTGGCGTTGGTCGCCAACAAGCTGCTGGCGCCTGCGAGCCAGCGGGGGGAGCGGGAGCTCACCTATGAATCGGGGATGGAACCGATCGGCGGAGCCTGGATCCAATTCAACATCCGCTATTACATGTTCGCCCTGGTCTTCGTCGTCTTTGACGTGGAGACCGTGTTCCTCTATCCCTGGGCCGTGGCCTTCCATCGGCTGGGCCTGCTGGCCTTCATCGAAGCCTTGGTGTTCATCGCCATCCTTGTGTTGGCGCTGGCCTATGCCTGGCGCAAGGGCGCCCTTGAATGGAGCTGATTTCCCATGACCGCAACCCCTCCTTCCGTCACCGCCGGTCTCGCTGAGGCCCTCTCTGTTTCGGCTCTCCGCGATCAGCGGGCCGCCACCTGTGCTCCCGTCGGGGCGCCGACAGTGACCTCCGAACTATCGGAGAACATCATCCTCACCAGCCTCGACGACCTGCACAACTGGGCGCGGCTGAGCAGCCTCTGGCCTCTGCTCTACGGCACGGCCTGCTGCTTCATCGAATTCGCCGCCCTGATCGGCTCGCGGTTCGACTTTGATCGTTACGGCCTGGTGCCCCGCTCCAGCCCCCGCCAGGCGGATCTGCTGATCGTGGCCGGGACGGTGACGATGAAGATGGCGCCCGCCCTGGTTCGGCTCTACGAACAAATGCCCGAACCGAAGTATGTGATCGCCATGGGGGCCTGCACGATCACCGGCGGCATGTTCTCCGCTGATTCCACCACGGCCGTGCGGGGCGTCGACAAGCTGATCCCGGTGGATCTCTACCTCCCCGGTTGCCCGCCCCGGCCCGAGGCGATCTTCGACGCGGTGATCAAGCTGCGCAAGAAGGTCGGCAACGAGTCGTTCCTTGAGCGCCATCGGCTCAAGGCCACCCACCGCTACTGCACCGTGCCCCACCAGCTCCGGCCGGTGGAGCCTGAGATCACAGGTGCCTACCTGTCGGCCGAAACCCAGCGGGCGGCCCTCGCCGCCGCCGCGGCCCTGCCCCTGGGCGCCTCCGCTCCCGCCACCGCCGAGCCGGTTCTCGAACCCGCCACCCCCTCCACGGGCGCAGAGGCCTGACCCCGCGCACCATCCCTCCTCCGGAGCGATCCGGCCCCCTCCCCCTCCCCGTTGTTGCCGTCCCCAGCCATGGCTGACGCCGCCGCCCCCGACACCGCTCCCAGCCCCGGCCCGGTGAGCACCTGGCTCAGCGCCCAGGGCTTCGACCATGACGTGCTTCCCGCCGACCACCTCGGCGTGGAGGTGCTGGGCATCGAGCCGGCCGGGCTGCCGCTGATCGCCACGGCCTTGAAGGCCGTTGGCTTCGACTATCTGCAGTGCCAGGGCGGCTACGACGAGGGCCCTGGCGGACGGCTGGTGAGCTTCTACCACCTGGTGAAGCTGGCTGCCCTGGCCGACCAGGTGGCGGCCGCCTCCGCCCCCGCCGGCACCAACCAGGCCCTGGCGGCGGAGCAGCGGCCGGAGGAGGTGCGGCTCAAGGTGTTTCTGCCTCGCGATGGTTCCGTCACCATTCCCAGCCTCTATGGCCTGTGGCGGGGTGCCGACTGGCAGGAGCGCGAAACCTATGACATGTTCGGCATCGTCTACGAGGGCCACCCCCATCCCAAGCGGCTGCTGATGCCGGAGGACTGGAAGGGCTGGCCCCTGCGCAAGGATTATGTGCAGCCTGATTTCTACGAAATGCAGGATGCTTACTGAGGCTCCGTCAGAGATCGCCCCTGTCGCCATAGCCCCAACCCCAAAACACGTCCCCTTTCTGGATGCCTTGAGGGGCCTCGCCGTTTTTGTGGTTTTCGTTTACCACTCCATGGGTGCATCCTATGGATGGGAGCGCATGCATGGCTGGAAGGGCCTGTTCCGGGATTTTGATCAGCCGCGCAGTTGGCTGCTGTTTTACCCCATCACCCATGGCGGCGTTCTGGGTGTGGCCACCTTCTTTGTGATCAGCGGCTTTTGCATTCATCTCAGCTATATTAATTCACGGGAAAAGGGCTGGAAGGCGTTTTTCTGGCGACGTCTCTTCCGTCTTTATCCAGCTTATCTCTTCTGTTTGCTCGTCTTCTTTTTCCTCTGGCCCTGGTATCACTACTCCCTGGACTCGGCCGGGAGTCGAGCGAATCTTATCAGTCATCTTTTCTCCTATCACAATCTCTTTCTCGCAACAAAATATGGGATCAATCCATCTTTTTGGTCCATTGCCGTTGAGATTCAGCTCTATCTTGCCTATCCATTTCTGATCCTTTTCACGCTGTTCTGTGGCTGGCGGCGCAGCATCTTGATTTTGCTGGGATTGGAGCTCTCCATTCGGCTATTTGGCTCCTTCTTCCCGGAGGCAACAGTTCCTCATTTGATCAGCAATTCGCCCTTGGGCTTTTGGTTCAGCTGGTCGATCGGCGCCTACCTGGCTGAATGCCGTCAGCGGGGCCGCCAGCATGTGTTCGCCTGGATTTCCATCCCCCTTGTTGCTGTCCTCGCTTTGCTGTCGTCCCTCTTCCGGCCCACCGCGTCGCTCGATTTCCCTCTCTTTGCCCTGCTCGCCGCCCTCGTGGTGGATCGGCTGCTCCTGATGGAGTCGTGGTCGGCGCCGCGGCAGGAAGTGCCTGCGCTGCTATGGCGCCACCTCTCTTTCCTGGGAGTGGTGAGTTTCAGCTTTTACCTGATTCATCAGCCCATCGTCGATGCCTTCCAGGCCACCAGCCAAACCATGGTCGTCCGATGGGGAGGAGGTCCAGGCACATCGCCCGTCTGGATGTTTGCCGCCTGCCTGTTTCTTTATCCGTTGATCCTGCTCCTGTCCTGGCTTCTCTATCGGGGGGTGGAGCAACCGTTCATTCGGTTCGGTCAGCGGTTGTGGAGGAGCCGCTGGCTTCAACCATCCCAGCGATGTTTGCGGTAAAAGCGCATCACCGCCGTTGCCACGCTGCGAGGATCGTGCCGGAGGGTGGCGCTGGGCCGGGCCCCCTGGAGGGCGGCCCGCATCACTTCATACCCTTGCTCGTGCAGATCGCTCTCATCGCAATCCACCGGCTCAGCCCCGCGGCGCCGGTAGTGCTCCACCAGGGGTGAACTGCCCAGGTCTTCTTGGGCCAACACCGCGCTGAAGAGACGCTCATTCACCCCGAGGGTGGCCAGTTGGGCTTCGATGGCCCGCAGGTGATCGCTGACATCCATGCCATCGGTCTCGCCGGGCTGGGTCATCAGATTGCACACATACAGACGCGGCGCCCGGCTGCGGCGGATGGCTTCGACCAGCTCGGGCACCAGCAGGTTGGGCAGGAGGGAGGTGTAGAGGCTGCCGGGCCCGAGCACGATCAGATCCGCGTGGGCGATGGCTTCCAGGGCGCGGGGCAGGGCCGGGGGGCGATCGGGCGTGCAGCCGAGGCGCACGATCGGGCTGGTGGCCTGGCCGATGCGGGATTCCCCCTCGATGCGGTCGCCGTTCTCCAGCTCCGCCCAGAGGCGCACATCAGCGTTGGTGGCGGGCACCACCTGCCCTTGCACGGCGAGCACCCGGCTGCTGGCGGAGATCGCCGACTCCAGGCTGCCGGTGATGGCCGTGAGAGCGGTCAGGAACAGGTTGCCGAAGCTGTGGCCCTCCAGGCCGCTGCCCGCCTTGAAGCGGTATTGGAAGAGGCGGGTGAGGAGGGGTTCTTCCCGGGCGAGGGCCACCAGGCAATTGCGGATGTCGCCGGGGGGCTGCACGCCCAGTTCCCGGCGGAGCACGCCGCTGCTGCCGCCATCGTCCGCCACGGTGACGATGGCCGTGAGGTTGCTGCTATAGCGCTTCAGGCCGCTGAGGAGAGTGGCCAGGCCCGTGCCGCCGCCGATGGCCACGATGTTGGGACCGCGGTTGAGGCGCCGCTGGGCGAGGAGCGCATCCACCAGGTGGGTGTCCTTCTCGGGGGCCAGGGCCTGCTGGATGGAACCAAAGCTGCGGTTCAGCCCCAGCCAGACCAACAGCCCCCCCAGGAGCAGCACCAGGGGACCCGTGACGCTGCGGGGCAGCACCCGGGTGACCTGGGAGAGGAGCCAGCGGATGGATTCCAGGCTCCAGTAGATGGGCTGCAGATCGGCCCACACCGCCGCCCCCAGCAGGGCGATGAGAAGGCCGAGGCCGGAGGTGATCATCCAGCGCTTGACGACCAGGCCGGGCTGGAGCCAGCGGAAGGCCCGGCGGGAGGAGCTCATCAGATCCGTCTGGCGCCGTTTTCCACGACCGATCCAGGAGGGACGCTCGGGGGGACGGGAGGGGCGGGCTCGGCGGGGCTGGCGCGCGGTTGGGCCTCGGTCGGGCAAGGGATCGGGGCGCGGACGCTGAAAAGACTGGCTGAACTGTAGGCAGGGGGAGGGAGCGGCAGGATGGAGGTCAACTGCTGGAAGGCACTGGAGCTGGTCACCCCCGGGATCGCTGCAGCCGCCCCCGGGCCGGCGGGGACCGCTGCGGCTCTTCCGCCCGTGGTGGAGTTCGACGCCGTTTCCATGGCCTGGGGCGAGCGCCTGATCCTGGATCGGGTCGCCCTGGAGGTGCGGGCGGGAGAGCGGCTGGTGGTGGTGGGGCCCTCCGGCTCAGGCAAATCGACGATCCTGCGCCTGATGGCGGGTCTGCTGTTGCCCTCCGCCGGGGTGGTGAAGGTGCAGGGGGTGGAGCAGCGCTATCTGCGGCTCGATCAGCGCCATCCTCCCGATGTGCGCCTGGTGTTTCAGAACCCCGCCCTCCTGGCCTCGCTCACGGTGCGGGAAAACGTGGGCTTCCTGCTCTATCGCCGCAGCCGCCTCAGCGAGCGGGAGATCCGGGAGCGGGTGGGGGAGGCCTTGCGGGCGGTGGGGTTGGAGGGAACGGAGGAGCGCCTGCCCGGGGAGTTGAGCGGCGGCATGCAGAAGCGGGTGAGCTTTGCCCGTGCCCTGATCGAGGATCCCATCGAGAGCCGCTCCGAGGTGCCCCTTCTGTTGTTCGACGAGCCCACGGCGGGCCTGGATCCGGTGGCCTGCACCCGCATCGAGGATCTGATCGTGCGAGCCACGGGCCTGGCCCATGCCTCCGGCGTGGTGGTGAGCCATGTGCACAGCACGATCGAGCGCTGCGCCGATCGGGTGATCCTGCTCTACGGAGGCCGCTTTCGCTGGATGGGCAGCGCGGATCAGTATCGGGAGTGCACCGATCCTTACGTGGTTCAGTTCAGGACCGGTAGTCTGAGCGGGCCGATGCAGCCCGCCGAGCACTGACGACGAGTTTTTGATTCCATGCGCCGCAGTGTTCGAGAAGCCTTGGTGGGAATGTCCCTGCTGGCCGGTCTGGCTGGAGGGTTGGGCTTCTGGCTGTGGTTGAAGGGCATCTCCCTGCAGCGGAACGTCTGGACGATCGAGGCCACCTTCTCTGACGCGGCGGGTCTGGCGGATCGCTCCGCTGTGATGTATCGGGGGGTGCAGGTGGGCAATGTGCATCGCATCAAGGTGACGGATCGGGGGGTGGTGGCGCAGCTGGAGATCAATGATCCCCAGCTGCGCCTCTCCCGCCCGGTGGTGGCCCGGATCGCCAGCAGTTCCCTGTTGGGGGGCGATGCCGTGGTGTCGCTTCTCAGCTCCGGCACGCCCTTGGCGTCGGGGCCGGGCCCCCGGGATTCGGCCTGTGAGGAGCGGCGCCAGGTCTGCAATGGGGGCAAGGTGCTGGGAGTGGCCGCGCCCACTCTGGAGTCGGTCACGGAGACGGTGCACCGGCTGCTGAGTCAGGCGGAGAGTGAGCGGGTCGTGCCCCAGATGGCCGCTGCCACGCGGGCGTTTGAGAAAACCGCTGGAGAAACGGAGAAGTTGTCCCGTGATGGCCAGGTGTTTGTGCGCGATGCCCAACGGCTGGTGAAGGAGCTGAACGCCTCGGTGCGCAAGGCGGATCCGATCCTCGCCAATCTCAACAAGGCCAGTGCCGAGGCGGCCGCCGCCACTCGCCATGCTCGCGCCTTGGCCGCCCGGATCGACAACCCCAAGATGACGGAGGACCTGCAGGCCACCCTGGTGAACGCCCGCAAGCTCACCGACCGCTGGAACGCTGTGGGGCGTGATGTGAGCAAGCTCACCGGCGATCCGAAGTTCATGGATGGGGTGCTGAGCGTTTCGGTGGGTTTGGGCAAGTTCTTTAATGAGCTGTATCCCGCCAAGGTGGAGGCCACCCGCGAACGCGAGGACCGCGAGGCGGCCCGCCGCCAGCGTTGGCAGCAGCAACGCGAGGCGGATGCCCAACGCCTCGCGCCCCGGCTGAACTCCCCAGCCGTGTCACCTGGCGGGTCGTCCGGGGTGCGGGGGTTGTAGGGCCATTGAGGTGTGCGTCTTCCTCGCGCCCTTCCGCTTGCTCTTGCCCAAACAGTCGGAAGTCATTGCATCTTGTTTACCAGGCTGGGTCGTAGTATGCGCAGGCATCGCAAGTTTGATCGTTCGCAGCAATTGTGGCCAGGCCAGCATCAGCTTGAGCCTGCACGGCTTGGATTTCACTTTGGGTATAGCCAATTAGACCGAGCTCTTTCGGCAAGCGAGGCAATGCTCCCGAATGCAAATCAAAACACCGCTGGTAGAGCAACCCATCGGCATTGTGCTGGATGGCAATGCCCCAGGACTTCCTTTCAAAATAATATCTGGTTGTCTGCTCCTTGGTCAGTCCTTCAATGGGGGCTGGGTTGTTGATCAGAGCTTCCAGCTCGCCATCACTGTAGAAAAGCAACTCAATCGGGATGGCTTGTTGGTACTTGCCTTGCTTCACGCGCATGTTGTAGGGATCATCACCGTGTGCCAGATTTTGACCCACGGTTGGAAACCGTGTCTGGCAGTGAAGGGAGCGAACGCTCGGATCGGAAAGGTCACCAAAAACGGTTTTTTGATCTCGGATCACCGGAATGTTGACCGTGCGCAATACCAAGGCCAAAAAGGCCGTGGTGCATCCGCAACCGGCGGTGACATGGTCACGGCCGGGAAGCGGCTCAATCATGCGGTCGACCAGAGGTACTCCGCGGTTGCCATAGAGATAGTCAAGCTGATCTTCCCAGGATGCAAAGGGACCACCCGGTTGCTGGATGTCCTCGTAACTGACGATATGCTTCAGGTTATCCCGACACCAGATCAGCATGGCTTTGATGGTTTCCAACTGATCTCCTGGCGCAAGTCTTCCCGCCATGAAATGATATGCAAATTCAGGATTCCACTGGGAAGCGCCGTTGCTGGCGACACCAAAGTCGTACCCAAGGCTGCTGTACCCTCCACAAAAGAGACGATTAATATTGAGTAACCAATCGAGTTGGTCGGCCCGTAAGGATTCCAATCGCCAGTTCGCCTTCTTGTTGGCTTCGAACCAGAGGGTCTGCGAAACATGCGCCAGATAGATCTTCAAGCCATCCCATGCGCTGATATAGGTATCATTAATCAAGGTCGGCGGACCAGCCAAGGGGATGCCACTGTTCGTTTCCCGCGCATACAGGAACTCGTTCAGAAGCCGCTTCTCCGCCTCTGTCCACGCCGTGTAGGGCCTTGTGGAGAACTCGTTGGGACCGCGAAATCCGAGCGCCTTGGCGATACGGCTTTTGCCAAGGAGCTCATGGTACTTGCACATTGCAAAGTAGCTGGCAAAGGACAGTGCCGCGCCATTGACCGGCCTAAGGAAGAGCCCAGAGCGAGCGGATTTCTCAATGTGAAAATCAGCCAATCCATGGAATCGTTCGTCCCGGATGAGATGTTGCCACTCTTTTAACCCCACATTGCGCAGATTGAGAAGTACTTTCCCCTTTTGATCAAAGAGCTTGAAGCGTCCAATGGTGAGTTTGCTGATCAATCCTTTTCTGGAGTTGATCAGGGCTTTGGCATAGTGCCCATTTCTGGTGCGCAGGAAGATGACCTGATCCACCAGCGCTGACATCGCCACCGATCGGGTCTCATACGGCGCCCGCCTCATGTCGTTGAATGAGGCTTGCTCAAATCCCGGCCGAACATGGAAAAGTGCACCGTTCAGCGGAACCAGCAGGGGCACGGTTGGAGCAGTGGTCACCGCGAGCCAGCGGAAGTCTGCCGCGGACAAGACGGATGCGTGTGCCGCCTGATCCAAGTCACACAGCTGCCCTTTGCTAATAACGATGTTAGAGGCAATCTTTATAATACAGCCTTCTTTATTGTAGAGTATGCAATGAAGGATATGCAGCGCCGAGTCCGCGCGTACTTGCAACTTGGCGTAGTTCCCCTGCTTGGTCTTCGCCACCAGCACACGGCAATCGAGGTTGGTTCCCGGCACGGACGAACCGAGGAGAGCGGCGTTCTGCACGTCCAAAAAACTGATTAGGTTGAAATCCATGGTCGGATCTTCAACAACGGTGTAGAGGCAGAACGTCGCGCCGTTTTCTGGAAACAGCGTGTAGGCACCGGGAGAGATCGATTGGACATTCCAAAAAAAGTCGGCGGGCATGCCCGTGGGAGCCTGCATGGCTTGATCAACACTGCACAGGCATGTGCCGCCGATGGTCACGTTGGTTGCGGTCTTGCTCACCCCACCCGACGGGGTGTAAACTGTCATGTCAAGTATAATCAAGTTGTAGCCGATCATGACTTGCAGTTTCGCGTAGTTGCCGGAGTTGGTCCGCGCCAGCAGAACCTGCGGCATGGTGCAATCCCCGAACGCTATCGGCGCACTTGTCAATGGGGCAACCTGAACATCGGCGAACGTGATCGCGGTGAAATTCTTCATCAAATTAGCCCTCCTTCCTCGGTACAATTCTGTGTTTTTTATCTTAGCACATGCCGATGGAAAGGCTGGTCTCCCTCGGTCCATGCAGGAGGGAGGACGTCCTGCAGATCGGTGAGGTCGTTGTGGCAAAGCGGCAGAGTGGAACCGGTTTCGTCAGCCTCAGGCTGCCTGCCTGAGCTCTGCGTTCGGAGTCGCCGGATGCTTTGTGGCGAATCAAGCCCATCCGGATCGTTCCCTCACCACGGCAGCACCTCCCCGTTGGCATGCCAGAAGGTCCCTGAGGTCTCCAGCGTGAGGGCATCCATTCGTGCCAGCAGCCCCCGCACCGCCGCCTCCGGGGGGATGGCCTGGGGGTTGAAGTTCACCATCCGGGTGCGCACCAGGCCGGGGTGGAGGATGGCGACGGCGATGCCGCGGGGGCGCAGGTCGATCGAGAGGGATTTGCCCGCCATGTTGAGCGCCACCTTTGACAGGCGGTAGCCGTAGGAGCCGCCGGAGCTGTTGTCGTCGATTGAGCCCATGCGGCTGGTGATCAGCACCAGCTTCGACCCGGGCCCCAGCTGAGGCAGCAGGGCTCGGGTGAGCCGCAACGGCGCCACTGCATTCACCTCAAACTGCCGCCGCAGGCTCTCCGCATCCAGGGCCTCCAGGCTCGTGGCCTCCAGCAGGCCAGCGTTGAGGATCAGGCCATCGAGGGGCAAACCATCCAGCCGCTCCACCAGATCAGCGATGGCCGCTTCCGAGGTGACGTCCACCCCGGCCTCGATCCGCAAGCCCCGCACTGCCAGTGCCTCCAATTCAGGGGATGGGATGCGGCAGACGGCGATCACCCGCTCCCCCCGCTCCTGCAGCTGGCGGCAGAATTCCAGCCCGATGCCGCGGTTGCTGCCGGTGATCAGCACGGTCTTCATCGCAGGGACTCCTACAGGCGGGATCACCATCCTCTCGCCACGGGGAAGTAGCGCTTCAACCCCTGCGACACATACACCAGGCTGACGAGCACGGGCACCTCGATCAGCGGCCCGATCACCCCGGCCAAGGCCTGTTGGGAGGTGACGCCCCAGATGCTGATGCAAACGGCGATCGCCAGTTCAAAATTGTTGCCCGCTGCCGTGAAGGCCAGGGCGGTGGTGCGTGGATAGTCGAGCCCGCTGGTTTTGCCGACAGCGAAGGCCACACTCCACATCAGCACGAAATAGAGCAGCAGGGGAATGGCCACCCGCATCACCTGAACCGGATCGGAGGTGATCGCCTCCCCTTGCAGGGCAAACATCACCACGATCGTGAACAGCAGGCCATAGAGCGCCCAGGGCCCGATCCGTGGCAGAAAGGTGTGCTCATACCAGCGACGCCCCTTCCTGCGCACCCCGATCAGGCGGGTCAAGAACCCTGCCACCAAAGGGATGCCAAGAAAGATCAACACCGCCCGTGCGATCTCCCCGAAGGAGAACTTCACAACCTGACTGTCCAGTCCCAGCCAGCCGGGAAGAATCTGCAGGTAAAAGGTGCCCAGCAATGCATACACCATCACCTGTAGCAGGGAATTGATGGCCACCAGCAGGGCGGCCGCTTCCCGATCCCCCTGAGCGAGGTCAATCCAGATCAACACCATGGCGATGCAGGGGGCAATGCCGATCAAGATCAGGCCGGTGCGAAACGCCGGTTGATCGGGCAAAAACCACCAGGCCAAGGCAAACATCAGCAGCGGTCCCAGGCCCCAGGTGAGGCCAAGGGTGAGGCTAAGCAGCCGCCGATCGTGGGCCACATGGCCCAACTCCCCATAGCGCACCTTCGCCAACACCGGGTACATCATCAACAGCAAGCCCAGGGCGATGGGCAGGGAGGTGTGGTCCACCTGCACCGCCCCCAGGGCCGCCTGCAGACCGGGCACCAGCCGGCCCAACAGCAGGCCTGTGGCCATGGCCAGCAGAATCCAGAGCGGCAGCAGCCGGTCGAGCCAGGAGAGCCGCTGCGGGGCCGGCGCGTTCCAGGGTGCCCGCTGTGTGGAAGCGCTGGTGGGGTGGGGAGAGCGGTCAGGGGGATCGATGTTGGAGGCGGGCATGGGGGTTCAGGGGCAGGAGCGGGCGGGGGTGCCGCAGCCTGCGGCCTGAGCCTGATCTGTCCCGAGCTGCAGGGCAAGCTCAGTGCCGTGGCGTGATGAAAGAATGGGCAACTGTTCGCAGTGGTGCCATCGATGGCCGCCAGGTCAGGCCCGTTTCCCTCTGGCGGCCGCCTGCCCATCGGCTTCCGGAGGTCCTTTCCCGGGAGGGGTCATGCCGCCAGACGATGAAGGCCTGGCCGCAGAGAGCCCCCCATCCCCCGCCCCCCTGGCCGTCAGTCAGCCCGCCTCCCTACAGCAGGCCGTGGAGTGCAAAGGCATCCGCTCCACCGCGGATTTCCCGCAGGATCTTTCGGGCCTGAGCGCCGAACAGATCGCCCATCACTACCTGGCGATGCGCAACAGCCATGCGGCCCTCAGTCGCTCCCGGGGGCAGCTGCTGCGCCGCTCGCGCGACTTCAGTGAGGCGCGGGAAGCGTTTCTGGCCACCCTGCGCCATTACGAGGAACGGATGCTGTTGATCGGCCAAGAGAAGGCGGAGGCCATGCGCCTGGCGGAAGCCATGCACCGCGAGCTGGAGGCGCTCGACAGCAAGCAGGAGGCCTTGGATCGGCTCCTCGACGACCTCGACGCCATCAAAAAGGAAGCGGGTTTCTGGTCGATTTTTCACATCAACCAGTTGCTCGAGCGCATGCGCGCCCTGCTGCGGGGAGGCCAGCGCAGCGATGGGTGAGCTGAGCGATCGCTTCGCGGAGCTGATGGCCCGCCTCTCGAAAAGCGATGCCGACCTCTTCCGCGCCATCGGCGCCCAGATCGCCAGCGTGCGCCATCTGGTGGACGACCTCGCTCCAGCGGCCGCGGCCCTGCCCCCCGCCGGCCTGCTCCCCCCCGAAGCCTGCGACCTCAAGGCCCTCAAGGCCCGTTTCGGCAAGCTGCCTGAGGCCCAGGCCTGGCTGGAGGAGCGGATCGGCCCGGCGCCGAAGAAACCCACCTGGGCCGTGATCGTCCAACCCTGCCGCCCCGGTGCCTGGCCCGTGAGCGCCACGGGCCGGGCCTCAGCGCCCAAAAGCCTCACCAGCACTGAGCTGGAGGAGCGCCTCACGGC
>JBKDSZ010000163.1:0-76706 GCA_046340375.1 Cyanobacteriota bacterium | reverse complement strand
TTCTGCTTCTTATTCAACAGGCGCTTTAAGATGGCGGCAATGACGGAACGCATCGCCAATGCAGTCTGCGTGTGTAGGCCCTGCCCGGAGAGGGTCCTGAGGTCTGCGGAGCTTTATGCGTAATCAAGTAAATCCTTATCTTCTTCGGGCAATCCTGAGCTGGCAACGGTATTGAAGGTGATTTCTGCGCTGGGTTTGGAATTGCATGTCACGGCTGTTGATGACGCGAAGATGGCTGTCTGACAAGCCCCTCGAGTGGACAGGCCACCACAAGCTCTCTGCTGAGCCACCCCAAGCAGCTTGCCCGCCACTCAGGCGCAGCGTTAGAGAGATGGGGCACAGGCTGCTGCAGCAAAGAGTGGTATAGTCTCTGTATAGTCGCCGCTGGGACATGCACACGAAGGTTCAGAAATGGGGAAACAGCCTTGGCGTGAGGATTCCACGCGGCTTAGCTGCAGAGGTGGGATTGGGGGCTGGTACTGAGGTCAGCCTCACCGCGAAGGATGGTGAACTGGTCTTAAGGCCCGCCGTGCCAAGCCGGCTCAGGCTTGCGGATCTTCTCGCGGGGGTCACGCCAGAGAACATCCATGCCTCTGTTGATACAGGGGATGCCGTAGGGGCCGAAGCATTGTGATGTCGTCCTACGTGCCCGATCATGGCGATCTGGTGTGGCTGGAATTCACACCGCAAGCCGGATGTGAACAGCGTGGGAGAAGACCAGCACTCGTCCTATCTCCAAAGTCCTACAATGGCAAAGTCGGACTAGCCTTATTCTGTCCGTTGACTTCAAAGGTCAAGGGGTACCCATTTGAGGTGGAACTTCCTGATGGATATGCCGTCAGCGGAGTTGTTTTATCCGATCAAATCAAGAGCCTTGACTGGCGATCGAGGAAAGTGAAGTTTATTGAGCGGATTTCCCCAGATGTAATGGCGATGGTGACTGCAAGGGTGTTACCGCTTCTTGAACCCGACACTCCTGCCACTCTCTAACACCGCCATTCACCTGAGCCGCCTCCGCCTTGCTCTCTTCTTCGCCGAGCACACCTTGCGGCCAGGTGATGGCAAGCGATCGAAGGATCGGGGCCGGCTCCTCGCCGCGCCGTGCGGCCCCCTTGCTGGCTCGTAGCCACGAGGCTACAATGCCAGTGTGGTTTCAGTTCGCCGTACAGAGGAGTTTGTGCGTTGGCTCAGAGGCCTTCGGGACCTCAGGGCTAAGGCGTTCTTCAGGCCAGGATTGAACGCGTCATCTGCGGCAATCCTTGCGATGTTCGGCCCGTTGGGGCTGGAGTTTCTGAGCTGCGGATCCACTGTAGCCATGGTTACAGGGTCTATTTTCAACAACGGGGTTCGATGCTGGTCATTCTTCTCGCCGGTGGTGACAAGAGCACCCAGGCCAAAGATATTAAATCAGCGCAGGATCTCGCTCGTAACTTCAAGGAGGATGAATGATGGAGACAAACACCGCACCCTATGACGTTGCTGAGTTCCTGGAGACTCCTGATGAGATGGCTGCCTATCTAGAGGCCTGTATTCAGGAAGCAGACGGGGATGCTGCTTTCATTGCAAAGGCATTGGGAGACATTGCTCGTGCCAAGGGGATGACCCAGGTCGCACGTGAGGCAGGAGTGTCGCGGGAAAGCCTGTATAAAGCACTCTCAGGTGATCGGAGCCCAAGTTTTGACACGATCTTGAAAGTCATCTCAGCCTTGGGACTCCAATTAAGCGCATCTGTGAAAGAGGGCGCAATTAGTGAAGATGCGGCTGAAGTTGCATGAATGTTGCTTGTGCCACTGAAGCCCGCAGACGTTGCCTGTGGGAAGGCGACACTTCGAACAAGCCCCTCGAGTGGACAGGCCTCCACAAACACTCTGCTGCCCCCCCACAAGCTCCTTGCCTGCTACTCAAGGGCAGCGTTAGCCAGAGCTGAGGGAATGGCCGACGGCGGGACCAGTGGCTACAATGTGATCACGCATGCTTGAGGGCGCGATGGTTCGGGCGAAACTTGTCAAAATCGGGAACTCGCGCGGCATTCGGCTCGCCAAGCCATTGCTTGAGGTTGCGGGGCTTGCTGATGATGTTGAAATCGAGGCAGCTCCTGGGGTTTTGACGATCCGACCCTCGACACATCCAAGAGCCGGCTGGGCAGAAGCGGCGGCAGCATCTGAACCAGACGGTCTTCTCGATGAAATGACTACCACTCGCTTTGACGACGAAGAGTGGTCATGGTGACAGAGGAAGCTGTCTCGCGGGGTGATATCTATCTTGTTTCCCTCAATCCCACCCGTGGATCAGAGATTAGGAAAACGAGGCCTTGTGTTGTCGTTTCACCGGATGAATTGAATGCCCATCTCCGTACATTTATCGTTGCGCCTCTAACAACAGGTGGGCATCGATACCCTTTTCGCGTACCCTGCCACTTTGAAGATAAAGATGGTCACGTGGTTATTGATCAGCTCAGGGCTGTCGATAGAGATCGGTTGATTAAGCGGTTGGGTGTTTTGGCTGATGACACGCTGGTGGAGGTGCTCAGTGTTTTGCAGGCTATGTTCGCTGTGTAGCAGCCTGGCTAACAACCAGATGCAGAAGACGAGGGCTGAGGCCGGGTTCTATGCTGAGATTACTGCCCGCTTCTGATCTTGGGTGTTAGAAGGATGAAAGGGAATGCGAGAACCACTTCAATCAGCTCGAAGGCCCTTGATTGCCCCCTTAGAAAAGCAGAAGGCCATCTCGCCGGGTTCCCGGCTAAACAGGAGCATGAATCAGGGGCAGAATGAAGGGAATGGAAAAGTTCTATGAAGCAGTTATTGAATCTGATGGCCGAATACGTCTGAGCACCCCTGTAAATCTGGAGAAAGGTCTCCGGGTTCTCGTTGCCACACCGCAAACTGATTTGGATACAGCCGTAAGTGGAATTGCATTAAGCGAGCCAGCGCTCTCGGTTGATTGGAGCAAACCTGAGGAGGATGACGTATGGGCTCACCTTCAGTAGGCGACGTAGTCATAATTCCATTCCCTTATTCAGACCTATCAACGAATCGGACTTCCTTTCTGGCAGTCTCCGGCGAGACAGTTTCATTCGCATCGGCATGCTCTTTGCTGCAATGAGACTCTCATTGCAGGAGTCGCTGGCCATCTTAAATCTGCCAAGATTGCGGAAGCCATTTCACATCTTATTGAAATGCTATCGGCATGCTTCCAAGATGACACCTCCTAACATCCAGATACAGAAGGCTGGAGCCGGAGCTGGATTCTTTGCTGAGATCTCTTCCCGCTTCGGATCGTTGTTCCTCCAAATCGTCTCACAATGTCTCAAGAAGCCTGGAAAAGACATCGGGCATGCTCCCGGAGGCTTGGTGCGATCTGATCGTTGGTCTGGGGCAACGCTCTGCCCACCATTGGCGTGAATAACATCCAGGGCCCGATTCAGCGGCTGGCCAGCAGCGATGCGGAGAACGTTCTCGTGGTGAACTGCCCTGATCTGAGCCAGTCCCCCCCGATCCTCGGGAGTGTCACGCTCTACGGGTGGAGTCGCAAGCTGCGCCAGCGGGTGCGGCGCTCCCTGGCCCCCTCGGCCTCAGAGAGCGGTCTGCGTGGATCACTCGCCGGGCCGCTCTCCCTCCAGCTGGAGGGTGCTCTTGCGGATGCCCAGACCTTCCAGGCGCTCCCTTGCCAGGTCCAGGAGCTGATCGGGCGAGCCGACCTCCAAGGCCACGCGCTCCATCCGCACCCGCAGATGGGCCGTGAGCGCTGTGCGGGAGGTGCTCAACCCCCACACATGCAGCTCCTCCACCGCCAGCACCCCGGGCAGGGAGGCCAGGGCCTCCTCCACCCGCGCGAGGTCGACATGGCGCGGGGCGGCGTCAAGGTTGAGAGCGACCGCCTCCCGCAGCAGCCCCAAGGCGCTCCCGATCACGGCGGAACCCACGCCGATCGCCGTGACGGCATCCAGCCACAGCCATCCGGTGGCTGCCACCACCAGGGCGCTGAGCAACACCGCCACCGACACGGCGGCATCGGTGAGCAGGTGGAGCACCGCGGCCCGCTGGTTGAGGTCGTGGTGGTGGTCGTGGCCGAACAGGCGGGCCGAAAGCAGGTTGATGGCGATGCCAGCGGCGGCGGCCCAGGCCACGGGGCCGGGGATCAGCGGCACCGGATGGAACAGGCGCTGAATCGCCTCCACCACAACCACCACGCCCGCCGAGAAGATCAGCACCCCGTTCACCAGGGAGGCCATCTGGGTGCCGCGGCCGTAGCCATAGGTGAAGCGTCCGCGGGGCGGACGTCGGCTGAGTTGATCCGCTCCCCAGCCGAGGGCCAGCCCCACCACGTCGCCGAGGTTGTGGAGGGCATCGCCGATCAGGGCGAGCGAGCCGAACCCGAAGCCAATCGTCAGCTGCAGGGCGGTGAGGCCGCTGTTGAGCACAATGCTCCAGCGAAACGCGCCACCGGCCCGTCCGCCGCCGCCTGGTCCGTGGTCATGGCTGTGGCTGTGTTCGCCCATCCCTCCTTATCCCAGGGCTTGCTTGAGCGCAAACAATCCGAAGGCTAGAAACAAGCCGCCGCTCAGCCCGTAGAGCAGCTTTTCGCTGATGCGGCCGCCGATCCACTTTCCGGCGCCCACCGCCAGGCCCGTGACGAGCGCATGGCCGAGCAGGGTGCCGGCGAGCAGGCCGGCGAAGGTGAAGGCCGGCGCGGTGGCCAGAAAGATGGTGGTGAACTGGGTGCGATCCCCCAGTTCCGCCACGAACACCAGGGCAAAGGCTTCCCAGATCACGGCCCGGGGGCTGTTGATCCGCTTTCCGCTCTCTGCCTCCGACACGGCCTTCTCCGCCTCCTGCTCCTCCTCCTCCGCCCCAGGGGCTCCCATGGTCCGGGCATCCAGGAGCAGCTTCACGCCGAAGACCAGAAACAAGACGGCCGCCAGCCAGGGCACCACGGCGGCTGGCAGCAGCTCCCGCAGGCCGTAGCCCAGGCCCAGGGAAAGGAGGGTGACGGCGGTGAGGGCCCCGAAGGCGCCGACAAAGACCAAGCGCGCCTGGTGCCGCGCCGCCAGGATCAGGGCCATGAAGAAGGTCTTGTCGCCGAGTTCGGCGAGGGTGATGGCCGTCAGGCTCGCGCCGAAGGCCGTGAGGTTGGGTTGAACGAGGGTCATGGCGAATGAACCTGGCGCGGAGCCCATGAAAAAGTCATGAGAACGGCGTGGCGATGGGCAGCTCCACAAGCAGCACACAACCGCCTTCGCTCTCTTCGACGCGCAGGACACCCCCATGGCGACGGGCGATGGCCTGGGCGATCGCCAGACCCAGCCCGCTTTGCCCCCCGCGATCCGAGCCGCTCCAGAACCGGTCAAACACCCGCTGCCGCGCGCGGGGCGGGATGCCAGGCCCCTCATCCGCCACCGACACCCGCGCCATCCGTCCTGTCGTGCGCACCGTCAGGGTGACCGCACCGCCTGGAGGACTGTGGCGGATGGCGTTGAGCAGCAAGTTGGTGAACAGCCGGAGCAGTTGGGCACTCTGGGCCCGCACGGCCACCTGATGGTGTTCCGGGCTGGGCTGGAGGCGCAGGCCCACGGAGCGGGCGGCGGCCTGGGGGGAATAGCAACGCAGCAGATCCTCCAACAGCTCCAGCAGATCAAACGCCTGCGCCTCCTCCAGCCCCTTGGCACCCTCCAGCCCGGCCTGCTCCAGGCGGGCCAGGAGCAGCAGATCCTCCAGCAGCTCCCCCATACGCTCCGTCAACCCATACAGCTCCCGCCAGGCCAGGGCGGGCTGGTCGCGCAGCTCAGGCGGCACAGCCGCCAGCAGGATGCGCAGGGCCGTCAGGGGATGGCGAAGCTCATGCGACGCATCCGCCGTGAAACGCCGCAGGGCCCGCAGCTGGCGCTGGAGGGGCAGAAAGGCAGCCCGCAACATGCGCCGTCCCACCAACAGGGCCGCCAGGACGGTGACAACACCCCCCAGCAGCAACCCCCGGCGCAGTCGCGCCAGATCCTCCCGGGCCGCCTGGTCGGAGAGGGCCACCCGCACAAACCCCAGCCGCTCAGGCCCCGGTGCGCGACGACGCACCACCTGCCAGAGGCTGCTGCCGCCCGGCCAACGCTGCCAGTGGACGTCCACCCCCCTTGCCGATGGGCCCGCCGCCAAGGGGGGGATGGGCAGCGTTCCCTGCTCACTGAGCAGACGGCCCTCACTGTCAAACCACTGCACCCGCTGCCGCTCCAACCCCGCGATGGCGATGCCCCGCGGGCCGGGCCGAAACTTGGCGCGGCCCTCCGCCTCCCGGGTTTCGTGGGCGATCAGGGGAAGCTGGGTGGCGGCGGTGGCCGCGAGGTGGTCGAGTTCCGCCCGCAGATCCGCGTCCCGTTGCATGGCGATGCCCCAATAGAGGGAGCCCGAGAAGGCCCCGAGCAGCACCCAGGCGAAGCCCCCCCCCTGCAGGTCCAACCGACGCCGCAACCGCAGCGGGACAGGCGGCAGCGGCGGGAGAGAGCCTGTAGCCAACGCCATAAACCGTTTCGATCAGGTTGGGATCACAGCCGGCGAGCGTCAGCTTCTGACGCAGGTTGCGCATGTGGGCGCGAAGGGCGTCTTCCCCCACCTCCCGGCGGCCGTCGCCGCAGCCATGCAGCAGCTCCGCCTTGCTCAGGCTGCCCCCCTGAGCCCGCAGGAGAAGCTCCAGCAGCAGGGCTTCCTTGCGGGTGAGCTCCACGGCCGCGCCATACACGCGAAGGGAGGTCTGGCCGGCGGGCAGGTGCAGCGGCCCCCACGCCAGCTCCCGCAGCAGGGGCAGGTGTGCGCGGCGCAGGAGCGAGCGCAACCGCGCCCGCAACAGCTCCGGGTCGAAGGGTTTGACCACGTAGTCGTCGGCCCCCTCCTCCAGGCCTCGCACCGTCTCCCGCCGGTCATCGCGGGCGGTGAGCATGAGCACCAGAGGCTGGTGCCCCGCCCGCCGCCGCAGCTCGCGACACAGGCTGACGCCATCCCCATCCGGCAGGCCCAGATCCAGAACAAGCAGATCAAACGCGTCCCGCTCCAACCAGCCCCTGGCCTCGCCCAAGCTGGCGGCCCCCTCCGCAGCGAGGCCCCATTGCCCCAGGAGCCGCAGGAGCCCCCCGCGAAGCGCCGCGTCGTCCTCCAACACCAACAGCTTCATGGTCCACAGCGCCGTGGCTTCTCCCGCCAGCCCTTGAGCCAACGGAGGAAAGAACCATAGGCTCGAAGGCGCCTCTTTGGCACCCCGAAGCCTTGGCCTTGCAACAAAACAGGCAAGGCGGGTCCCGCCACGAGGATTAAAGCCATTTAAGGCTTGCTGAATTTCGTACGCGGGCTTTCATGGGCGCCAAGGGCCAGGGCTCATTCAAAGTCAGGCAGAAGTCAGTCCCCGCCAGGGCATCGAGCCCATGGGTGATGGACCAGAAACCACCGAGACGCAGGGCGTTCAACCGCTGCGCGGAAGGCAGGGCCCACGCCAAGCTCCGAAGTGTCGCCATCGCCTGCACGTCGTTGCGCTCGCCGCAGCGGAGCGTCGGCACCAGTACGCAAGCGCGTGACATGGAAACGGGTTTCGTCGATGCTCTTCCTGCCTCGCTTGCTCTTGCTGCGCACCGGGATGATCTTGGCGCTGCCGGGCCGGTTCTCTGTCAGCTCTTTCCCCCTGGTGCAGGGCTGGTGGGCGATGCCGCGCCGCTGGGATGGCCCATGGCCCGCCAGAGGCTCCAGTCCTCAGGTGTGTTCACATTCATCAACAGCGCGCTCGGGAGCGGGTGCCGGCGGGTCCTCTCGCCGGCCAGCCAGCGCAGAAGCGCCCGCTCCCCGTGCGCCAGCGCCTTCCCCAGCCTCCGCCGGCGGTTCGCGTCACTGGGGTAAAGCCCCACAAGGGGCTGAGGCGGGGTGCCTGGCTGATCCGGGGCGGCGATCCAGATGCTCGCGGGGTCGGCGGCGGAGGCCAGCAACATCTCTTGGAGGCTAGAGAGGGTGAGGGCGGGCATGTCGATCGGGCAGAGCAGCAGCCGCTCATCCGGGTGGGCCTCCATCAGCCGGGCGAGGGCCACGAGGGGGCCGGCGGGTGGGCGGCCCGGCTCGCCCGTGGGCTCCCGCAGAAGCTCCAGGGCCACGCCCTGGAGGCGCAGAGACTCCCCAAGGTCGGCGGCTGTTTCCAGGTGCGCGGGCCAACCGCTGAGCAGGGTCACGGGCGCGCCCAGTCCGGCCAGCAGCCTCACCTGACGCTCCAGCCAGCTGCCCCCCTCCGGATGGGGCAACAAGGCCTTGTCGCGGCCCATGCGGCGACTGGCGCCCCCGCTCAGGAGACAGCCGCGCAAGGGTGGAAGCGAGTGTTGGGTCGCGGGTGACATGGCGGCGTCCGGGTGACTACGGTCTGACCAATCGGCTCGGCCCGGTTCGGTCGCGATGAAGATTCTGGTGGCGGAGGACGATCCCCTGATCCAACACTCCCTGCGGGAGATGGTGGAGGCCTGGGGCCACGCCTGCGACGTGGCGGCCGACGGCGAGCAGGCCTGGGACATGGTGCGCCAATGTCCCTATTCCCTGATCCTGCTCGATCTCAACCTTCCTCGCCTCGATGGTCTTGCCTTCTGTCAACGGCTTCGGGCAGGGGGGGGAGAGCAGCCGATGGTGTTGATGCTCACCGCTCGGGACACCAACCGCGACAAGGTGTTGGGCCTGGATCTGGGGGCGGACGACTACATGGTGAAGCCCTTTGATCCGGATGTGCTCCGAGCCCGGGTGCAGGCTCTGCTGCGGCGCGTGGGGCGCCCCCTGACCCGCACCGCGCACTGGGGGCGGCTGAGCCTCGATCGCGACGGTCACGGCGCCCGCTACGCCGATCACCCCCTCGCCCTCACCGCCACTGAACATCGACTGTTGGAGGCGCTTTTGCAGGCGGCGGGGGGCACCTGCTCCAAGGACAGCCTGCTCCAGGCGGCTTGGAGCTGGGAGGAGTCGCCGGGCACGGAGTGCGTGCGCACCCATGTGAAGAATCTGCGGGCCAAGCTCGTGGCCGCCGGCGCTCCCCCCGACCTGGTGGAAACGGTGTATGGCGTGGGGTTTCGCTTGCACCCCAACCATGCGACCTGATCTGTGCGCCATCCGCCGCCGGCTCATCTGGCGCCACGGTGCCTTCGTGGCTGTCGTGCTGCTGGTGTTTGGTCTGGGGGTTTACGGGGAGGTGAGCCGCTCGCGCCATGAGCTGCTCCTGCGACAGGCGCGGCAGCTGGCGGCGGCGGCCGCCGCAGAGCTGCCCCTCCTGCATCACGAGATCGATGAGGCCGGGCTGGCGACGGCCCCTCGGCGGCTTGTGGACGGGATGGAAGGGGAGACCGGTTACCGCATTGTGTGGCTGGATGACGAACTCCGACTCCTCCAATCCAGCGGCGACTTCCACGCCGACGGGCTGCCCCTGCCCCTCGCTGGCGACCGGTTGCGGGCGCAGTGGCTGCCCCTGCGCGATGGTGTGGCCTTCTGGCGGCCCGTCCAGGGGCCGGGCGGGGCAATGGGGCTGCAGGGGTATGTGTCCGTTGCCCTGGCCAGGGACACCACCGCAGCGGAGCTCCAGCGCCTGCGGCAGGGCCTGTTGATCGGTGCCCTGTTGGCGGCCTGCACCGCGTTTGTCGGCAGTCAGCGCCTGGTGGCGGCCTCCCTCGTCCCCATCCAGGGGCAGGTGGAGCGTCTGATCGCCTTCACGGCGGACGCCTCCCATGAGCTGCGGCAGCCCCTCACGGCCCTGCGCGCTCTGGTTGGCAGCCTGCGTCACGGGGAGCTGCTGAGGGACGCCCCCCCCGAACTGGCGAAGAAACTGGGGCAGATCGATCGGACCACCGCTTGCATGGGCCTCCTGCTCGACGATCTCCTCCTGCTCACCCGCTTTGATCGGGCCATCGATGATCGGCCCGCCATGCAGACCTTCCCGCTGGAGGAGCTGGTGGAGGATCTGATCGCGCTGCATCAGGCCGAGGCAAAGGCTGCGGGCTTGCGGCTCCAGAGCCGGATCGACGCCTCGCCGGAGGTGCGGGGGAGTCCGGAACGGCTGCGGCGCTTGCTCGAAAATCTGCTCAGCAACGCCCTGCGCTTCTCTCCCCCCGGCGGCACGGTGACCGTGGGCCTGGGGCGTCAGCGGGGGCAGGCGCGGCTATGGGTGGAGGACCAGGGTCAAGGCATCCCGTCGGAGCAGCGCGCGCTGGTGTTCGAGCGGTTCTGGCAGGCCGATCCCTCCCGTGGAGAGGCGGGCCATCACGGGCTGGGGTTGGCCATCGCCCGGGCCATCGCCGGGGCCCATGGGGGCGCGTTGCGGGCAGAGGCGGCGGCTGGCGGCGGATGTCGCATGGTGTGCGACCTCCCCCTCGTGGACGGGGGCGGATAGCCGCCTGCGGGCTTCACAAGTTCTTCACGGCCGTTGTGGCAGACCGAGAAAAACACGACATGCCGTGGCCAGCTTCACCGTCTTCGATCCCCTCACCGGCTCCCTGTCCCAGCTGGTGAACGCCCTGCTGGCCACGAATTCCGGGATCGTGGTGGACAATGCGAGCCTCCAGTTGCGTCTGTCCGGGCCGGGCGCCGTGAGCCAGATCGATGCCGTGGCGGGGGCGCCCCTGGGGATCGGTGCGGGTCTGCTGCTGACCTCCGGCACCACGCCGGGCACCAGCAACACCAGCACCTCGTTTGGCAGCGACAACAGCGGCAGCAGCGGCTTTGCCAATGGCGACGCCGACATTGACGCGGTTGTGAACAGCGTGTTCCAGACCCTCTCCTATGACGCCACCACCCTGAAGTTCGCCTTCAGCGTCACCGATCCGAAGGCGACCTCGGTGAGCTTCGATCTGGTGTTTGGTTCGGATGAATATCCCGAGTGGGTGGATGCCTTCGTCGATTGCGGCATCGTGATCGTGGATGGTGTCAACTACGCGCTGTTCAACAACGACCCGCTCCATCCACTCAGTGTGATCAGCCCCAATCTCAGCGCGGGCTACTTCCAGGACAATACCGCCAATGTCATCCCGATCGAATACGACGGAGTCAGCGGTCGCCTGCGGATTGTCGCGCCCCTGCTGGCCGGCCAGACCAGCCACAGCATCAAGATCGGCATCGCCGACACCGGCGATCACATCCTCGACAGCGGCCTGTTCATCGCCAATCTCAGCGCCGGCACAGACCCTGGATCGGGCGTGGTGTCCAATCCCGGTGGTGGCAGCAGCGGCAATGACAACTGCATCGGAACCAGCAAGGACGAATACTTCAACCTTCTGGCTGGCGATGACACCGTCTTTGCCGGAGCCGGCAACGACATCATCGTCGCAGGTTCCGGCAATGACCAGGTCTATGGCGGCTCTGGCAACGACGACCTCAAGGGCGACAGCGGCAACGACCTGCTCGATGGCGGCGCGGATCTGGACACGGCTGTCTACGGGGGGATGAGCAGTGCCTATGGCTTCAGCCATGACGCCCTCGCCAACCAATACAGCCTGGACGGCACGGCCGTCGGGGATGGGGTGGATGTGCTCGTGGGCGTGGAGCAGGTGAGGTTCAGCGACGGCCTTTTCCTCCTCACCCCGACGGGCTTCGCCTCGGTGCTGCCGCCGCCCCCTCCCGCCCCCAACCACCCCGGCGCGGTGGTGATAACGGGCTTGGCCGCAGTCGGCAAAACCCTGCAGGCCAATGTGATGGATCCGGACGGACTGCCGGCCGCCACGGGGTCGATCGTCTACCAGTGGACCGCCGATGGTGCCCCGATCCTCGGGGCCACCGGCGCCACCTATGTCGTTCAGGGATCGGACATCGGCGTCACCCTCGGGGTGCAGGCGTCCTATGCCGATGCCAAGGGAACGGCGGAGCAGGCGAGTGCCAACGGGGTGACGGTGCTCCCTCCCAGCGACGGAGACCTGACCGTGACCCTGATGGCCATTGAGGGGCCCGCGGTGTCCCATGTGCACACCCCCCTGACCACCTTGCTGCAGCGGGCGGTGGACCTCGGAGAAACACCGGCCGGCGCCACCCAGAAGATCCGTTCCGCCCTGAAGGTGCCGACGACCACGCCGAATCTGCTCAGCACCAATGCGTTCCAGATTCTCGCCACCGGTGTCGGCGACACCGTCATGGCCCTGGCGCTGGCGAAGTTGCAGGTGCAGGTGGAGGTGATCTGCTCGTTGAATGATGACCAGAGCGGGGTGAAGCTGGCCCTGGCCCTGCTGAACAAGGCCGCCAGCGGCGGCAGCTTCGACCTCACGAAGGCGGCGGATCTGTGCGTGATTCTGGATTTGAATCCCACCGCCTTCAACCTGGCTGACAAGACAACCTATCCCCAGCCCCTCAAGGAGATCATCGACCGCACGAGCAACATCCAGGGCGCCAGCACCTTGTTCGGCGCGGCGAATGCCAAGAGCATCGAGCATGAATGGGTCGACTTCCTCTCCAACTGGGATTCCCTCGCCGACGGGGTGCCCCTGAGCAGCCTCAGCCTGGCGATCAACCAGGGCCCCGTCGGCTTCGCCACTGCCAAGCTTCCGTCTGTGCTCGCCGGAGATCCCTTCAGCCTCAGCCAGACCCAGCTGCTCGCGGGAATCTCGGATCCCGACAATGACCCCTTGACCGTGAGCGGCCTGACCAGCGACCACGGCGACTGGTTCAGCGCCAACGGAGATGGCAGCTGGTCGCTTGATGCCGCCGCTGCGGGCTACGACCCCGCCTATGTCGGGCCCCTGGAGCTCACCTACACCATTGACGATGGCCACAACCACAGCCTGACCGCCACCCAGATGCTGCTTCTGGTGTCTCACCTCAACCAGGCCCCCACGGGCGCGGTGACCATCAGTGGCGTGGCCAGCCAGAACCAGATCCTCACCGCCAGCCACAGCCTCATGGATCCCGATGGCCTCGGTCCGATCAGTTGGCAGTGGAAGGCCGACGGCCAGGCCATCAGCGGTGCCACGGGCGCGAGCCTGCTCCTGCAGCAGCCCCAGGTGGGCAAGGCGATCACGGTGACCGCCAGCTACACCGATGGCTGGGGCGCCTCCGAAGCGGTGTCATCCGCCGCCACGGCCCTGGTGAGCGGTGAAACCGTTCCGCCGGTGCTGCTGGACATCAGCGTGGAGGGCACGGTCGTCAACCTGCACTTCTCCGAGCCGATCAGCGCCCAGGGCGTGCCAGCCAGCCTCTTTCCCCTGGCCCTCGTGAGCGCCTCCGGGGCGGTATCGACGCCGAAGATCAACGCTGTCACCACCAGCGCCAGCGATGCCACAAGGGTGCTGATCACCCTCTCCAGCGCGCCGGCCTCTTCGCTCGACGTGCGGGTGGGCTACAACGACCCCTCCGGAAACCAGCTCAGCGGTGTTGTTCAGGACCTTGTCGGCAATGATTTGGCCACCTTTGCCAACCGCTTTGCCACCAGCTTCACCACGACGGCCAGCGTCACCTCGCTCGCCAGCAACTACACCGATCTGATCCTCTCGGGTGGGACGGCGATCAATGGCAGCGGCAATGCCAACGCCAATCGCATCACCGGCAACAGCGCCGCCAATCAGCTCAGTGGCGGTGTCGGCAACGACACCTTGATCGGTGGCGGCGGGAGCGACATCTTGATCGGTGGTGCCGGGGCGGATGTGTTGACCGGGGGAACGGGAGCCGGCACCGACACGACTGCGGACACCTTCAAGTTGGCGGCATTGACGGACTCCTTGCTGGCGGGTTTCGATCGGCTCACGGATTTCGTGATTGGCACCGATCTGCTGGATGGACCCAGTGCGGTGACCGCAGCCAACCTCAAGGATGGCCTGGGCCCGGTTGCCGACCTCAGCCAGAGTGCGATTCAGGCGGTGCTGACCACCACCACCTTCGCCAAGTCAGGCGCGGCCACCTTCACCTTCGGCAGCGGCGCCAGCACCCGCACCTTTGTTGCCCTCAACGACGCCACCGCCGGTTTCCTGGCCGGCACGGACGCCGTTGTGGAGATCACGGGGTACAGCGGCTCCTTGGCCAATCTCGCCGTGGTGTGAGAGCCCCAGGGTGACGGGCGCTGGCCCGGCGATTGTTGAGTTCGGCCAGCAGCAGCGGCAGGTCGGCCAGCAGCACCATCTGCAGGGGGGTGAGGGCCTGGCCTGCCGTCGCCAGGGAGGAGAGCGCATGGGTGAGCCCGATCAGCCAGAGATTGGCGCGGGAGGCCCGCTCCAAGTCCCGACTGAGCCGCACCAGCCGGAGCAGCCAGCGCGGATCCGGCCCCACGGTGAGATCCAGGAGGTTGGCGGGGAGGAGCTGGCTCCTGGTGGTGGGGAGTCCGATCGCCACCTCCGCCGCCGTCATGGCGGGGATGTCGGCCAGGTCATCGCCCAGCCAGGCCACGACGCCCCCCCGGCGTTGCAGGTCCGTCACGGCCTCCAGGCGCCAATCGATGTCGTCCTCTGTCCTGTCGGGGGCTTGCTGGGGCACCACCTTGATGCCCAGCTCGCTCAGGTGCTCGCACACCTCCCGCCAGACGGGGTTTGGCCGCCGCTCCAGGGTGACCGTGCCGAGGCGAGCCTTCCCGTCGCGCACCGTGAGCACCTCCCTTCCTTGGCGCTGGCTGGACCTGACGGTTTGGATCACCGACAACCGACGGCCGTTCTCCAGCTCCACCAGCCAGCCCCGCCCCCCCTCCGCGCAGGTCACGCGAACGGGGCGCCACGGGTCCGATGCCTCCGGGCCGACAGGGTCGGGCCACCCCTCCAGGGTCGGCGGGTGCCAGCTGGGATCGCGGGTGGGATGGAGCAGGTGGCGGCGGAGATTGGCCACCAGCTGGAGCAGATCTCCGGTTCGCAGGCGGGAGCCCTTCGCCAGGCGCTCCCGTGGCACCTCCTGATCCAGCCGGTCGAGCCCGTCGGGGCTGACCAGCAGGTGGTCCACCCGAGCCAGATCCACCAGAACCCGGGGATGGGCGATGAGGATGCCGTGCAGGCGCATGTCCGCCCGTGTCGCCAGCCGCAGGGCCACCTGGCTGGTGCGCCAGTCGCTGAGCGGATTGAACTGGAAGGCGGCCATGGCCCGGTCGGTCGCGCCCCCCAGGGCCCAGGCCCCGCCCAGCGCCAACAGCAATGGATCCAGCAGGCGCTCCTGCAGGCCCAGGAGCCGTTGCGGGAGGGGGTCCACCACGGGGGGAGGGAGGGGGGCGGCGGGGAGATGAAAGCGCACTTCCTCGGCATACGTGTTCAGCACACGGCCCACCCCCTCGCCCGTCACCACCAGCCACCCTGGCTCCAGGCTGTCGCCGGGGCTGATGGCCCGAGGACTCCACACCCCTTCTCCCGCCGGACGGATCACCCCCACCTGCCCCTCCACCAGCTCCAGGGCCAACCAGACGCGGCTGCCTGGATCCAGCCGCAGGCGGTCGCCCACGCGAACGGCGGACAGCCGCAGGGGGGCGCCGTCGTCGGCGGGCCGCACCCGCGCCAGGGTGCCCAGGCGGCGGAGGAGATCCGGCAGGGGGTCCTCCCGCATCGTCTCTTCCTCCAGGCGCTGAAGGGCTTCGCTGCCGTCCTCCAACGCCTGATCCACGAGGGCTTCGCGGCCGAGGCCCTGGCGGACCAGAAGGATGGACAGGCCCACGTCCAACACTTCCGTCCAGCGCGGCGGGCGGCGGCGCATCTCCTGCCAGGCGTGGGCAAGGAGCGGCAGGGTGAGCAGGACGGCGGCGCCATTGATCAGGAGGGCCGGCAGCCCGAGCCAGAGGTCCAGCGCCAAGGCGGCGACACACAGGCTGCCGTGACGCAGCAGCAGGGGCTGCTGGTGGCGCGGGACGATCGGGCCTTCCTCCGCAGGCCCGCTGGCGGGTGGCGACAGGGCCTTCTCCAGAAGGGCGAGCACCTCCGCCCGGCGGCCTTCCGGGAACCGCACGCTGAGGGAACCCGCCAGGCGGTTGAGACGAAATCCCCCCAGCCAGTGACAGGCGGTGAGCACCGTGTCGCAGTGGCGGCGCAGGGCGGGGGAGTGGCGCAGGTCGTCCAGGCTGAGGCGCAGGCGCCCGGGGAGATCGCTGCGCACCACCCACGTCAGCGAAGGGGCCGCGCTGGCGGTCATGGCTCAGGCGTGGGCGGAGGAGACAAACGGCCGGCGCAGGCGGAAGGCCAGCTCCACCAGCAGGAAGGCCAGCAGCAGGAAGGGGATGCCGGGGAGCAGGGGGAGGAGGAGGCCCAAGACGCCCACCACCGTCAGGAGGGCGGCCAGCCCCAGCAGACCGATCGCCAGGCCCAGGGAGGCCCAGTTCAAGGGAACATGCAACCAGGTGAGGGACAGCGCGGGACGATGCCGCACCGTTCGCACGGTCACACGCACCACGGGGGGCGGCAGGGGCGTCGCGCCAGCGCTCTCCATGGCGGCCAGCACCGCCTGCCATCCCCTGGCGCTGGCTTCTTCGGGCAGCCATGTGGTTTCAGGCGTGAGGCTGATCACCAAAGCGTGGCAGCGCGGGTTGAGCCGCCAGCTCCAGCGCGTGGAGGGAAGCTGTTGCCGCAGGGCCGTCTCCAACCGCTCCCAGTCCAGGGGCGTAGCGCTGTGCAGGCGATACCGCCAGCGATCCCGCGTGGCATGCACCAGTTCCGCGCAGGCAGAATCCATGCTGATCAGGCGACACTGGAACGATAGGTGCGGGAGGCCTTGCAATACGCCCAGGGATGGCCCTCGGGATCATGGGACTGGATCCAGGCCTGGAAATCGCGGCGGGAGCGGCGGGCGGTGATCGCCTGATGGCTCACCCCCAGACGCTGGGCCAGCGCCACCACGCTCAACGATCGGGAAGCGGCGGCTGCCGCCGTTGGAGATGGAGGTTCGACAAAGGTCGTGTCTGACGCGGTGGCTTGAACGGACGACCTGTTTGGCACAGCGGGCGGGGCGCCCTCCTCCAGGCGAGTGGGGTTGAACGCCAGCACCCGCAGGGCATTGGCGGCGGCGACGAGGCAGGAGCCGTTGTTGAGCAGCACGGCCGCGATCGGACTCACCGGCAGCACGGTGCCCAGCACGAGAGCGGAGAGGTTGGGCACGCCGACGATGCCGATGTTCTGCTTCACCAGCGCAAAGGTGCGTTGCGCGAGGTCGATTGCCACGAGCAGATCCGACACCTTGTCGTTGGTGAGCACGATGTCGGCTGTTTCGCGGGCCAGGTCGCTGCCGGAGGCAAACGACACGGACACGTCGGCGTAGGCCATGGCGGCCGAATCGTTGATGCCATCGCCAACGAACGCCACCCGCAGCCCCTGGTCGCTGAGCTCGCGCACCACGCGGGCTTTCTCGTCGGGCAGAGCGTCGGCGTGCACCTCCTCCGGGCGCAGGCCGAGGCGACGGGCCACGGCGTGGGCGACAGGCGCCACGTCACCGGTGAGCATGTGGGCCTGGAGCCCCCGGCGGTGCAGCTCCGCCACCAATGCCGCGCTGTCGGGACGCAGGGCGTCGGCGGCATGAATCACGGCCAGGGGCTGACCGTCCACCGCCAGATGAACAGGGGTGGCGGCTTCGAAACGGGGGTCGTCGCTGGCGGGGGGCAGAGAAATGCCGGCCTCCTCCATCATGCGGGCGTTGCCCACGAGCACGTGGCGCCCCTCGATCACGGCCGAAACGCCGCGGCCGATGCGGTAGTCCCACTGCTCGCAGGGCAGGAGAGCGAGGTTGCGCTCTTCGGCGCAACGCACGATGGCCAGCGCCACCGGGTGGTTGAGGCTTTGCTCGGCCGAGGCCGCCAGGCGCAGCAGTGCGTCTTCGGAAACGGTGTCGGCATGGCACTCCACCGCAAGCACGGAGGGATGGCCGCCGGTGAGGGTGCCCGTCTTGTCGAAGACCACCACGTCGATCTCGGCCAGGAGCTCCAGGCTGCGCCCGCTGCGGATGAGCAGCCCCTGGGTGCCGGCACGGGTCAGGGCCGCCATGATGGCCGTCGGCACCGACATCCGCAGACCCGTGCCGAGATCAAACATCAGCAGGGATGCGGCCTGGGCGATGTTGCCGCCGCTCAGGAGAAAGGAGAGCCCGGCCAGGGCCAGGGTGGGCAGCACGAAGCGATTGGCCACGCGGGCGGCGACGTTGCCGACGCGGGTGTCGTACACCGGAGCGGCGTCGATCATCGCCTTGATCTGTCCCACCCGCGTGGCCTCTCCAACGGCCTGGGTTTCGACGATGACGTGTCCCTCGATGAGCAGCGACCCAGCCCACACCTCGTCGCCAGCGACGGCATGGCGTGGCACGGATTCGCCGGTGAGCTTCACCACGTCGAGGGATCCTTCTCCCGTTTCGATGCGGCCATCCACGGGGATCTGATCCCCGGGGAAGAGGGCGATGCGATCGCCGGGTTTGAGGCTGAGACTCGGCACGATCACCTCGGCGCCATCGACCAGCAACCGCACGTCCGTGCGCAGACTGGCGAGCAGGTCATCGCTGGCGGAGTGGGCGATGCGCTGGGTGGCGTCGCGCACCGCCTCTCCCCCTTCAATCATGGAGATCATCATCGCGGGCCCCACCAGGAAGCCCTCCAGGCTGTGGAGGGTCACGGCCAGGGCGTCCAGCGCGTCGACGTTGATCTTGCGCTCCACGGACAGGCCCTGCCAGGCCCGTTGGAACGTGAGGCGGGCGGCCACGAGGATGAAGGCAGCCACCGCGAGGGAGGGAAGTTCCAGGGGCGCCGCCAGCAGGGCCAGGGCCAGGGAACTCACAGGGAGGATCACCCTGGAGGAAACAAAGCCTTCCTCTTCTTCGGAGGCTTCTGCGGGCAAACCGTCCGGATCCGGCCTGTCGGGGGACGGGCTCGGGGACCGGGACGTGCGCTGGGCTTCCGCCAGCCGTCGGAGGTCGGACACATCGGAGGGCAGCTGGCTCAGCCACTCCAGCGGCTGTCGGGCGCTGGCCGGCTTCAGCAGAACCACGCAACAGGCCGCCAAGGAATTGATGCGCACAGCCCGCACATCAGCCAGCCCCTGGAGGAGGGCAGCAATCTCGTCCTGGTTCTCCTCCGGCGCGAAGGGGGAGGGGCTCAACCGAAGCCGCAGGCGGCCGTCACAGTGATGCACCACCTCCTGGACATAGAGCGGTAGAGCGGACCGGGCGGAGGGCGCGAGACTGAGCCTCGGGGTCGGAGGGCGGTGCGCCTGGAAAGCCAGCATTGGATTCAGTCGAGGCTCACCTCGGTGACGGTGGCCGGCTCCTCGCTTGGTTCCTCGGTGGCGGCATCGGCCTTCTCTCCCGCGCCAGCGTCCATCTCAGCGCGCGCTTCCGCCACAAGGTCGTTGAAGGATTCAGCGGCTTCCGCAGCGCCACGGGCCACGGTTTGGGCCGCCGTGGTGGCAACACCCGCGACCGCCACACCCATTTTGATACCGCGCTTGGCAAGAGAGCGGCCTGTTTCGCTCATGGAATCGGCCGCCTGTTGATTGCCATACCTTCGCACGAGAGGAGAAAGAGCTACCAAGCTGGCGCCTACCCCGAATGCCAGCAATGTTTCGAACTCAAACACCACGAAATTCTTTCTCCATTCAACAGTATGGCGTTGTCCTTGTTGGCAGGGCAGTGTTTTGCCGGGGGGGGAACTGGCACAGGCCCGCAGGGGGCGCGTGTCCCCGCCGGGGGGCAAACTCGATCGGAGCCCTTTTTCTCCATGCCTTCACCCGATTGCCTTCCGGATGAGCGTCCCATGGTTGGTGCCCATTGGATCAGTGCCGATCTGCCGGAGTTGGGCTGCCGGCTGGTGCTGGCGGATCAACGCGCCGCACCTGCGGCGGAGCGCCCCCCCGTGGCCCTGGATCTCAGTGGCGAGCAGGTGTTGGCAGCCAGTGGGCTCGCCCTGGAGGAATTGCGCAGTTTTGAGGCGGTGCCCATGGCCCTGAGGCTGTGGGAAGGGTTGCGGCCAAGGCTGGACGACTGGCTGCGCCTGCTGGAGCTGGCGAATCGGGAGATACTGCTTTTCCCTCCCCTGCCTGGCGTCGAGGCGCTGCTGCAATGCCTGTTTTTGGCGGAGCAGCTGGAGGAGCTGGAGGCCTCCCGCCAGCGGGTGACGGTGTTGCTTCCCCCGCCCGGCCAGGCCATGGCCCTGCTGGAACTGGCCCGCACCGGTCCGGACCTGGTGGAGGGGCTGCTGGATCCGTTGTTGCGCTGGTGGGACCAGACCCGGGCGTCCCTGGGCGGCCTGGGAAAGCTTGTGGGCCTCGACCTGCCGACCGCCAGCAGCCTTCGCCTGGACGCGGGGTGGCGTCGACGCCTCGAGAGTCTGGCCAGGGAGTTGGAGGAGCCCGGTTCCCCCCAGCTCACCCTCTGCCTGGAGTCGGCTGATGGCGAGGGGCGGGTCGCGCTCCATCGCCTCAGTCGCCTCGCCCTGCGGGGCACCCTTCCCGCGCGCCTGCTGCTCCATGGCGAAGGAGCTCCGGGGGTGAAGAAAAGCCTGTCCGGCGCACTGGAGGACGTGGTGGTGATCTCCAGCACCGCGTCCGTGGATGCGCTGGCGGACCTCCTCAAGCCAACGGCCGGAGGGCCGGCGCCGATGGCCGTCGACGCGGAGGCGGGCACTCTGACACTGCCGATGCCGGGGTTGAGGCGGGAGGAGCTTCAGGTGCGGCAGGCACGGGGCCTGGTCGTCCTGCTTTGCGGCGGACATCGGAGGCTGGTGCCCCTGCCTCCCGCTCTGGAGCGCCGGAAATGCGTGAACGCCCATCTGGAAGCAGGGCGTCTGGTGTTGCGGTTTCAGGAGGCCAAGAATACGCCGGCCGGTTGAGGGGGTCAGGCGTCGGTGGTGTCTGCCACGAAGGAGGTGTCGGGCTTGGCCAGATCCGCCTTGGCCTCGGCCATCACATCACTGAAGCTTTCGCCCACCTCCGCCAGGCCGCGCCCCACGCTCTTCACCACTCCGGAGGTCTTGTCGGCCACCACCAGGCCCACCTTGAGGCCTTGCTTGGTGATGCTGCGGCCGGTGTTGGAGACGGCGGTGGTGAGTTTGCTGTCCTTGCCGGCGACGGCGGAGAGGGCGGGCACCAGGGCCATCAGGCCCGCGCCCAGGGCGAAAGCCGCGAGGGTTTCCAGCTCGAACATGGCAGGGAAAGGTTCTTGACTTGGACCGTAGCGGGTCCGCCAAGATCAGGCCAAGCTTGTGGCACAGTCAGAACAGTCAGCACAGTTCGACGTGCCTGAGGCCAGTGCTGTGCGCCGGATCCTGTTGTTTCACTCCCTGGCGAGTTTTCTCTTCCTCTCCACGGTGCTCGCGGCACTGCTCAATGCGTTGAATGCCTTTTTGAAGGCGTTGCCAGCGGCGGGACCGGAGAGTCCGAAACCCGTATCCACGGCGACAATCCAGCCTCCCTCGCCCTGCTGAGGTGGTTTCGCCGGCCAGGGTTGCCGCCGGTGATCAGCCCCGGCGCAGCCTTTTGACGCCAGGGGATCCCGCCCGCGAGGCCCGGCCCGCCGAATCCCGATGCCCCTTCCCCTCCCAGCGGCCCGGGCCCAATGCCCCTACTGCGGCGTGGGTTGCGGCCTGGAGCTTCGACCCTCCGACCCTGCCGCGCCGACGTCCGAACCCCTCTGGATCGCTCGCGGGGACCGCCACCATCCCTCCTCCCTCGGCCAGGTCTGCGTCAAGGGAGCCACGGTGGGCGAAACCCTGCACCCCAACCGCCTCACCACCCCCCTCTGGCGCGCCCGCACCGACCAACCCTTCGCGCCGATCAGCTGGGAGCGGGCCATGGAGTTGCTCGTGGAACGCATCCAGGCCAGCCCTGGTCCGGAGCGGTTGGCGATCTATGGCTCCGGCCAGTTTCTGAGCGAGGACTATTACGCGGCCAACAAGTTGCTCAAGGGGGCCTTGGGCAGCAACAACTTCGATGCCAATTCGCGGTTGTGCATGAGTTCGGCGGTGGCCGGCTATGCCCGCAGCCTCGGCTCCGATGGCCCCCCCTGCTGCTACGACGACCTCGACGTCGCCGATCTGGTGGTGCTCATCGGCACGAACACCGCCGACTGCCATCCGGTGCTCTTCCAACGTCTCCTCAAGCGTCGCCGTCGGCAGGGGGGCGCGCCGCGGTTGGTGGTGGTGGATCCCCGCGCCACCGAAACCGCCGCAGCGGCTGATCTCCACTTGCCGATTCGCTCCGGCAGCGACCTGGCCCTCCTGCATGGCGTGGGTCACCTGCTCTGGCGGAGCGACGCGCTGGATCAGCCCTTCCTCGCCGCCCACACCGAGGGGTTGGAGGAGCTGGAGCCGTTGCTGCGCGAGTGGACGCCGGAGCGCACCGCGGCGGTCTGCGGCATCGACGTCGCTCATTTGCTCCAGCTGGCCGCGTGGTGGGCCGAGAGCGGAGCGGTGCTCAGCCTCTGGTCGATGGGGGTGAACCAACGGCGCGAGGGCACCGCCACCGTGGCCGGCATCATCAACCTTCACCTGCTCACGGGCCAGATCGGCCGGCCCGGCGCCGGACCCTTCTCTCTGACGGGCCAGCCCAATGCCATGGGGGGCCGGGAGGTGGGCGGCCTGGCGCAGTTGTTGCCGGGTTATCGCGCCGTGGTCAACGCCGACCACCGGGCGCAGGTGGAGCGCCACTGGGGCTTTCGGGCGGGGGCGATCAGTCCCCGGCCGGGGCTGGCGGTGTGGGAGCAGATCGAGGCGATGGAGCGGGGGGGACTGGATTTGTGGTGGGTGGCGGCGACGAATCCCCTGGTGAGCCTGCCGTCGCTGGATCGGGTGCGCGCCGCGGTGGCCCGCTGTCCGCTGGTGGTGGTGAGCGAGGCCTATGCGGGCACGGAAACCGCCGCCATGGCCCATCTGCTGCTGCCCGCCGCCCAGTGGAGCGAGAAGGCCGGCACGATGACCAACTCCGAACGGCGGGTGACCCTTTGCCCGGCCTTTCGCGCGGCGCCGGGGCAGGCCCGGCCCGACTGGGCGGTGTTTGCCGAGCTGGGGCGTCGGCTGGGGTTTGAGCGGCAGTTCGCCTGGACCTCCGCAGCGGAGGTGCACGCGGAATTCGTGGCGCTCACCCGCGGACGCCTCTGCGACATGGCGGGCCTCAGCCATGCCCTCCTCGCCGAGCACGGCCCCCAGCAGTGGCCCTTCCCGGAGGGCACCCCCCCCGGCGGCGGTGGCGCCCGTCTCTACTGCGACCACAAGTTCCCCACCGCCAACGGCCGGGCGAGGCTGATCACCGAGGAGCCCCTCGGCCTGGCCGAACCGCCCGACGCGGCCTATCCCCTCGTGCTCACCGTGGGCCGCTATCTGGGCCACTGGCACACCATGACCCGCACGGTGCATGTGGAGCGGGCCCGCCAGCGCCATCCCGGCCCCGTCTTGGAGGTCCATCCCAGCGACGCCGCACCCCTCGGTCTGACGGACGGTGCCATCGCCCGGGTGTCGTCCCGCCGGGGCAGCGTGCAGGCGCCTGTGCGCCTGAGCGAGGCCATCCGGCCGGGGGTGGTGTTCCTGCCGATGCATTGGGGTGCCAGCCAACCGGAGGCCTGCGAGGCCAACCGCCTGATGCACGAGCTCGGCTGCCCCCTCTCCAAGCAACCGGAACTCAAGGCCGCGGCGGTGCGCCTGGAGGCAGGTTGTCCACCCCCAGCAACACCGCCTGCCCTCCTTCCCCCGGCCCGCTCTGGAAGCAGCGCCGCAGCCGCGCCTCCAGGGTCTGCCCCTCCCTGATTAACCTGACACCTGGAACTGAATTTCGCCTCGTCGGGCGCCGCACCAAACGATGCCGAAACGGACGCGACTCCCCGGCTGAGCCCATTCGCACCACCGTGACGCGCGACGAGCGCAGAGGATTTGGATCAGCTCGTCTGCGACGGCGACACCATGCGGCACGGCTGACTCCTCTGAAGGGCTCGGGCTTCGCCGCAAGCGTTTGCGTTCCTATTGCCGGGCCGGCTGCGCGTTGTCCCCCCTTGGCAGATCTCCAGATGGACCCATCCAGTGCCCTCGGGCAGCCGGTCGCCCTGCATCAGGATGGCGCCAAGGAGCTCCGCCGCCATGACAGCCGCCCTGGCCTTTGAGATCCTCCAGAGAAGCGGAGAGCACCTGCTGCTGGTGTGGCTTGGCGTGGCCATCGCCCTGTTGATCGCCTTGCCCTTGGGGGTGGCGATCCAGGGGCGTCCCCGGTGGTCGCGGTTGGTGTTGGGGCTGGCCAACGCCGTGCAGACCATTCCCAGCCTCGCGATCTTTGGCCTGCTGCTCACCGTTCCCCTGTTGGGGGGCATCGGTCCCACCCCGGCGGTCGTGGCCCTGGTTCTTTACGCCCTCTTGCCCCTGCTGCGGGGCCTGGTGAGCGGGCTGGCTCAGGTGCCGCCGGGCCTGAAGGAGGCGGGTCGAGCCCTGGGGCTCAGCCCGCGCCAGGTGTTGCGCCATGTGGAGGTGCCCCTGGCCCTGCCCAGCCTGATGGCGGGGTTGCGGGTGGCCGCGGTGATCTCCGTGGGGGTGGCCACCATCGGTGCGGCCATCGGCGCCGGAGGGTTGGGGGTGTTCATCTTTCGCGGCATCGCCACGGTGAACAACACCCTGCTGCTCGCGGGTGCCCTGCCGGCGGCAGGGATCGCCTTGGCGGTGGATGGCGCCCTCGGGGCTCTGGAAACCCGCCTGATCCACCGCCCCCGCCAGCGGAGCGGCTCCGGGGTGCCCTGGTGGCGGGGGCCCCGGCTCCTGGTGCTGGTGGGAGCCCTGGCGGTCGCGGTGGTCCTGGCCACAGTCCAGCCCTGGCAGCGCCCGGGCCCGGGCAAGGCTGAGGTGGTGATCGGCGCCAAGGGCTACACCGAGCAGCTCATCCTGGGCGAACTCCTGGCCCAGGAGATCGAGACGCGCACCTCCCTTCGGGTGAAGCGGGAGTTCAGCCTGGGCAGCACCTTCCTGCTCCATGAGGCCCTGCGCCAGGGGCGCGTTGACGGCTATGCGGAGTACACCGGCACCGCCTGGACGGCCATCCTGCGCCAGCCCCCCCTGCCCCCCGACCAGCGCGACACCGTTTGGCAGCGCACCCGCCAGCTCTACCGCGAGCGCTACGGGCTGACGCTGTTTCCCTCCCTGGGGTTTGAAAACACCTTCGCCATCCTCATCCGCCGCGCCGACGGCCAACGCCTTGGGCTTCGCACCATCAGCGATGCCGTGGCGCCAGCCCGGCAGTGGCGGGCGGCCTTCGGCTACGAGTTTCTCAATCGCCAGGATGGCTTTCCCGGCCTGGCGGACCGCTATGGGCTGCGCTTCGCCGCTCCCCCCGTTGCCATGGACCTGGGCCTCACCTACCGGGCGCTGGCCGACAAGCGGGTGGATCTGATCGCGGGCGACAGCACCAATGGCCTGATCGCCGCCCTCAACTTGCAGAGGCTTGAGGACGACCGCGCCTACTTCCCGCCCTATGACGCCGTGCCGGTGTTCAACGGGGCCAGCCTGCGGCGCCATCCGGAGCTGGTGCCCGTGATCGATCGCTTGGCCGGACGCCTCTCCGCCGCCACCATGCAACGGCTCAACGCGGCCGTCGACCTGGAACGCCAAACACCGGAGCAGGTGGTGCGCCGCTGGCGGCGGGAGGTGTTGCGCTGAGCGCCGCCAGCGGGCCCCGCGCGGCTGGACCCGAAATCGCTTTCAGGAGCGGATCCGTGGCCTACCATCGCCCCACCACCAGCACCTCCCTTGGCTCCCTCAGGCCGTTTGTTCCCGTACGTGCAATACGGCTGCGGACTGTCCGTCGCTGCGGGCTGGCGCAACTTTGATGGCTCCCCCAGGCTGCGGGTGGAGAAACTCCCCTTGCTGGGCCGGGCGCTGACCCGCAACCGCCTCCTGTTTCCGCCGGAGGTGGAGTTTGGCGACATCGTCCGGGGTCTCCCCATCCCTGAGGCCTACTGCAAGGGCGTTTATTGCTCCCATGTGCTGGAGCACCTCTGCCTGCGGGATTGTCTGCAGGCCCTGCGCAACACCCTGGCGCACCTCGAACCGGGCGGCACCTTTCGACTGGTCATCCCTGACCTGCGCCTATTGATCGAGCAATACATCAGCAGCGCCTCGCCCCGCGCCGCCTCCGATTTCATGCGCGCCTCCTGCCTGGGTCTGGAGAGCCGTCCGCGGGGCCCGCGCGGCCTGCTGAGCGCCTGGCTCGGCAACTCCCCCCACCTCTGGATGTGGGATGCCGCCTCAATGGGGGAGGCCCTGGCGGAGGCGGGGTTCGTCGCGATTCGTCCGGCGGTGTTCGGCGACGCCGAGGATCCGATGTTTGCCCATGTGGAGGAACGGATGCGCTGGAGGGAGGGCATCGGCTTCGATTGCCGTCGCCCCGCCTGATCACGGCCGGGTCGTTGCCAGCGCCAGCGCGCGCACCAGCACTGCGGGCCAAAGCGAAACGCTCAACTGGACACCCAGAGCGCAGTCTCCTCCCCGTTGGTGCGCAGTTGGCGGATGGCGCTCCATTCCCTTGGCGTCCAACCGCTACGTCCCCGCCTGCGCCAGGGCCGGAATGGCGGTGACGAGCTGGGGAAAGATCAAAATCAACAGCACCACCGACAGCTGCAGCGCAATGAAGGGAATGGCCCCCCGGTAGATGTCGCCGGTTGTCACGCCCGGTGGCGCCACTCCCCGCAGGTAGAAGAGGGCGAAGCCGAAGGGGGGGGTGAGGAAGGAGGTCTGCAGGTTGGCTCCGATCACCACGCCAAGCCAGAGCAGGCCTTCAGGTCCCAGGAGCTGCCGGGCGGTGGGGAGCAGAAGCGGCACGACGATGAAGGCGATCTCGAAGAAGTCGATGAAGAAGCCCAGGGCGAAGATCACGAGCATGCTCACCGCCAGAAAACCCACCCGCCCCCCCGGCAGATTCATCAACAATTCACTGATCAGCAGATCACCGCCCACGCCGCGAAAGACCAGGCTGAAGGCGGTGGAGCCGATCAGGATGGCGAGCACCATCGCCGTGGTGCGCAGGGTGGCATCGCTCACCTTCCGCAGCGCTTCCCGGCTGAAGCCCCCCTGGCTGGCGGCCAGCGCCATGGCGCCCACCGCCCCCAGCACCCCCGCTTCGGTGGGGGTGGCGATGCCGAAGAAGATGCTGCCGAGCACGAGCAGGATCAGGCCCAACGGCGCCGCCAACACCTTCAGCAGTCCTCCGGTGGTGAGGGGCGGCAGGCCCGTGGTGTCGAGGGGTGGCGCGAGGCGGGGACGCAGGGCGCTGATCACAACCACATAAATCGCGAAGGCGCCGCTCATCAGCAGGCCGGGAAGCACCGAACCCAGAAACAGTTGGCCCACCGGCACCCCCAGCTGGTCGCCCAGCACGACGAGCACGATGGAGGGCGGGATGATCTGGCCGAGGGTGCCGGAAGCGGCGATCACCCCAGTCGCCAAGGCCTTGTCGTAGCCGGCGCGCAGCATGGCCGGCAGGGAGATCAGGCCCATGGTGGTCACCGTGGCGGCGATCACCCCGGTGGTGGCCGCGAGCACAGTGCCCACCAGCACCACCGCCAGAGCCAGTCCCCCCCGCAGCCGGCCCATCAGACGGCCCATGGTTTCCAGCAGCCGCTCGGCGATGCCTGATTGCTCCAGCATCGCGCCCATGAACACAAACGCCGGAATCGCCAGCAGGGTGATGTTGGCCATGATCCCGAAGATCCGCTGGGGCAGGGCCGCCAAGAAGGAGGCGTCGATCACCCCCAGGGCCATCGCCAGCGCGGCGAACACCACCGCCACACCCCCCAGTCCGAAGGCCACCGGATAGCCGCTGAGGAGGGCCACCACGAGACCGAGAAACATGCCGGGGCCCAGGATTTCCCCCGGCTCCATGCTGATCACCCAGCCCAGAACCTCGAGCTCCATGCCTCAGCCCTCCCCGTGGTGGTCGTGGCTGGCCGGGCGCCGGCCATGGAGCAGGCGGATCGCCTGAGCCACACCCTGGAGGCCCAGCAGCAGGAAGCCGAGGGGGATCAGGCTCTTCACCCAGGTGCGCGGCAAGCCGCCGGGATCAGGCGACATCTCACTGATCTGCCAGGCGTTCAGGGTGGGCTGCACGGATGTCACGAGCACCACCAGTACGAAGGGCAGCAACAGGCCCAGGGTGCCCGCCAGCTCCACCCGCCTCTTGCGACGCGCACTCCAGCGGCTTTGGAGCACATCCACCCGCACATGATCATCCCGCTGGAGGGCGTAGCCCATCCCCAGCAGAAACACCAGGTCGAAGAGCTGCCATTGCCCTTCGATCAGGGCATTGGAGCTGAGATTGCGGCCCACGGCGAGGCCCGCGTAGCGCCCCACCACGTTCCAGGTGCCGAGGGCGAGCAGGAGCAGGAGCGCCCAGCGGCCGACGCGCGCCGCCTGGCGATTCAGGGCATCGATGCGGTCGGCCCAGATCAGCCAGCGGTCGCTCATCGGGCCTCCTCGGGGTCGCCGAAGGCGAAGCGGGCGTAGGAAAACTCATTCACCCGGTTCCAGGCGAAGACATCGCGACGGAAGGCCTGCCACTGGTCGTAGACCTGTCGGAAGCCGGCGTCCCGGGCACTGTCGGCGAGGATCTGGTCGGTGGCCTCTCGCGCCGCTTTGAGGATGGTGTCGCCGTAGAACTCCAGCCGGGTGCCGCCCTTCACCAGCCGTTGCAGCACCGTGGCGTTGAGGGCGTCGTAGCGGCTCAGCATGAGGCCGTTCGCCTCGTGGCTGGCGGCGGCGAACATGGCTTGATACTCGCGGGGCAGGCGGGCCCAGGCCCGCAGGTTGACCAGGGCGGTGAGGGTCGGTCCCGGTTCCCACCAGCCCGGGTAGTAGTAATACGGAGCGGCCTTGTTCAGGCCGAGTTTTTCATCGTCGTAGGGGCCGGTCCACTCCGCCGCGTCGATGGCGCCCCGATCCAGGGCCAGAAAGATTTCGCCCCCCGGCAACACCTGCACGTTCACCCCCAGGGCGGCCATCACCTTGCCGCCCAGACCGGGGATGCGCATCTTCAGACCCTGCAGCGATTCCAGACCCTCCAGCCGTCGTTTGAACCAGCCGCCCATCTGGGCACCGGTGTTGCCCGCCGGGAAGCTGCGCACGCCGAAGTCGGCATAGAGCCGGTTGATGGCCTCCAGACCGCCTCCCTCATCCAGCCAGGCGTTCTGCTGCTGGGCCGTGAGGCCGAAGGGCACGGCGGTGCCGAAGGCGAGGGCGGGATTTTTGCCCAGGTAGTAGTAGCTGGCCGTGTGGCCGCACTCCACCGAGCCGTTTTGCACCGCCTCCAGCACCTCCAGGCCGGGCACGAGTTCCCCCGCGGCGAACGGCTGAATCAGAAAGCGACCGTCGCTCATCTCGCGCACGCGACGGCTGATGGTTTCCGCTCCACCGAAGATGGTGTCGAGGGAGTGGGGCCAACTGGTGGCCATGCGCCAGCGCACCAGGGGGAGGGCTGCTCCAGCCTTGACGTCGTTCGCGCGGCGGATGCGGCAGGCGGCCAGAGCGCTGGCGGTGGTGGCCGCGGCCGCCGCGCCCAGCAGGCGTCGCCGTTTCAAGGAGAAATCAGGCATGGGCGGGATTGCAAGGAGGCCACGCTGTTCAAAGCCCTGGAGCATTGGCTTGCTGGGGTGCTGCAAGCGTAGATGGGGGCTCCATGCTGAATCCGGCCCCTTGTAATCTTGCGCATGCGCGGTGGGAACTGCTGAGATGGTCCGTCGAGGTGAGCGCCGTCCTGTGTCTGGCGAAGCCCCGGCGGACAGCCTGGAGCAGCAGCTGGTCGAGAAGTTGCGCCGAATCGAAGCGCTGCATGCCAGGCCCGGAAGCGAGGGGGAACGGCAGGCGGCGGCCCAGGCTCGGGAGCGGATTCTGGAGCGGCTCCGGCAGCTTGAGACGGAGGAGCCGCCGATCGAGTTTCGTTTCACGCTGGCCGACCAGTGGTCGCGTCACTTGTTTGTGGCGCTGCTGAGGCGGTATGGGATTGCGCCCTACCGCTACCGAGGCCAACGGCGCACCACGGTGATGGCGCGACTGAGCCGCACGTTTGTCAATGAAACCCTCTGGCCCGAATATCAAGAGCTGCGCAGCGGCCTCGTGGCCTATTTCGACGCCCTCACAGATCGGGTGATCGAGCGCGCTTTGGAGGTGAAAGCCGGTGAAGCGGAGGAGCGCGGGGACGAGGAGCCTGCCTCCGCTGCGCGATTGGCGCCGCAGGATCATCAGGGGTCTTTCCTGTGAGGGAGGTTGGGCGGCGGGTACTTCTTCCCTTGGCTCACGGCCGGCCCCTTTGTCAAGAAGCTCATTTTCTTCTTGATCAGGCTTGTTGACTGGGCCCGTGAACCGTTTGCCTTGCAGAGGCGATGGAATCTGAAATAGGAGGGTTTATCACTTGAGCTTGACAGGACAGATAGGGCTGTCAAGGGAGTTTTTCGCGCCATAAGATGTTGCGAAGAGGTCCACTCTAGCGGAAAAATGTATTAGGACTTGGCTGCCATCAACTAATGATGGCACAGAAAGATCTGTTCGCAGGCTAATGTACTTTGGCAAAAACTGAACAAGAGGTGACTGGAAGATTGAGCCATGTGGACCGAACAAACATCTTGCGGATTGGGAGGTGCTGGAGGTAGGTGAACCCTATGAGAGAGGAGTGAAAAAGACATCAGAAAGGCAACCCGCAAGGCATTGATAATGAGTAACGAAAAGAGAGGAATTCTGCAGGGATGTTACCCAAGTCGTTGGTTGGGAATCGTTCAATGAGAATAGAGGAATCCAGTTTCCGAAAATTGATTTTATTGGTTTAATCTAAATTGCATTTATCTTTCAAATCTATAATTATACACGAACAGTTCTGAAACGCCAGGAGGAAAATCAGTCGAGACCTAAATGAGTTTTATTGCGCTGACGTTTACGGACAAGTAAGTGGAAATTTAACGACTATGCCGGTAGGGCAGGTAAATGACGAGCCACGTCGACTCTTCTTGATAATGCGATTAGCGTCATCATCGGTAGAGGAGGATGAAGTCGTCGTGCGGAGTGTTTCCGATGTTAACAGGCCTTTGTCGATTGGTAAATCGATAATATTTGATGGATCAACATTCCTTGTATATAGAATCTGTGGGTTATCGGCTGAATAGCTGGGATCATCCGGAGCCTTATTCAAATCATAGGGAACAGCAATTTCGGCTGCGCTTGGATAGACCAGCTCAAAATTGTTGTAACATGCATTGTTGCTGAGATAAGAGCCATTAGGGCAAATCCAATCAATTCTAATGGCTTCGGGAGGGAATGGTGGTCCGCTATTGATATAACGTTGCCCGACAACTCCGAACACCGTATTCAGTACAATCAGCTTCAGTGGTTGATCGGAGGGATAGGGTGCTTCAATTGTGGAGATGCTTGGCAAAGAGGACGTGGCTGGCTCTGGCGACTGCGCCATTGCTGGCTGGATGAACGTGAATAGAGTCAGAAGGATGCTCAAAAAGAAGTGCATCGCCGAAGGTCAATAATTTCAATGTATCTCTACTCGATCTTGATCAGGCTGTCAAGCCACTGCTAAGGAGAAAAACGTTAGTCCCTAGGAATGCATGCTGAAGTTTGCTGGAAGGCGCTGGCCCGCTCCTCGCCCAGGATGGTTGCCATCGCTGGTAGCGCCATGGACCCAGAGGAGAGCCTGGACACGTCATAGTTATTCCGCGCCTACAATAGGGTGGATCGGGTGATGACGTGCTGTTGTTTCAAAGATTTACTTCTTGGCTTCTGCTGCCTCCGCTGCTCCTCGAAACGTCTGCCCTTGCCCAGGTCAGTGCCGGGGGGCTTGGAACCCGTGTCAACGGCAGTGTCTTTGGCCGTTGCCAGGTGGGCACTTGCAGCATCCAGGGAGGTACGCGGGCTGGAGAAAACGTGTTTCATCGCTTGGGACAGCTCGACACGCGCTCGGGCGTCAAGGATGTGCTCGTCGATACACAGGGCCGCGACAACGTTATTCTTGGTGTCGTCAATCCGCAGGGCACCTTCCTCAATGCTCCCCTGACGCTCAAAGACGCAGCCAATCTTTTTCTGCTGTCTCCTGGAGGTCTTTGGTTAGGGCAAGGAGGGCGGTTCAACAGGGTTCCGAATCTGCTCTTGAGCACGGGTGCAGCCCTGGACTTCCCGGGCGGACGCTTTGATGCGATCCAATCCGCTCGCTCCCAACTCATGGACCTTGGAACCGGTCCGACCCTGCGTTTTGATGCGGTGGCAACCCCCGCCGGACAAGGGTTGGTGATCGGCGCCAGGGGGGCAGGAGAGTTGGTGATTGATCGGGCGCTTCTGAGCCTGGCAGGCGGGCTGATCGTGGAATCCCCAACATCTTCGTTGACCGTGCGTCAGTCCCAACTGAGGGCTGGTAGCGCCCTGCGTCTTTCGGGGCAAGGTTTTGCGTTGACCGACAGCAGCCTCAGCGTGGGTCAGCCTGGTCGCCGGGGCCCGATCGACGTGCGTTCCAGCCAAGATCCTCTCAGCGGCGCCTTTGGCCGTGGCTTGATCGAGCGAGTGCAGATGAGCGGCAACCAAATCAACATCAGCGCTGGCGGACTGCTCCTGCGTGACAGCACAATCTCAGCACCCAAAGGCTGGGTCGAGTTGCAGAACACCAACCCACTGGGAGCAGCGTCAGATCTTTCGTTGATTCGGACATCAATCATCCTCAATCCCGAGTTGGCTGCCGATGCCTCCAACCCACTCATCCTGAGACGCCTGCATCAGAAAGGCGGCGAGGAGGAAATCAGAAACCCCATTCCCCACATCGGCCTCTTCAGCCAGGGAAACATCCAGATCGAAGGCAGTCTTCTCGATGCCTCCATGCTGCTCTCTTCAGAAATAGAGCCCGCTAAATATAAGATCCTGGAGGTTCTACCCGAACGCGCTGGTGTGATCCTTGCTGAAGCCACCGGTCATCTTTCGATCAATGCCAGCACATTGCGTGCCGATGCCAGTCACACTTTGTCCGGATACATGCTGATGGAGGCGGGCAAGGACTTGCCGGGTGCGGTGTCGCTGGGTGAGCTTCGTGTCCAATCCAGTGAATTGTCTGCCGGACATGGAGCCGGAGATGGCCGCATTCTTCTCCAATCCGATGATGGACTCGCTGTAGTGAATAGCAGGCTGAAAGCCATCACTGATCGCTCTCCAGCGGTCGACGCATTTCGTTCGGGTAATGACTGGAGCCCTGCTTTTCGCGGAGGCCAAATCACATTATATAATCAATCGACTTCCAAGGGATTGCTGGTCTCTTCCTCCACGCTTGTCGCCCACCATCACACGAGCGCTGGCCCCCTCAGCAGCCCGTTTTTGGGCGGCGCTCCCCAAAATAACCCTTTTGGCACAATTGAGTTTGGCACATTTGGAAAGGAGCCTGGTTGGACACCAGGTGTAAATCCTTTCACCAGTGGCGGATATGTGCAGCTTTACTCGAAAGGTGGGATCCGCATCGAAGCCAACTCCAGGCTTGACGTGTCCAGTTTTGATCCCCTCACTGGACAATTGGATGCTATTGGTGGCACAATTCCGATGCTAAACCTCGGGCCTTCAACGATTGAGATCGAGGATTCTCGACTCGATGGTCGCACTGGTTCAGGACATCAGATTGGCCTCTTGGCGTTACAGGGTGGAGCGGTCATCATTAATGGCGGAGGAGATATCCGTATGCGTGATGTCAACATAGACCTGACGACCTCCGATCCAGGTATCGAAAGTGTTACCAAGCCATTTCTTGGCATCTCCACCAGTGGCAAACTGACGATTGCCGGAGACAGCGCTCAAGTTTTGCCAGAGGGAAGCGATTATGATGTTAGCTTGTGGGATAGCTACATCTCAGCCAATGCCGAGCAAAAGGCGCAACCTGAACTCTTAACAAATATATTTACAGAAAAGGTTAAATACAATGGCAATATTCTTTTTCAGAAGGATCGCTCTGGTGAATCCATCGTTAGAGATTTTCAAGAAAAATATGTTGATGTGTATCGCTTCATTTTTGAAAAAGCCTTTGTCGGGCTGGCTGCGGCTCGAACCGCCTGGCCCCTGCCCCTGTCTTCACCTCCTCCTGGAGATCTGATACCGCGGGAGATGTCGCGCCCGCCGACCAGCCTCATTCAAGCTGCGGCCCAGGCCGCCGACAATCAGTCTGTTGCCGCCCAACAGCTTGCAGAAGGGCAACAGCAAGCGTTGGCCGACGCGGTGGCGAGTTTTGGCCTGTCGCAGACAAGCGGTCGCGTGCGGAGCGTGGCAGAACTGCAGCAGCGTTTGAACCGTGCGCGACAGCTCTCCTCAAGCCGCCCTGTCTCTATCCAGCCATCTTATCGGCCGGCGATTGTGCAATTGACCCTGGCGGAGCTGCCTGGAGATCAGGTGCAGCTCAAGGCCATTCTGCTGCTGGCGGAGGGCCAGCCCCTCAGCTTCAGTCAGGTCCTGCCAGCGGAGCGCGTCAAGGGCGCCATCCGCGGGTTCCAGAGCCAAATGAGCCGGCAGGAACCGTTTGATCCCGTCACGGGCCCTGGCGCATTGCTGTCCGGTTGGCTCTTGCGGCCGCTGGCGGATGCCCTGCGCGACAGTGGTGCCAACGCGCTTGTGCTGGCGGTGGACCGCGGCCTGCAAGGGATCCCTTACGGCGCTTTGCCCTTTGGCGATCAACCACTCGCCGAGCGTTTCGCCCTCAGCGTTTCACCGTCTCTGGGATTGCTGGATCTGGACGCGGAGCGGGGTCCGGTGGATGGTCAGCTGCTCGCGGCGGGAGCCAGTCGGTTTCAACAGTCTCTGGACCCGTTGCCGATGGTTCCCAGAGAATTGGCGGCCCTGGCGCGTGAACAGTCAGCGACCTTGCTGCTGGATGAGCAGTTCACCGTTGATGCGTTGCGGCAGTTGGCCTGGCAGAATCGTTTTCGGCAGTTGCATATTGCCACGCACGCCGAATTTCAGCCGGGTCATGATGACATGGCTAAACTATATACACTTCGCGACAGTATCAGTCTGACCACGCTAAGAAATATGCTCCGTTCACGGTCTCGGGATCAACCGATGGATTTGATCACCCTCAGCGCGTGCCACACGGCTCTTGGGGATGAGCAAAGCGAGCTCGGATTTGTCGGCATGGCCCTCCTGGCCGGTTCTCGCAGCGCCATCGGCACGCTCTGGGAGGTGGGCGATGCGGCCGCAGCAGCTTTCTTCATCCAGTATTACCGCTATCTTCGCGGCGGACTGGGAAAGGATCAGGCTCTTCAGGCCACGGCGCGAGCCTTCCGGAAGGGCTCGGTTCGGCTGGAAGGAGATGGGTTGATCGGGCCGAGCGTGAGCAAGGAAGGAGACGCGATGCTCTTGCGTGTCGACAGTCCAGAAGACCGACGGCGCTTGTCAGAGGGTCTGCGTCATCCCCATTTCTGGGCTGGCATGGTGCTCACAGGCAGCCCCTGGTGACGACGGCTCCGCTCTCTTCCCACCATGCTGTTGCTTGCCGAGCTCACCGCCCCCACCCTGCAGCCCGGCCCGGTGCGCCTGCCCGCCCCTCCTCCTCTGGTGGCACCGAACGCCAAGCCCGCGCCCGAACCGCCGCCTCTCCGCGTCCCGGCCTCCCCGCCGCCTGAAGGGCCAGCGCCCGCTGTGCGTGGATTCATGCCCTATCGGAGGGCGGTCCTGGAGGAGATTCTCGCCCCCTGTCGGTCGGTTGGGGGAGAGGAGGCGAGGCTGGCGGCCTGTGCCGAAGCCCTCCTGGCGCGCCTCTTTCGCGATGGTTACATCAGCACGCGCGTGCTGCCGCTGCGCGAGCCAGCCCCGGGGGTGCTGGAGGTGGTGCCAGGCCGCATTGTCAGGATTGATGTGCTCAGCCCCAGTCCCCGCCTGCAACGGCGTGTCAACCGACTCGTTCGGCCCCTTCAGGGCGCCGTTCTGAATCTGCCCCGCCTGTCCGCCAGCCTCAACCAATTGCAGCGGCTTCCGGGGGTGGGGCGGGTGCAGTCCAGCCTCAACCGCGTGGCGCGCGATTCCGGCCGCGCGGTGCTGTTGCTGACGGTGGATCCTGGCACCCGACCCTTGCGCGGTGAAGTGTCTCTTCGCTTGGATGGCAATGCAGGCAGTGGTCAGTTTCGCGGTCTGGCGACCCTTCTGCAGCCGGACCTCGCCATCGCTGGCGATACCTTGCTTCTCTCCGGGGAACTGAACAGCGATTCTGATCCGGAGCTCGGCTACAGAAGCGGCTCCCTGAGCTACAGCCTGCCGCTGACCGATGCGATCCAGTTGACGGCCGCAACCGGTCTGAGCCGGCGGCAACTGGTGGAGGCCGAGCCGCCGATTCACGATCTCGCCTATCGCCAACTCCAGCTCTATGGACAGTTTGATCTTACGCTGCGGGAACGTCTTGGCCAACGCCTTTATTCTTTTGTGGCGTTGAGCGTGAATCGCAGCGATGCCTTTCTCGCGGGCAGGCCGATTGCCGTTCTCCCTGGCGGCGGAGAGGAGGCCTGGGTGCGGAATGGTTATGCGCGCTTTGGCTTGGGTGTCGAGTTCTCCCAGCCCTCCTGCAGCCTGGACGCCAGCCTCTATGGCCTTCAAGCGCTTGCTGCCCTGACCCCTGAGCGGCAGCGCCAGGAGTTGGCGTTTCTCGGAATGGACGTCAGCCGGGCTCGGGCCATCGGATCTCAGCTCTCCCTGGCCTGGTCGCTGGCTCCCCGCTGGTTGCTCGAACTGCGCTTCGCTGGCCAGGCGGCCTTGGAGCCCCTCCCAAGTTCGATGGGTTTCAGTCTCGGCAGCGATGCGGGTCTGCGCGGTCTCCCCGGGCAAGTGATCAGCGGCGACAGTGGCCTGCTGGGTTCCGTGGAGTTGTCGCGGCTGATCTGGAGCACAAAGCGCCAATCTCTCCAGCTTGTTCCCTTCCTCGGAGCTGGCAACGTTTGGACAGAGGTGCCGGGCGCCAGCCTGCGTGACGCGATCGGTGCCGGCGGGGTGCTTCTGCGTTGGAGCCGCGATTCCCGCGGCGTGCTCGAGCTGGGGTGGGTGAAGCAATTCCAGACCGACACGCGGACCACATGGGACCAGTGGATCCTTGGCAGTGGCGTCTACGCCAAAATGTCTTACCGCTTTTAGGGGTCGCTTGCCTCCCCGTTCTTGTCCGTCGCCGGTGGCTCTTCTGCTTGAGATACTGCCGGCGGCGGTCGCTGTTGCCCTGCTGCTCCTGCTCCGTCAGAGCGGCCTCACGGAGCGCGCCAACCTCTTTGCCTACGATCTGGCCGTGCAGCTGCGGACGGCCCCCTCTGGAGCCGCAACCCCCGTTCGGATCATCGGCATTGATGAGCGGGATCTGGCCCGCTACGGCTCCCAGGTTCCAGACGCCTTGCTTGCCGAGGCCGTGGAGCGGCTGGATCGCCTGGGTGTGCGTGCCATCGGCCTCGACATGTTCTGCGGTCAACCTGTCGGGTCCGGCGGAGCGCGTCTGCGCCAGCTGGCGTCCACCAACCCCCGCCTGGTGTCCATCTATTTCGAGCTGGATGGCAAGAGGGCGATCCCCGGCACCCCCCGCGATCGGCAAGCCAACGCCGACCTGTACATCGATCCGCAAGACGGCGTGCTGCGCCGCGACGTTCTGCACGTCACGGAAGGACCCCGGGCCCGTTCCGTGTCCCTGCCGCTTCGGCTCCTGCAAATCGCCCGGGGCCGGAGGGAGCCATGGCCGATCCCGCGGTTCGTGCCCAACGCCTCCTCGCTGCTCGGCGTGGGCGCGGGTGGCTACCTGCCAAATGCCGGCGTGAGCGCCCCGGATTATCAGCAGCGCATGCTCTTCTTCCACCAACCCGGCAGCTTTCCCACCTGGTCGTTGCGAGCCCTTCTGCGCGACCCTTTGCCGGAGTCCATGATCCAGCAGCTCCGTTCCTCGATCGTCCTGATCGGGGTCGTGGCTCCCTCCAGCAAGGATGCGTTCGCCGTTCCCTTCTCTCCTTGGCGCGCTGGACAGCGCCGGTTTGAGATCCCCGGAGTGGAGATCCATGCCCATCGACTGTCTGCCCTTCTGCGCCTGGAAGCGGGCGAGAGCCCCGGCCTCCAGGCCGCTCCCCGTGCGGTGAATGTCCTGCTCCTGCTGCTTGGCGTCGGAGCGGGGTTCCTGGTGGGTGAAGGGATCGCGAACCTGCGGCGCGCTTTCCTGGTGGCAGCCCTCGTGCTTCCCCTGGCTGTCGGGGCGGTGGCGTTGGCCTTGGCGATGGGGGTCTGGGTTGACGGGGCGCTTCCTCTGTTGGCGTTCGTGTTGGTGGCCTCCGCAGGTTGGCTGCGTCGGGGCGTGCACCAGCAGATCAGGGGCGTGCACCTGGAGCGGCTGAACCGCCAGGCGCGAACGCTTTTCAATCGCTTCGTATCGCGCAATGTGGCTGATGTTTTGCTGGAGGCTGGCAATCCCGGGGCCGCTGAACTGCAGCTCCGCCAGGTCACGATCCTCATGAGTGATCTGCGTGGTTTCAGCCTGATGACGGCTGAGCATCCCCCCGCTGTCGTGGTGCGCTTGCTCAACAATTATCTGGAGGTCATGTTTGGGGTGGTGGAACAATTTGGCGGCACGATTGATGAGGTTCTCGGGGACGCCCTGCTCGTCCTGTTCGGTGCTCCCCAGCCGCGCCCGGATCATGCCGAGGCTGCCATCGCCTGTGCCATCCAGATGCAGCTGGCGATGGAGCGGGTGAACAGCGGCAACCGCCAGCAGAATCTTCCCGAGTTGGCGATGGGCATCGGCCTCTGCACCGGTGAGGTGATGGCCGGGACGATCGGTTCAGGCCTGCGGGCCAAATATGCGGTGGTGGGTGCCGCCGTCAATCTTGCGGCCCGAATCGAAGCGCTCACGGTGGGTGGAGAGATTTTTGCTGACGAGACCACCGTGAGCGGTGTCGCGGCGCCACTGCGCATTGATGGCCAGCATCACTGGCTGGTGAAGGGCGCGGGGGAGGCCTTGCGGGTGTCTTCGATCGGTGCCATCGCTGGGGCCTACAACCTGGCCTTGCCAAGCGGGAGCCTGAGGCTCCGGTCGCTTGCGAAACCCCTCCGGGCGACCTACCAGCGCATTCAATCCAAAACGCGACAAGGCCCGCCCCGTGAGACCTTCGTCACCCATCTGTCGGAAGCGGGCGCCTGGTTGGCGCCGCACACCTCGGATCTGGAGCCCTTCAGCGACCTTGTCTTGCTGTTTTTCGACCCTCCTGGAGAGATTTATGCCAAGGTCAGGGAGGGGCAATCGCCCGAGCGGGTTCGGGTCGTGTTCACCACCACGCCCGGGCCATTCAGGGCCTGGCTTCGTTCTCTGGAGGCTGGGGAAGCGCCCCAGAGCCCACCTTGAGCACCTGGCAATGTACCGGCAGGGCCGCTGGCAATGTGCTGATCCATTCCTCCATGCCGAAGTCCCGCAGCAAAGGGGCGGTGGCGACCTCTTTGCCACACAGGCCCAGCAAGGCGGAAAGGGGTGAGGAGTGGGTGCTGGCTTTTGCTGTCGGACCCGTCTCCAGGAGGGTTCGGCTGGGCGGCCTGTTCGGGCGGCAGGTGGGAAAGCTCTCCCAGAGCAGGGGCAGCGACACCTCCGCTCGGTCGGGTTTCGGCAACGTGAGCAACCAGACCGCCGCCCGTTGGGCGGGCAGGATTTGGTCCACCAGCGGCTGGCCCGCAGGTCGGGACAGCTGCACGCGCATCGTTTCGGCGTTGGGGGAGGGGCCTTGCAGCAAGGCGATCATGCGGCTGGGTCCGGGATCGAACCGGTTGCTCACGGGCACCAGATGGGCCCAGAGGTTGAGACAGGTTCCTCTGGTGCCGCCGGACGATCGACAGCAGATCGTCCGCTTTTGCTGGTTCGCGCCGGCGGCCGGGGCGAAAACGATCGGAACACAGAGCAGGAGGAAGGCGGCGGCAGAGGCTCTCAATGGGCGACATCTCAACCGTCCTTCAAAGGGTAGATGGCGGAGCCGCCCCGTCCATCGCGCCGAACGCCTCACCCCTCGCTTGGCCCCCTGTGGCCCGCGGGGTGATCGGGCGATTCCCGCAACCGCGGCAGAAGCTGCACAAGGTTGCACGGGCGGGTGCCGGCATGGAGCTGAGCCTCCAGCAGACGGTCCCAGGCTGTTTCCACCGCATCCCGCGATCCCGGCAGCACGAACACCAGGGTTCCGTTCGCCACGCCCGCCAGGCAGCGGCTTTGCAGGGTGCTTGTGCCGATCGTTTCAAACGACAGCACACGGAAGAGCTCCCCGAAGCCCTCCATCACCTTGTCAAGCAGGGGCGCCACCGCTTCCGGCGTGCCGTCCCGTCCCGCCAATCCGGTGCCGCCACTGCTGATCACCACCTGCACCGCCGGATCCGCGATCCAGCGGCTCACCTCCGCCCGGATGCGATAGCGGTCATCGGGAACGACCACCCGCTCTCGCAACTGATGGCCCGCTGCTTCCAACCGCTGTCTGAGGGCCTCGCCGGAGGCATCGTCCGCCAGGGTGCGTGTGTCCGACACCGTGAGCAGGGCTATGGACAGAGACACGGGTTGTCAACGGCGAAGGTGTTCCATTCTGCCCGCAGCCTGACTAAGCTATATCGCTAGCTCGCCTGTTGCGCGCTTAAAGCATCTACACATCATGACGTCATCGTCCGCCTCCGGCCCCGCCAGGGAGGCCAAGCCCTCCGCCATTGTGGTGGGTGCAGGAATCGCTGGCCTCTCCGCGGCCTTTTGTCTGGCTGAGCGCGGTTTTCAAGTGACGGTGTACGAAAAAGAGCACACAGCGGGGGGAAATCTGGGCGCCACGCGAGCGCGGGTCGAGCAAAGAAAGGGGGCAGACCTCGGCGAGGTGTTTGAGGTTTATCCCCATATGTTTGGCGATTGGTATAGCAACTTCTGGTGCCTGATGGAGGCCATCGGTCAGGGCAAGGACAATCGCAAGATCTGGCGGACGATGACGGAATACAAATTCCTGCCCCAACCTCAGACTCGACAACAAATCCATCAACCGTCCTACCGCTCTCTGCGCAACAATGGTGCCCTTGACAGCCTGTTTTCCAATCTCTTCTCCGGCATCATCCCCTGGCCGGACATGATCCTGGCAGGGTATGCCGCCATTGGTCTGTTAGCGGAAGATTTCAGGGATACTGACGATCTGAATGTAGCCACATTGAATGATTTTCTCAACACCCGCTTCTACGGCTCAAAATATGTGACTCGGTTTTATCAGATGATCATCCTCTATATCTGGTCCATGGAGCCTGACCGCTCGTCTGTGTACGCTTGTCAGCGTTTCTTTCAATATCAGTTCAGACGCCCCTCCCCCAGTGCATGGGTTTTGAACTCCGGCGATGCCTACACGAGCATTGTTCAGCCACTGGTGGAATATTTGCAATCCAAATGGAATGTCAAGTTCCATTTCGATGCCCCGGTTGTGGCGGCAGCGCTGAATCAGCAGAACAACAGCGTCGAGCAGCTGCTGGTCATTGAGCACTACAGTCAGACGCAGCGCTACAAACTCATCCCGAAACAGCCTGGCAAAACCTCCGCTGCCGTCTATGTTCTGGCCCTTCCGCCGGAGACGCTGGCTGCCTTGGTGCAAACACCCATCCCCCTTGGCATCGGTCGGCGTGGCGCGCGGATGGAGCCCAAGATCCGCCTTGGTTCCAATCGCTTTGGCATCATCACGGACATCCTGCTGGATCCCCCATCCCCCCCGTTCCAGCCGGTCGACAGCTCCACAGAAGGCCTGCCCGCCGAAACCGATGGAGTAACCAGCGTCGAAAGCATCTCCTCCGCCGACGACCTTTCCCCTCGGGGAACCCAGCCATCTCCCGTCTCGCGGATTTCAGTCTCGTCAGCCATTGTCGATGCCATCCCTGAAGTGGCCACGGCCAAAACCCTGAGCGCTGAACCCATACCGGTGCTCTATATCGGCTTCAAGAAAGGAGCTGAGATCACTGGCTTGATCCCGCAACATTGCTATGTTGGCTTAACAGATTCCAAGTATGCACTGACTTTTGTTGATGTCACGAATGAGTTCAAGACCGCCAATCCGCATATCTGCGCTTCGGCCCATCCTGCAGAAACGATCATTGCCCTTGCCGCCTCCGACTACGGCGAGCTACCGATTTTCAAAGTGTTTCCCCTCTACCTGGATCGGCAATGCAATCGCGCCACTGCCACGGCTGATGACATGCAAATCTTGGAAGATAAGTCGAGAGATCTGTTGCTGGATGAAGCCAGGACATTTCTACCCTTCAACAAGGCGGACATCCAATGGTGCTTCTTTCGCACCAACAGCAATCATCGGCTTTTTCTTAATGATGTTGAAAGTGCGCGCAACCCGGTGAAAACTGTCTACAGATCTCGTCTAAATGGGGAGCCCAAAATCAACAATATTGCCTTTGCTGGTGATTATTGTAGTCAGGATGTTGTCATGTCCACCGTTGAAGCGGCAGTCGAAAGCGGCATTCGTGCCGGCATGGCGCTGGCGCACAACCGCACCCCATCCCGCCAAGACAGCGGTCTCACCCTGCAATCCCATGCCGCTTACGCGAGGCCGCTGCTGGCTTCGCTGAAACTCATGCTTCTGCCCAGTATGGTTCTGGTCAAGAGTTGGTCCGACGCCCAGCAGTGCGTGGAGGAAACCCGTCAGTCCTTGGCTGAATCGCGTTTTCTCGCCTCCGACGCCCTCCCTCTTCTGCTGAGCTATTGGCCACGCCAGGCCGCCATCTGTCTTGGCGCTGGACAGGACGCCTTGCACACCTTGTCCTCCCTGGCCACGGATTCATTGCTGAGCTCCGCCAAGACCTTCAGAAGCGTCCTTAACCGCCGCTGAGTTTTCTGGTTTCCTCGATCAAGGCGTATAGGGGCTGGGGATCATTGGCGAAGAGTTGAGCTTCTTTCCTTGCTTCGGCAACCACCTGATCAAGATAGTCCTCTGCGCTGGGCAGTTGCGCATGAAACGCCATCGATAGTGTTTGAAGGTCTTCCAAGCAAGGCTCTTCCTTGCTGAACAGATCAGCCATCGCTGGATCGCGGATGGCCAATGCCGCCGGCAGCGTCAGGATGCCGTCGCGCAGATCTTCTAAGCCACCACCCCCGAGTGCAAACGTCCCTTTGACATCGCCCACATCATCACAGCCATGATAGAGAAGGCCCAGCAACCCCCCGAAGGTGCGTAGGCGTCCACTGCGATCCGCCAAGCAGGAACAAATCTCGAACATGGATCCCGTATCTTCCGCTGCGATGTTGCGCCAATCCTCTACACCCAGAACTTGCCTTCGCAAACGCCATTGCAGGCACTCCGCCACTCCCAGTCTCTTCATCAGCTCGGAGAAGAGATTGATGGCTTGCACATCTGTTCCCAGAAGTCTGTAGCCCTCAGCCACCATGTAACCCGAAGCCATGAGAGCATCCAGCTCGCCAAACTTGTGATGGAGAGTGTCTCTGCCTCGACGTTTTGTTGATTTGTCCAGGATATCGTCCACAACCAAAGTCATGTTATGGAACAGTTCGATCACCACAGCACAGCGGATGAGACTTTCTGGGATCGGGAAGTCTGGAACCAGTGAACGATAGGTAGAAAATATTGTCAAGGGCCGAAAGAATTTGGATCCGGCATGAAACTGCCAGCGCATTTCGGGTCGCATTTCCAGATCACAGGTCTCCACCCATTCTTTGATCTGTACTTCGACAAGACTGACTTCATACTGAAAGCCTAGGCTTTGAACAAAAGAAAGTGTCATAAAAGTTTAGAAGCCTCTCTCGGGGTGTGGTTTCAGATTGATGCGGCTGGCTCTTGGTATTGGCCTCAGCCTGTGCCAACTGCTCTGTAATCATGGCCAGCTGATGTTGAAAATGTCGTCCTTCACGCGACGCTGATTCTCCAACCTCTCGCAGAAAGCCCCTGACATCATCGATCAGCTTGGCTCGCTTGAGTTGGCTGTCTTCATGGCTGAGATTGAGGGCCAATAGAGAAGCTTGATATTTAGAGATAATTGATTGAATGGAACAGCCATAGCTCAGCGAGCTTGTGCTTGCCGCTCCCAGTGCCTGCAGCATGGCGCGGGAGAGGGCGGAGGCATCGGCCATCCCCTCCCCCTCAGGTGCTCCCAACCCAGGACAGACGCTTGCGAAGAGAGGCTGAGAAAGAGTCAGCCACTGTTGAACCATAGAATTGTAATTTTTCATCAGCTCGTCCAGAGAGTCAGCCATGTCCATTTTTGTGTGACCCTGGCAAGGTTATCACCATACTTTGTTAGGGTAAACATTGCGGCAGTGTACGCGGGTCTCGCTTCAGCGGCCTTTCCCATCCAAATGTTAAAGAACCATCACGTCCAATGAGCCTCTCGGTGTTGACCTGTGCTTCCTGCGGTTCGGTCCAGCCTGTCGACCACAACTTTTGTTCCAACTGTGGGGTGTCGCTGCGCACATCTCCTTGTTCCTCCTGCACCGCTGTCAATGCATTCGGGACTGTGGTTTGCGAGCAGTGTGGTTCGTTTTTGCGTAAAAGTGGCGATCAATCTCTGTCGGATCAGCTGGACGAGCGTAAGTTTGTCACGGCTTGCTTTGTTGATATCAAGGGTTCCGTTGAACTGCTCGGAGAACGAGATATTGAAGAAGGGCGTCATCTGATTGATTCCATTATTCAGGAGGCTGGCGCTGTGATCAATCGTTACGAGGGCACCGTTATTGATGCTGTGGGCGATGGCGTTTTTGCCATCTTCGGCGCACCTCGCTCTTTGGATGGTCATCCGCGCGCAGCTGTAGATGCAGCATTGGAGATTCAGGAGCAGATGCGGACGAAAGATGGACGAAGTCCTTTGTTGGCTGGAATCCAACTTCGAATTGGTATCTATACTGGTGACGTCATCTGGCGGGTTCTGCAGGTCGGTCGTGATCTCCGCCACCTGCCTGTTGGCCAAACGGTTAATCACGCCTCCCGTTTACAAGATGCTGCTGAACCGGGCACGGTTCTGATTGGGGAGACGTCCTATGAATTGGTTAAGGACTACTTTCGTTTTACCCCTGTGCCTGGCCTGAAACTTAAAGGGATTTCAGGCGTGGTGAAGGCCTACAAAGTTGGCCAACCATCCGAGGTCTCTCGCTATCTGCAAGTTTCAATCAAGCGTGGCTTAAGCCCTTTGGTTGGGCGTGATCAGGAACTGCGTTATCTTGCTTCCTGCATTCAACGGTTAGAAAGAGGTCAGGGAGGCTCGCTTATTCTGGTCTCCGAAGCGGGTGGAGGCAAGTCGCGACTGCTGCATGAAGCAACGCAGCAACTGACAGCCAATGTCAATGTTATTGAGTCATTCTGTGTCTCTCATATGCAATCTTCGCCCTGGTATTCCGCCCTTCAGATCATGCGTCAGCTATTTGATCTTTCCCCTGGAATGCCAAGCCGGGATGCAAAGCTTCTGATCGAAAAAAAGATTCATGATCTCGATCCAACCCTGCAAGATGAATTACCAACCTTGCTGCAATTCCTGGATCTGGAATCTGGCATGAGCAGCGTGCCAACCATTGCAGATCCAACGGTACGCAAGAGAAAATACATTGCCCTTGTGAAACGTTTGCTTGCTATGCAGGCGCAGCTATCCCCACTCCTGATTATTGTTGAGGATCTCCATTGGTTAGACATTCAATCGGCCGATGTCGTTGATGCCATCCTCTCTCTGACAGAGGAGAACCCTATTTTCTTGCTCTGTACAAGTCGTCCCGAAGGTGTTCATTCATCTTGGCAATCGCGTGACAACGCTGTCTTGTCGCTCAGCGGTCTTGATCTTGGCTCTGCTTCTGCCTTGATTCAGAACCTCCTTCCAAGCGAGATTGTATGTGAGCAAATTATTTTTGAGATTCAAAATAAAACGCAAGGGAATCCATTCTTTATTGAGGAAATTATTCGGTCGCAACGCTGGAGTGAAATCTCTTTGCGGGCGAACAAAGGCGCTGAAATGCTCGCAACCCTGGCGATGCCATCCACGATCAAAATGGCCATTTCGGATCGGATTGACGGCTTGTCACAGTCGGAAAAGAAGATTTTGCAGCTGTTAGCTGTTGCCGGAATGAAATGTAGAGAGTGTCTTCTCGCCAAGCTCGTGACCGATGAACCCTGCGCAATGGAGGAAATATTAACAACTCTGCAAGGGCTTGGTTTTGTTGTGCGCTCTGGTCTCGCTGACCGGGCGATTGTGCAATTTGTTCATGTCCTGATTCAGGAAGTTGCCTATTCAACGTTGTTGAGTACGGATAGGGCAGGCCTGCATGAATCCATTGCTGATGCGATGAAGGCAGAGTCTGGTAAGCTTATACAGGAGGTGCTTCCTGAGCTGGCATATCACTATCAACAGTCAGCCAACGATTGCAAGGCAGTCGAGTATTTGCGTATGGCAGGGGAATCAGCCATTCAACGCTCGGCCTATCAGGAAGCCCAGAATTATCTTAAACTTGGTCTCTCACGCCTGGAGAAAACGCACAAACTTCCCGATAGATTGTTCCATCTGGCCCACCTTTGGCTCTCCCTTGGTGTCTCTCTGCAGGTTACCTTGGGCTATGCGGCTGAGGAGGTAAAGACCGCTTACGAAAATGCAGTAAACTATAGCGAAAAGGCTCAGGTATCGACCCAATTACTAGAGGCCTTGCGTGGCTATGGGATATTTAATATTGTGCGAGGACGCTATGTCGAAGCCGCAAAGATTGCCGATCAGATGATGAGGTATGCCGATGGGGATCCAGCCTTTGCTTTGGAACATCTAATCCTGCATGGGTTGTCATCCTCCTATCGGGGTGATCTGGAGCAGGGGGCAAAGTTTTACAAGGAGGGAGTTTTCATCTCCTCCAAGCCCCTCGCTTCTACCACCATTCAATATTCTGGTTACTCACCGGGGATCTGCTACTCATATTACGCGCTGAACTCTCTCTTCGCTGGCCGCTTAGGTTTGGCCAGGGATCACGCCAAAAAGGGACTGGATGTGGCCTTGGCCAGTGGAATCTCTATTGCTGTAGCCCAGTCTCGCGGCATGTTGGCCAATGTGTTGTTCAGTTTCTGTGACTTTGCCAGGGCGGAGGAGCAACACCTGGCAAATATTGCTTTCTCTGATGAAAATGGCTTCGCGTATTGGTCCCTGTTGGGACGGCTGCTAACCACCTGGACCAACGGCTTTCTCCGAGACCAGCCATCAGCCCTGGAAGAATATCAGGGGTATTTGACAGCTTATCGAGCTAGCGGGGCGCTGATCGGTGTTCCCTGGTTCCTGAACCTTTATGCTGAATTGTTACGTCACTTTGGTCGAGCCAGAGAGGCGCTGGTCGTTCTCGGTGAATCGGAGGGAATCGCCTCCCTCACACAAGAGCGTTTCTTTCTGGTTGATACCCTGCGACTGAAGGGTGAACTGCATGCCGATCTTTCAGCGGATTCAACCTTTGATTTGGCTGCACAATGTTTTCGGGAAGCCATCAATCTGGCTCGTGTTCAAGGGGCTTGGCTCCCTGGCCTGCGGGCCGCCATTCCCTTGACGCGTTTGCTGCGGCGGCATGGTTCTCTGGAGGACGCTCGCCATCTCTTCGCTTTTCACTATCAACAGATTTCTTGGGTGGATTGTCCTGATCTGGAGCAGGCCCGCGCCGTGATGCAGGAGCTGTCGCTGGAGCTCTGACCTCCGCCGTTGCGCCAGGGTGGACGCCTTTCACCGGCGGTTCTGCGGCGGTCGCTCTGGGCACAGGTGATGGCTCAAGAGTGACCGCCGTCACACGGCAGGATCCCCTGCCCCTTTAAGCTCCGTCTGTGACCATCAGCTTATGCCCATGTCACAAGGCTTCCGGCTCTTGGAGGTCATCGCCCCAGATCTTCGCGAGCTGCTGCTGTCGGAGCATCGGGTTTTCACCGTGCCGGCCAATCACCAGTTGATGTATGCGTCTGACTGGGGGGAAGAGGTGTATCTTATTGATCAAGGAATTGCAAAAGCTCGCAATCTTAATTGTCAGGGCGATGAAACGGTCATTTCTTTGATGGGCTGTGGTTCTCTAATCGGTGATCTCGCTATTTTCTCCGCCCTCTCGCTCCGGACGGTGGACGTGGTTTCCTTGACGCCGATCACCTTCCGGAAATTGCGTCACCGCGCCCTCCAGGAGGCGATGAACAGCAGTGCGGCCTTCCTCCAGGCCATCGCTTGTCTGCAGGCCCACCGCCTCTGCACCTTGGGGGAGCGACTGATGCTGATGAATGAGGATGCCCAAACACGTCTGCTCGCCACCCTCTCCTGCCTGGCTCGCCTCAATGGCCCCGACGACGACCCCTTTCAACCCATCCCTCCCATCTCCCAGCAGGAGATCGCCGTGATCGCGGGCCTCTCCAGGGGGACCGCTTCCACCCTGATCAACAAGTTGCGCGGCAATGGAACCCTGGAACAAACAGACCAGGGCCTGCGCTTCACCACCTTGGCCCCCCTCCACAAGCGCGGCCTCCTCCCCCAGCCCACCCCCGTCCGTGCCTGAGTTTCCCTCAGCACCCCGGCCCTCATGCGATCCCGCTCCTCCATCGGTTCGTGTGCGACTGTTCGCCTCCTTGCGGGATGCCGCCGGTTGGAGCGAGCGGCTGATCGCTTTCCCAACCACGCCCTGCACGCCCCTTTCGCTTTGGCGGCTCCTGGACCTGGATCCCCGATCCGCGGACGACACCGCCGATCCCCTGCCCCCCGGCCTGAGGGTGGCCATCAATCAGCGGTTTGCCGTGGCCGAAACACCCCTTCAACCCGGCGACGAGGTGGCCTTCCTGCCCCCGATCACCGGTGGCTGAGCCCCGATCGCCATGCGCACCACCGTCCCCGTTCGCATCAGCCTGCACCCTGAAACGCTCCATCCTGCAGAGGTTGTTGACGGTTGGCAGCGGCTGGAGGCGCGGGATCCAGCCGACGCACCCGCAGCCACCAGCCTCTTCATCGGCCGGGTTCGGAGCACCACCGCGGCGGGAAGTCCCCTCGACGCCCTGGAGCTGGAACACTACCCGGGCATGACGGAAGCGGAGCTGGCGCGGCTTGCCACCGCCTGCGGCCGCCACCATCGGGTCCGGGCCATCGGGGTGGCCCACCGGGTGGGATCCGTGGCGCCGGGAGAGGCGATTGTCGTCGTGGCGGTGATGGCCGACAGGCGCGGGCCAGCCCAGCGCTGCTGCCAGGATCTTCTGGAGGCCCTCAAACACGAGGCGCCCTTCTGGAAGCGGGAGTGGAGCGGTGGGACGGGCACCTGGGTCGCGGGCAACACCCCGCTGGGAGAGCCGATCGCTTGATCAGAAGATCGGCAAGCGCAACAGCTGGGCCCAGAGGGGTTGACCAGCCTCCAGAGAGCCCAGTTCGGCGGGCAGTTCCAGGAGCAGATCCGCCCCCTGCAGGGAGCCGATGCGCGAGGAGGCCTGGCTTCCCTCCACCAGGGCCAGCAGCTCTCCCTCCGGGCCCACCCGCAGGCGGGCCCGGGCCAGTTCGGGCCGGCCCGCTCCCCGCTTCAGGGGAGCGGCCAGACGCACCCGCAGTCGCGGCAGGGGATCCGGTACGGCACCCTCCAGGTGCTGCAGGGCGGGCCAGAGCAGCTGCAGGGCGGTGATCGCCGCCGCCACCGGGTTGCCGGGCAGGCCGAAGAAGGGGCGTTCACCGATCCGCCCGAAGGCGAAGGGCCTGCCGGGCTTGAGGAACAGCTTCCAGAAGGCCACCTCCCCCCGCTCCGCCAGCAGGGGGCGGATCCAGTCGGTGTCACCCGCGGAGACGCCGCCGGTGCTGACCACCACATCGCAGCGCGCCGCCAGGGTTTCCAGGGCGTGCGCCAGGGCCTCCGGCTGATCGGGCACCACGTGCCGCTCCGCCACCGCCTGGCCCAGTCGGGCCAGCAGGGTCTCCAGGAGGGTGCCGTTGCTCTCCCAGATGGTGCCGGGTGCGCGGGGTGCGCCAGCGGGCACGAGCTCATCGCCGCTGATCAGCAGTCCCAGCCGCGGTGGGGTGCGCACCACCAGGGAGGCCACGCCGCAGCCGACCAACCGGGCCAGGTCCGCCGGCCCCAGGCGGATGCCCTCCCCCAGCAGCTCCTGGCCGGCGCAGGCTTCCTCTTCCGGGCCGCGAATCCAGGGGTTGGGGCCGACCGCCTCGTTGAGGCGAAGACTGTCGCCCTCACGCTGCACCAGCTCCTGGGGCAGCACCCGGCCCGCCGCGTCCGGCAGGGGGGCGCCGGTGAGGATGCGGATGGCGTTCCCGGGCGCCAGTGCGCCCCGGAACGGTGCCCCCGGGGCCGATCGACCCACCACCCGCCAGCGGGTCCCCGGAGCGGGAGGAGAGTCGGCTTCGGCAATGGCGTAGCCATCGAGGATCGCGGCGCGAAAGCCTGGCACCGCCTCCGAAGCTCGGCAGACCTCGGCGCTCACCCGGCCCAGACAGGCATTCAGTGGGCGCCGTTCCGTTCCGGCCAGGGGGGTGAGGGCCGCCAGGACCCGCTCCCGCGCCTCATCCAGGGGCAACCCCTCCCGGGGAAAGGGCTCAGCCACGGGCGGAAATGGATGGAGTCATGGATCCAGGCTGACGTCAGGGTGGCGCCAGGGGCCTTGACGGCCCCCCCGTTTCTCCAGCAGCCGCACCGGCCCGATCGTCATGGCCGGATCGACGGCCTTGAGCATGTCGTAAAGGGTGAGCAGGCCCACCTGAACGGCCGTCAGGGCCTCCATCTCGACGCCCGTGGCGGCGGTGGTGCGCGCCCGGGCCCGCAGCCGCAGGCCGGTGCCGTCAGCCGCCGGGTCGATCTCCACCGACACCCCCGCCAGGGGCAGGGGATGACAGAGGGGGATGAGGTCGGAGGTGCGCTTGGCGCCCTGGATCGCCGCCACCCGCGCCACCGCCAGCACATCGCCTTTGGGGGCTGTGCCCTCCCGCACCAGGGCCAGGGTGGCGGGCGCCATGCGGAGAAAGCCCTCGGCCGGGGCGGAGCGATCCCGGACGGGGCGATCCGCAACATCCACCATGCGGGCGGAGCCGCGGCTGTCGAGGTGGGTGAGGGTGGTCGGGGGTTGAGCGCTCATCGCGCCACTATGGCGGGGCGCCCCATGCGTGTGGCAAGCCGGACAGCGCCTCCCGCCGCTCCGCCAGCTCCCCCACAATGCTTGTGCGCCCGAGACCAGCCCCGATGACTGACGGCCTTACCCTCGCTTCCGTGCTCCTGGTCGGCAGTGGCCTCTTTTGCCTGACGACCCTGTTCTTCGGCACGAAAGGTGGGTACTACGACTCGGATGACTACGACGGCAACGGAACGGCCCACTGAGGGCCGAGCCGCTGGATGGGTCAGGGAAGCCCCAGCCGCTCGGCTTCCGGGCATTCGCCTGTGGTGGCCAGGTCTTCCATGCTGGTCGACCGGCTGACCGAGGCCAATCTGGTGCTCACGGCGCCGATGGAATCCAGACGGACGCACACCTCCCAGCTAAGCCGCTCCTCGGCCTCGTCATCCTCCTCCTCGTAGCGGAAGGTGACCAGATCAGCGTCGACATCCACGACAGTGGCGTCTTCCAGCCAGCATTGCTGATCTTTCAGGAACACCCAGACAGGCCGCTGTTCGACGCAGTATTGAGCAAGCTTGCGGTGCAACATGCCGCTGCCGCGACTCCTGAGATCTTAGGCAGATCAACCTCCCCGTCCGTGTCCGTGATGACAGCCCCCACCCCCACCCTTCCGGTGGACCCGGAATCGATCCGTCTCCAGCTGCGCAGCTGGCCAGAAGTGGAGGCCTACCTCAGCGGTTGCAAGGGAATCATCCTGCCCCTGGGCTCCACCGAGCAGCATGGACCCACTGGAGCCATCGGCACCGATGCGCTGACCGCCGAGGCCGTGGCCCTGGAGGTGGGCCGTCGCACCGGCGTGCTGGTCGCGCCAACCCAGGCCTACGGCATGGCCGAACATCACCTGGGCTTTCCCGGCACCGTGAGCCTGCAGCCCACCACCCTCCTGGCTGTGCTCCATGACGTGGTGCTCTCCCTGGCCCTCCATGGCTTTGAGCGGATCTTCGTGATCAATGGCCATGGCGGCAACATCGCCACCGCTCGCGGCGCCTTTGCCCAGGCCTACGGCACGGCCGCCGCCCGGGGGCTGCCCGTCGCCCCCCGCCTCCGCTGCCAGCTCGCCAACTGGTTCACGGCCGGCCCGGTGATGCGGGAGGCCCGCCGGCTCTATGGCGACCGCGAGGGCCATCACGCCACCCCGAGCGAGATCGCCCTCACCCTCAGCCTGGAGCCGACGCTGGTGGCCAAGCAGCGGCCCCTGCCAGAGCCCGCCCCCGCGGGTCCCATCCACGGACCGGAGGATTTCCGCCAACGGCACCCCGATGGCCGCATGGGATCGGATCCGTTTCTCGCTCAGGCCGACCACGGCAAGCGGTTCCTTGACCTCGCGGCTGCGGCTCTGAGCGAGGATCTGCTCACCTTCCTCTCTTGAACGCTGGCCATGGGGCGAATCACCGCTGACGATGTGCGCAAGGTGGCGGAGCTGGCGCGGCTGGAACTGCCCGAGGACCAGATTGCCACCTACACCGCCCAGCTCGAGCGCATCCTTGACTATGTCGGCCACCTGCAACAGGTGGATACCACGGGCGTGGCTGCCACCACCCGGGCGGTGGAGGTGGTGAATGTCACCCGGCCCGATGGCGTCGAGACCACGGAGGCGCGGGAGGAGCTGCTGGATCTGGCGCCCCAACGGGAAGGGGAGTTCTACAGGGTGCCAAGGATTCTCAACGAGGCGGGCTGAAGCTTCGATCCGAGGGCCGCAGGGGCGACACGGCGGTGCGATGGAGCAAGGCCAGGATGCGCCGCTGGGCATGACGGGTGGGCATCAAGGCGGCGAGGGGACGCAGGCGACTGCGCCGCCGCTTGTGGCTGCGCACGCCCAGAAGGATGTCGTAGAGAAAATTCAGGGCATCCGCACGGGTTTCAAACAGACCCAAGCGCTGGGGGGATCCCTTGGCGTCCAGAAGATGGCGGGTGGCCTGGTAGGCCGGGCGGTATTCAAACCAGGGGATGGAAGGCCAGAGGTGATGAACCAGGTGGTAGTTCTGCCCCATGATCAACCAATTCATCAATCGGCCGGGATAGACGCGGGCGTTGTGCCAGCGGCTGCGCGATTGAAAGGGGCGATGGGGCAGATAGTCAAAGAACAAACCGAGGGTGACGCCAACCATCAAGGCTGGCGCGAACCAGCAATTGAAGATGAAGGGAAGAAAATCAAACTTGATCGCAGCCAGAATGATCAGAGCAAAGGTGGCCCGCTCCAGCCCCCAGGCGATCAATTCGTTGCCCCGCCAGAGGGCGCGTTGGAAGAAAAAGATCTCGTGATAAAAGAAACGCGGCGCGATCAGCCAGAGCGGCCCGAACGTGCTGACGATGTGGTCGGGATCGTGCTCGGGGTCATTGACGTGGGCGTGATGCTGCAGATGCACCCGCGTGAACACCGGAAAGCTGAACCCCAGCAGGAGAGCCGCGCCATGGCCCATCAGCGCGTTGCAGAAGCGGTTGGGATGGGCCGCGTTGTGACAGGCGTCGTGGATCACCGTGCCTTCCAGGTGCAGCGCCAGGAATCCGAGGATCAGCAACACGGGCAAGGGCCAGCCGGCCACGAACCACCCCCAGATCGACAGCCCCGCCAGGCCATAGCCGCCGAGGAACAGGGCCACGGTGGGATTGAGGGCGGGCGGGGGATCGAGAAACCGCTTGGGAACCGTCCGGGCCGCCAGGGAAACAGGGGAGGTGTGAGGCCTGCCTGTCGCGGGGGCCAGCGGGGCCGTCGGGCATGGCGACATTGGGGAGTTCACCTGGAGCCGGGAGACGCCGCTGAAGGTTTCACACCTTAAACAAGCGCATTCAGGGAGCGAGAGGGGCTCAGGCCAGCAGTCTGAGCCGTTCCAGTTCGGGATGGCGGTTCCGCAGATGCTGCAGGCGTGCCAGAAGCAGGCAATGGAGATCCTGGAGCCTGGCTTTTTCGCTCACATCGGCGCGGCAGACCAGGGCCAAGTCATTGGTGAACAGCGGGCCGGAATCGAGGGGCCTCAGGCCCGGCAACGCCCTGAGGTTCAAGGGGGTGGTGAAGGCGAGGGTGATCTGGTCAGCGGTCTGGCCTTCCCAGGCGTCCGGGTCGTAGCGCCGCTTGGCGATCTCCAGGGTGCCGAGACCGATGTCGGCGCAGATGGCATGGCTGCGGGGAAAGCCTTCCGCTGGGATGAGCGTCGTCGGGAACCGCTTCAGATCCGCCAGGGTGAGGTTTCTTTCCCCGACCAGGGGATGGCCGGGATGGGCGAGGAGGGTGACCGGCTGGCGGGCGAGGGGCCACACCCGGGCGGAAAAATCAGGGGCGGGCGGGAGATCCTCGGCCGCGTCCGTGAGCCAGGCGTCGATCACCCGATCCCGCAGGAGCGCGAGGGGATGGACGGTGCCCACCGCATCCAGGGGGCCGATGGCCCAGCCGGGCGGGGGTGGGTTGAGGAGGGGGCCCGAACCGCAGGGAAAGCCCTCCAGCCGCAGAGGACCCTGTCCGAGCAGGCGGGCCATCTGATGGATTTCTCGCTCCATCTGGAGGAGAAGGCTTGGCCTGGCGAGAACCCACTCCCCCTGCAGCCGCTTCAGCCGCAGCCCGAACACCTCGGTGCAGCGCTGCACGCGACGGGAAATGGTGCTTTGATTGCAAGCCAATTCGGCTCCAGCCCGGGGTCCGCTGCCGTGCCAGAGGAAAAAATCCAGAGCGGTGAGATCATCCTGGGTGACCACGAAACAAAGAGACCCTCAGGCCATCCTTTTCGAGGCAAATGTAGCGGATTCTTTCGCATTGCCAAGGTGCCCACCGGGGGACTTGAACCCCCACGACCGAAGTCACTGGAACCTAAATCCAGCGCGTCTGCCAATTCCGCCAGATGGGCCTGAGCGTGAAGGGAGACGTCCGATCGGATCGGTGCGCCGCCATAAGTTGAAAATTACTTTGCCCGCGACATTTTTCTCTTTGGCAGGGTCAGTCCCCCTTCCGCCCAGCACAATGAAGTTCTCTCGCCACGACCGCTGATGGTTGCCATCCTCGCGGGTCTGGGGGCCCTGCTCCTTGGTTTGGCCCTCCTGGTGCTCCCCCTGCTGGCCACCGAGCTCAGCCGGCCCGGCGATTCGGCCTGGGGGGCTTTGGTGTTGGTGCTCGCCCTGGTGCTGGTGACCAGCGCGGAGCGTCTCAGCGGCTCGCCGATGCTGGCGGTGATCAGCGGTGGCCTGCTGGTGGGTCGGCTGACGGTGGAGGTGGGTCGCGGCCGCTGGTTCCAGCTCACGCCGGAGGAGCGGGGGCGCCTGGGAACGGGGGAGCGGTGGCGCACCAGCCTCAGCCAGGCCCGCACGGCGCTCATGGGCCTGCTGGAGGTGGTCCGCGAGCGGGGAGCCGCCCTGCTGGTGCGCTGGGGGGAGCGCGGTCCGTCCAAGGGGAGCGGCAAGCGCTGGGTGCGTCCCGAGGCGGCGGCCCCGGAGGTGCCGGAGGTGATCGAGGTGAGCGACTTCGCGGAGATCGACGCGCTGCTTCAGGCGGCACCTGCCGAAGCACCTGCTGAAGCGACAGCAGAAGCGCCTGCCGAAGCTCCTTCCGCCGCCGAATCGCCTGCTGCTGAACCGCCTGCCTCTGAACCGCCTGCCCCTGAAGCGGTCTCCCCTGAAGTCGTTCCTGAAGAGGCGTCCTGATCGCCGTGTGCCGATCGCAGCGACCCCTTCGATGCGGTCGCCCCGGCTTCGGGCGGCCCGGAGAGCCGGCCGGCGGGGCGGGATAATCCCCTCCTGCCACCCGAGGCGTCGTGTCCACCCCACCGGCTTCCGCTGCCTCGTCCTACAAGGACACCCTCAACCTGCTGGACACGCCCTTTGCCATGCGGGCCAATGCCAGGCAGCGGGAACCGGAGTTGCAGGCGTTCTGGGCCGAGCAACGGATTGAGGAGCGGATCAAGCAACGGATCGAGGAGCGTCTCGGGCCGAAAGGTCTGGCCAGGACGCCGGGCGCCCTTTTCACGCTGCATGACGGCCCGCCCTACGCCAATGGGCCCCTGCACGTCGGCCACGCCCTCAACAAGATCCTCAAGGACATCATCAACAAGCACGCCCTGCTTCAGGGCCGTTGGGCCCCCTTCCGGCCGGGGTGGGATTGCCATGGCCTGCCCATTGAGTTGAAGGTGCTTCAAACCCTCGGCCCTGAGGAGCGCCAGGCCCTCACCGCCCTGGAGCTGCGCCGGCGCGCCCGCGACTATGCGCTGGAGCAGGTGGAGATCCAGCGCCGGGGCTTTCAGCGCTGGGGAATCTGGGGCGACTGGGAGCGGCCCTATCTGACCCTGAACAAGGACTACGAGGCGGCCCAGATCGCCGTGTTCGGCCGCATGGCCCTCGCAGGCCACCTCTATCGCGGCCTCAAACCCGTGCATTGGAGCCCCAGCTCCCGCACGGCCCTGGCGGAGGCGGAGCTGGAGTATCCCGAAGGCCACACCTCCGCCAGCGTCTACGTGGCGTTCCCGGTGGTGGAGCTGCCCCCCGGACTGCTGGCGCCACTGCGGTTGGCGGGCATTGAGGGCCCCACGGATCGCGACCATCGGGAGCAACTGTTCGTGGCCATCTGGACCACCACGCCCTGGACCCTGCCGGCCAACCTGGCGGTGTCGGTGAACGGGGCGCTCGACTACGCCATCTGCCGCGACGACAGCGCTGGGGTGCCGCGCTATCTCGTGGTGGCCGCAGCCTTGGTGGAACGGCTCAGCCAGACCCTGGAGCGTGCGCTGGAGCCTCTGGTGACGGTCAAGGGCACCGATCTGGAGGGCCTGCTCTACCGCCACCCCCTGCTGGATCGCACCAGCCCTGTGGTGGTGGGAGGCGAGTACGTCACCACCGAATCGGGAACGGGGCTGGTGCACACCGCGCCAGGGCACGGGGTGGATGACTTCCTCACGGGCCGAAAGCACGGCCTGCCCGTGCTCTGCCCGGTGGACGAGGCGGGCACGCTCACGGATGAGGCGGGTCCCTTCGCCGGGCTCAATGTTCTCAAGGATGCCAACCCGGCGATCATCCAGGCCCTGCGAGATTCCGGCACCCTGCTGGCGGAGCAGGCCTACGCCCATCGCTACCCCTACGATTGGCGCACGAAGAAACCCGTGATCTTCCGCGCCACCGAGCAGTGGTTCGCCTCGGTGGAGGGCTTCCGCCAGCGGTCCCTGGAGGCCATCGCCGCCGTCGACTGGCTGCCCGCCAGCGGCCGCAACCGGATTGAGGCGATGGTGCGCGAGCGCGGCGACTGGTGCATCTCGCGCCAGCGCACCTGGGGGGTGCCGATCCCTGTCTTCTACCACCGCTCCAGCGGCGAGGTGCTGCTCGACAAGGAAAGCCTGGACCACATCCAGGCTCTGATCGCCGCCGATGGCTCGGATGTGTGGTGGGAGCGATCGGAGGCGGAGCTGCTGCCGCCCTCCCGAGCCGCCGAGGTGGACCAATGGCGCAAGGGCACCGACACGATGGATGTGTGGTTTGATTCCGGCTCCTCCTGGGCGGGGGTGCTCGGCGGCCTGGAGCCGGACCCATGGCGCAAGGGCACCGACACGATGGATGTGCGGTCTGACTCCGACTCCTCCAGCCGCGAATATCTCGCCGATCTTTATCTGGAGGGTTCCGATCAACACCGCGGCTGGTTCCAGAGCAGCCTGCTCACCTGCGTGGCCGTCACCGGAAAGGCGCCCTACAGACAGGTGCTCACCCATGGCTTCGTGCTGGATGAAAAGGGGCGCAAGATGAGCAAATCACTGGGCAATGTGGTCGACCCGGCGGTGCTGGTGGAAGGGGGGAATAACGAAAAACAGGAACCGGCCTATGGCGCCGATGTGTTGCGGTTGTGGGTGAGTTCCGTGGATTACTCCGCAGATGTACCCCTCGGGCCAGCGATTGTCAAACAACTGGCGGATGTCTACCGCAAGGTGCGCAATACCGCCCGCTATCTGCTCGGCAACCTGCACGACTTTGACCCCGGTCGCGACGCCGTGGCCATCTCCGATCTTCCCTTGCTCGATCGCTGGATGCTGGCTCGCACTGCCAAGTTGATCAACGAGGTGAGCGACAATTTCAACAGCTATGCATTTTACCGCTTCTACCAGGAGTTGCAGAACTTCTGCGTCGTTGATCTCTCCAATGTCTACCTCGACATCGCCAAGGATCGGCTCTACGTGAGCGGCGCCGCCGACTTCCGCCGCCGCAGTTGCCAGACCGTGCTCCAGCTGGTGGTGGAGCGGTTGGCAGGCCTGATCGCGCCGGTGCTCTGCCACATGGCGGAAGACATCTGGCAGAACCTGCCCTATGCGGTGGCGGAACGGTCGGTGTTTGAGCGGGGCTGGCCCACGGTGCCGCCGGAGTGGGGCTGGGACGACGCTTACACCCTCCACACCCATACCCAAATGACAGATCTGCTGCTGGGGCTGCGCCCCCTGGTCAATCGCGGGCTGGAAGGGTGTCGCCAGCGGCAGGGCGCTGCGGGACAGGCGTCCGGCAAGGGAATGGGCGCCTCCCTGGAAGCCTTGGTCCAGCTCTCCTTCGCCGACGATCACCCCCTGAGTGCCGCTCTGGCGGCCCTGGGCCTGTCTCCTCGGGCTGAGGGAGGCGATCCGAAGGCCACGGTCGACAACCTGAAGGACTGGCTTCAGGTGTCCGCCCTGCGGATCGACGGTGCTCCCCCCGAGGAGGTCCTCGCGGAGGTCAGCGACGCCGGGGTGACGGTGCGCATCGCCCGCGCCCCCGGCCAGAAGTGCGAGCGCTGCTGGCACTACAGCACGGACATCGGCGATCATCTCGCCCATCCCACCCTCTGCGGCCGCTGCGTGGATGTGCTCACCCGGACCGACGCCCTCCGCTGACGCGACAAACCCGCCTTGGGGGTGGCATGGATCCGGCATGGCCCCCCCGACCCTCGTGACCACGGCTCCGGCTCCCATGCCCCCCACCACTCCCATCGCTGATCCCCGCCAGGTGTTGCGGGAGGTGTTCGGCTATCCAGCCTTCCGGGGGCCCCAGGAGGCGGTGGTGGCCCATGTGCTGGCGGGCGGATCGGCCCTGGTGCTGATGCCCACCGGCGGCGGCAAGTCGTTGTGCTGGCAGGTGCCGGCGCTCTGCTTGGAGGGGCTCACGGTGGTGATCACGCCCCTGATCGCCCTGATGGATGATCAGGTGGAGGGCCTGCGGCAGCAGGGGGTGGCCGCGGCCGCCCTGCACTCCGCCCTCCCCCCCGAGGAGACCGCCGCCACCCGCGGCGCCCTGGCCCGGGGGGAGCTGAAGTTGCTCTACATCTCTCCGGAGCGGCTGCTGGGCGGCGAGGGCCCGCGCCTCCTGGACGGGCTCCCCCTGGCGCTGTTCGCCATCGACGAGGCCCATTGCCTCTCCCAATGGGGCCACGACTTCCGGCCCGACTACCTGCAGCTGGGCCTGCTGGCGGAGCGCTTCCCCGCCGTGCCCCGGCTGGCGCTCACCGCCACCGCCGATCTCCGCACCCGAGACGACATCGCGCGCCACCTGCGCCTGGCGCCAGAGGCGACCTTCGTGGCCAGCTTCAACCGGGCCAACATCCGCTATTGGGTGCGGCCCAAGGAGGAGCCGCGCCGCCAGCTCCTGGCCTTTCTCGCGGAGCATCGCGGCGAGGCGGGAATCATCTACGCCCGCTCCCGCAAGCGGGTGGACCAGGTGGCGGAGCTGCTCCAGGGAGAGGGGATCGATGCCATGGCCTACAACGCCGGCCTGGATCCCGAGCGGCGCACGGCCGTGTTGCGGCGCTTCCGGGGGGGCGGCCCGGTGGTGGTGGTGGCCACGATCGCCTTCGGCATGGGCATCAACCGGCCGGATGTGCGCTTCGTTGCCCACATCGACCTGCCCAAGAGCCTGGAGGCCTACTACCAGGAGACGGGTCGGGCGGGACGGGATGGCTTGCCGGCCGTGGCCTGGATGATCCATGGCGGAGGCGATGGCGCCCAGTTGCGGCAGTGGATTGAGGAGTCGAGCGCCAGCGACGAGCAGAAGCGGATCGAGCGGGGCAAGCTCGACGCCCTGCTCACCTTCGCCGAGGCCGCCACCTGCCGCCGTCAGCTGCTGCTGGCCCAGCTCGGCGAAGCCCTGGCGGAGCCCTGCGGCAACTGCGACGGGTGTCTCGATCCCCTGCCGGGGGTGGAGGTGACGGAGCCGGCCCGCAAGGCCCTCTCGGCGGTGCATCGCACGGGCTACCGCTTCGGCGCCGCCCATCTGGTCGATGTGCTGCTGGGGGCCGACACGGCCCGGATTCGGGAGCTGGGCCACAACCAGCTCAGCGTGCACGGTGTGGGCAAGGAGCTGGATCGGAGCCAGTGGCGGAGCCTGTTTCGCCAGTTGGTGAGCCGCGGCTTTCTCGTGAGTGATCCCGAGGCGCGGGGTGGCCTGCGCTTTGGCCCGGAGGCCCTGGTGCGCCCCCTGCTGCGGGGGGAGGCCTCCCTGAGCCTGCCCCTGCCGCCTCCCGGCCGCGAGCGACGCCAGGCTGCCGTGCGGGCTGCGGTCGCTGGAGCCGGGGAGGGGGCGGCGGCGGGTGTCGCGGAACTCTCCGAGGCGGAGGCGGCTCTCTTCGCCGATCTCAAGCGCTGGCGGCTGGAGCAGGCCCGGCAGCAAGGGGTGCCCCCCTATGTGGTCTTCCACGACCGCACCCTGATGGAGATCGCCAGCCGACGGCCGTCGGGCCTGGAGGAGCTGGCGACGGTGAGCGGCGTGGGCCGGGCGAAGCTGGAGCGCTATGGCTCCGACCTCTTGAACCTGCTCGCGCCCCTGGCTCCCCCGTCCGCTCCGGTGGCGTGAGCGCCATGACGATCATTCGGGCCCACAACCTCAGCAAGCGCTACCAGGTGGCCGACAAGCAACCAGGCCTCGGCGGCACCCTGCGCCATTTCCTGCACCGCCGCTGGCGCACGGTGGAGGCCGTGCGGGAGGTGAGCTTCACGATCGAGCCCGGGGAGCGGGTGGGCTTCCTCGGCCCCAACGGCGCTGGCAAGACGACCACCCTCAAGATGCTCAGCGGCCTGATCCACCCCAGCGGCGGCGTGGCGGAGGTGGCGGGCTTTGAACCCCGCCGGCGGCAGCGCCGTTTCCTGGAGGCGATCACCCTGGTGATGGGTCAGAAGCAGCAACTCCTCTGGGACCTCCCTCCCCTCGACAGCCTGATGCTCAACGCCGCCGTCTACGGCATCGACGACGGGGAGGCCAAGCGCCGCATCGGGGAACTGGCGGAGATGCTGGAACTGGGGCCGGAGCTCACCCGTCCCGTGCGCAAGCTCTCCCTTGGGGAGCGGATGAAGGCGGAGCTGCTGGCGGCCCTGCTTCATCGTCCGAGCGTGCTGTTTCTCGATGAACCCACCCTTGGCCTGGACGTGAACGCCCAGGCGCGGGTGCGGGAGTTTCTCGACGCCTACAACCGCCGCCATGGCGCCACCCTCCTGCTCACCAGCCATTACATGGCGGATATCACGGCCCTCTGCCCGCGAGTGCTGCTGATTCACCAGGGCCGCCTCTTCCATGACGGCAGCCTGGAGGCGCTGGCCAGCCGACTGGCGCCCTGCCGGGAGGTGCGGCTGGAGCTGCGGGATCCGGTGGCGGCCGAGGTGCTGGCGGCCTACGGGGAGGTGCAGCAGCTGCGGGGGCGCCATGGGCGGCTGCTGATCCCCCGGGGTGCGCTCATCCGTCAGGTGGCCCGGCTGCTGGCCGATCTGGCGGTGGAGGACCTGGAGGTGCGCGATCCCCCGATCGAGGATCTGATCGGCCAGGTGTTTCGCCAGGGGGAGGTGGCATGAGGCGGCTGGTGCGGTGGATCCGGCTGGCGCGGGTGCTGCTGACCACCCAGTACGCCTACATGCTCGAGTACCGGGTGGAGATCGCCCTTTGGGCCCTGTCAGGGCTGGTGCCCCTGCTGATGATGAGCCTCTGGATCCAGCAGGCCGACATGGCCGGCGGCCTTGGCGGGATGGCCGTCGGAGAGGGGGGCCTGAGCCGGGTGGAGCTGGCCCGTTATTTCATCAGCGCCTTCGTCGTGCGCCAGTTCACAGTGGCCTGGGTGGTGTACGCCTTCGAGGAGGACGCGCTCGTGGGTCGCCTCTCCCCCATGCTCCTGCAGCCCCTCCATCCGCTCTGGCGCTATTTGACGTCCCATCTGGCGGAGCAGGCCACCCGCGTGCCCTTCGTGGCCGCGCTGGCGGGGCTGTTTCTGCTGCTGGTGCCCTGGGCGGCCTGGTGGCCCTCGCCGGGGCGGCTGGTGCTGGTGGTGCTGGCCACGGCGATGGCCTTCGCGGTGAATTTCCTTGTGCAGAGCCTGATCGCGGTGCTCTGTTTCTGGAGCGAACGGGCCAGCGCCCTGGAGCGCCTCCATACCCTGGCGATGCTGTTTCTCTCTGGACTGATGGCCCCCCTGGAGGTGTTCCCCCCGGCCGTGCGCCATTGGGCCCAGTGGACGCCCTTCCCCTGGATCATTCATTTCCCCGCCCGCCTGCTGGCGGGGGCGGAGGTGAACGTGGCGGGGGGGCTGGCCGCCCTCGGCGCCTGGCTCGCCCTGCTGCTTCCCCTCACCCTCCTGCTCTGGCGGGCGGGGGTGCGCCGCTACGCGGCGATGGGGGGCTGATGGGGCGTTATCTCAAAACGCTGCGTCGCTTCTGGGGCACGGCCCTGGCCAGCCAAACGGAATATCAGGCGAATCTCTGGTTCGACCTGCTGGGCATGGGCGGCAATCTGGCCGGCAGCTTGTTCGTGATGGGGTTGTTCTTTCAGGGGGGGCGGAGCCTCGGCGGCTGGACCTGGCCCGAAGCCCTTGTGGTGCTGGGGGTGTACACCCTTTTGGATGGTGTGTCGACCACCCTGCTGCGGCCGAATCTGAGCCGCATCGTCACCCAGGTGCAGGAGGGCACCCTGGATTTCGTGCTGCTCAAGCCGATCGACAGCCAGTTCTGGCTGTCCGCCCGCACCTTCGCCCTGGGGGGGCTGCCGGAGATCGGGGCGGGGCTGGTGTTGATCGCCTGGGCCGCCCGCTCCGCCGGAACCCATCCCTCCCTCGCCATGCTGGGGGCTGCGGCGGTGTTGCTGGGCGCCAGCCTCACCATCCTCTACAGCCTCTGGTTTGTGCTCGCCACCACGAGCATCTGGTTCGTGAAGACCTGGAACGCCGCGGAAGTGCTGCGCGCCACCCTCACCGCGGGCCGCTACCCGATCACCGCCTACCCGCAGACGTTGCGGTTGCTCTTCACCGTGGTGATTCCGGTGGCTTTCCTCACCACCGTGCCCGCCGAGGCGATCCTCGGTCGCCCCTCCTGGCCCTGGCTGCTGGCGGGTGTGGGGATGGCGGCGGGTTGTTTTGCCCTCAGCCGGGCCTTCTGGCGCGTGGCCCTGCGGTTTCACACCTCCGCGTCGAGTTGAGGGGCGATCTCCCAGGCGGAGGGGCTGAGGAAGGCCTCCACCGGTTGGGGACCCGCAAGCCGCCTCTCCTGGAGGGGATTGAGCGGGCCCGCGAGGAGTTCCGCCGAGGTGACCACGGCCCCCTCCGGCAGGGCGGGGCGATCCGGGTCGAAGGCCGTCGCGTGGGTGACGCTGCTGGAGAAGCCGCGAAAGAGCAGGAGTTCAAAGGGCTCCCGTCCCGCTTCGCCGCCCGCGCCTCCTTGGAGGCCCGCGTCGTCGCCATTCACCCGGCTGGCGTCCTGCGCTGGCGTGCTGGCGATGGGCGTTCCCTCCCCATCGACCGCCACGTGCCCCCGCAGGCGCAACACCCGATCCGGCCGGCCGCGGCTGATCTCCTCCAGGGCCGCCAGCAACGCGGCCACGCCACCGGGCGGGGGCAGCACATCGGCAGGGGTTTGGGGATCGCTTGGCTCCACTTCGGGGGGTGCCTCTGGGAGGGATTATGGGCTGATCGATCCCTCCAGCCGCTCTACGCTTTTGCACAAAGCGTTTCAAAGCTGATTCGATCGTGCCTGCATCCGCGCGGCCATGCGCCTGACCCGATGGAGCCGCTGCAGAGCACCGAGGTGCTGGCCGGCTCGATCGAGCGGGTCACCTTCCACAACGCCGAGAGCGGCTTCTGCGTGCTGCGCATCAAGGCCCGCAGCCATCGCGACCTGGTCACCGTCGTCGGCCACGCCGCCGAGATCAGCGCTGGCGAATGGGTCACCGTCAGTGGCACCTGGGTGAACAGCCGAGAGCACGGCCAGCAGTTCAAGGCCGCCTTCCTGCGCTCCTCGCCCCCCACCACCGCCGAGGGGATCGAGAAATATCTGGGCTCGGGACTGATCCGGGGCATCGGCCCGATCTATGCCAGCAAGCTTGTGGCCGCCTTCGGGGCGGAGGTGTTCGCGGTGATCGAGGAGGCTCCCGAACGGCTGCGGGAGGTGCCCGGCATCGGCCAGGTGCGGGCCAGCCGCATCGCCCGGGCCTGGGCCGACCAGAAGGTGGTGCGCGAGATCATGGTGTTCCTGCACAGCCATGGCGTCGGCACCGCCAGGGCGGTGCGGATCTTCAAGACCTACGGCAACGACGCCGTGCAGGTGATGGCGGAGAACCCCTACCGACTGGCCCGCGACATCCGCGGCATCGGCTGTCGCACCGCCGACGCCATCGCCGCCCGGCTGGGCATCGAGCCGGCCGCGATGATCCGCCTGCGGGCCGGCATCAACTACGCATTGCTGGAGGCCAGCGGCGAGGGCCACTGCGGCCTGCCCACGGCGGAGCTGCTCAAGCTTGCCGGTGAGCTGCTGGCGGTGGAGCGGCCCGACGCGGAGCCACGCACGGCCCATGGAACCGAGAACGCGCTGCCGGAGGACACCCGCGCCCGTCCAGGTCCCACCCGGGCAACCCGTGCTCCGGGCCCAGCCGCCGCTAACCGCCGCGTGCCCCTCGAACCCGCCCTGATCCAGACCGCCCTCGGCCTGGAACGGAGCGAGGGCACGGTGGTGGCTGACACCCTGGCGGGAGAGCCGGCGATCTTCCTGGCCCACCTGCATCGCGATGAGCGGCGCATCGCTGAATCCCTGCGGGAGCTGGCGCAGGGAGTGCCGCCCTGGGGCGCCATCGACGCGGGCAAGGCAATCGCCTGGGTGGAGCAGCGCCTCGGCCTGCGGCTTGCCCCCAGTCAGAAGGATGCCGTGCATCTGGCCCTGGCCAGCAAGGTGCTGGTGATCACCGGCGGGCCCGGCGTGGGCAAGACCACCCTGATCAACGCCATCCTGCGCGTCCTGGCGGCCAAGACGCTGCGCCTCCAGCTCTGCGCCCCCACCGGCAGGGCCGCCAAGCGCATGGCCGAGGCCACGGGGCTGGAGGCCAAAACCATCCATCGGTTGCTGGAGTTCGATCCGCGGGCCTGCGGCTTCCGTCGTGGCGGCGACCTGCCGCTGGAGTGCGACCTGCTGGTGGTGGATGAAAGCTCGATGGTGGATGTGCCGTTGCTGGCCTCGCTCTTGGCCGCCATCCCACCGGAGGCTGCCCTGCTGCTGGTGGGTGACGTCGACCAGCTGCCCTCGGTGGGGCCTGGCCAGGTGCTGGCCGATGCCATCGCCAGCGGTGCCCTGGCGGTGGCGCGGCTCACGGAGGTGTTCCGCCAGGCGGCCGCCAGCCGGATCATCACCACCGCCCACGCCATCAACGCTGGCACCATCCCCGATCTGCGACCGCCCGCCGATGGCACGACCACCGACTTCTACTTCCTGCCGGCCGAGACGCCCGAGCAGGCCGTGAGCCTGATCCTCAAGGTGGTGGGGGAGCGCATCCCGGCCCGCTTTGGCTTCGATCCGGTGAGCGAGGTGCAAGTGCTCTGCCCGATGGCCCGCGGCGGCTGCGGCTCCCGCTCGCTCAACCTTGAGCTGCAGAAGCTCCTCAACCCAAACCCGGCAGAGCCGGTGGAGCGCTTCGGCTGGCGGTTTGCACCGGGCGACAAGGTGATGCAGATCGCCAACGACTACGAGAAGGAGGTGTTCAACGGCGATGTCGGCATGATCGAGGCCATCGACTCCGACAACAGTGAGCTGAGCGTCCTGTTCCCCACCAGCGAGGCGGGAACGGCCGGGCCTCGGACGGTGGTCTACGGCTGGGGGGAACTCGACCACCTGGTGCCCGCCTATGCCTGCACCATCCACAAGAGCCAGGGCAGTGAGTATCCCGCGGTGGTGATCCCCCTGCTCACCCAGCACTACGCCATGCTGCAGCGCAATCTCCTCTACACCGGCCTCACCCGCGGCAAGCGGCTGGTGGTGCTGGTGGGCCAGAAGAAAGCTCTCGCCATGGCCGTGAAAAACCACCTGGGGCGACGCCGTTTCACCAAGCTGGCGGAGTGGCTCAGTGCCGCTCGTGCAAACGCGCCTGATGCTTAGGTGCTCCCGCCTCATTTGACATCTTTGCTGCGGAACGTCCTTGACTCTTCTGGAGTGGTGGCATTCGCCCGGGACTCCCTGCACCGTCGGCCCTTGCCTTCCCTCCCCCACCGTCGGTTCTGGGCCGGCTGGGCGGGTCGTCGCAGCAGGAGGTTTGAAGGTAGGCGGCCGATGTCTCGACTCCACTGCAGGTGCCCCAGCCATGACCGAAGGTTCCACCAGCCACCCCTTAGCCGTCCCTCGGGTGAGCGAGATTTAGCGGCAGAGGAGCAAATCCGCGCAGTTCAGGTCAGAAACAGACGTCGCCGGAAGCCACCAGCTCGACCCCAGCCCCAAGAAGCGCTCCTCCTCAGCGTTTGACCCGCCCCTAAAACTCCCCCGCCACGCGCCCCTGCCGCGGCGCCTTCAGCAGCAGCCACTGCAGCAGGCCCACCACATAAGCCACCAGGGTCACGTAGCCCACGAAGGCCGCCACCCCGGGCGTCCAGGTGGCGCCGAAGATGAAGCCCAACACCCGGGCCATCCCCCCATGGAGGCCCGCTGGCGCCTCCAGCCACGCCTGGCAGAGGGGCCGGCCGTTGGTCCCCCCGAGGCAGGGAAGGGCGGTGGCGGCCAGGGCCGCGCTGGCCAAGCCGTAGAAGGTGAGGCTCCAGCGCCAGAGGCGCACCGTCAGGGGCAGGGGGCGCCAGGGGGGCATGTCGGCCAGCTCCTCATTGAGATCCACCCACAGCCACAAGCCCACAACGATGAACAGGGGGGCCAGCACCAGCAGCGCGAATCCCATGGGGCGTCCGTTGGTGAGCAGCAGCAAGGCCACCACCATCAGGGAGGCCACCTTCCAGTAGAGCCCCAACAAACGCAGCAGGGCCTGCTCCCGCCGCAGGGCGGCCCAGCCGAGGAGCACCAGGGGCAGGCCGACGGCAAAGAGCAGGCCCAGTCGCACGTCAAGCCACACCAGGGAGCGGTAGAGCAGATCCGGCACAGCCAGGGGTTCGGTAAGGCGCCATTATCCGTTTACTCCGCGGGCGATAGGTTCCGACCATGGCCCTTCCCTCCTTTCCCTGGCTCAACCGCGACCGTGGCGCCTGGTGTCGCGGGGCCCTGGCCTCGGATGTGTCGCTCCAGGGCGCGGTGGACGGGGTGATCCAGCAGCTGGCCGGGGCGGGGCGGGCGGATCTGGCCCTGGTGTTCGCCTACAGCGGCTTCGCCAGCGATCTGCCCCGCTTGCTGCCGCTCCTCAGCCAGAAGCTGCAGGCGGACCACTGGCTCGGCTGCTGCGGCGGTGGCGTGGTGGGCACCGGCAAGACGGAGGCCCATGAGCTGGAAGGGGAGCCCGCCCTGAGTGTGTTGCTGCTGCGTCTGCCCGACGCCATCCTCCAGCCCTTCGCCCTCGACACCACCGCCCTGCCCGACCTGGACGGGCCGGCGGAGGCCTGGCGGGTGGCCCTCGGGCTCCCGGCCACACCGCCAGCGGGGGAGAACGACCCCGCATCGATGCTGCTGCTGGTGGATCCCACCTGCGGGGCGATCAATGATGTGATCAGTGGCCTCGACTACGCCCTTCCCCAGACCCTCAAGGTGGGGGGCATCGCCGGCCAGCACAGCGCTCCCCACGGGTCCCTCCTCTACAGCGGCGGCGAGGCGGGCGCGAGCGTGCGGGCGGGGGCCGTGGGCTGTTTGATCAGTGGCGCCTGGCGGCTGGATCCACTGGTGGCCCAGGGGTGCCGGCCGATCGGGCCGGTGTTCGAGGTGGAGCAGGCGCAGCGGAATGTGGTGATTCAGGTGAGCCGGGGCGGTGATGTGCCCCGCAGCCCGGTGGAAGCGCTGCAACTCATCCTCAGTGAACTCAGCCCGTTGGAGCGGGAGCAGGTGAAGCACTCCCTGTTCCTGGGGGTGGATCGCAGTGAGATGGTGCTCTCCAGCGATGGCCCCCCGCCGGCGGCCTTTTTGGTGCGCAACCTGATCGGCGTGGATCCCCGCAACGGGGCTGTGGCCGTGGCGGAGCGGATGCGGGTGGGGCAGCGGGTGCAGTTCCAGCTGCGCGACGCGGAAGCCTCGCGGCAAGACGCCCGCCTGCTGCTCCGACGCCAGTCCCTGGAGGGCACGCAGCCGATGGCGGCCCTGCTCTTCGCTTGCCTCGGGCGGGGTGAGGGGCTCTATGGCGAGGCGGATGGTGACGTGAAGCTCTGCCGGGAGGTGTTCGCCTCCGTGCCGATCGCCGGGGTGTTCTGCAATGGCGAGATTGGTCCCGTGGGAGCTGCCACCCATCTGCACGGTTACACCGCCTGCTGGGCCTTCCTGATCCCCAACGGCTGATGGTGCGGCAGCACGTCAACCCCCTCAGCCGCTTCCATCAACAGACGCGGCCCCTCCCCCCCCTGGAGGAATTGTTCGCCGATCCCGCCCTGCCCCTCCACCTCGACATCGGCAGCGCCCGCGGCCGTTTTCCGCTGGCCCTCGCCCCGCTGCGGCTCACGCGCAACCTGCTCGGCCTGGAGATCCGCCAATCCCTGGTGCAGGCGGCCGAGGCGGATCGCCTGGCGGCGGCGCTGCCCAACCTGCGCTTTCTCTTTGCCAACGCCAATGTCAGCCTGCCCGACTGGCTGGCCCAGCTGCCCCCCGGCCGCCTGGTGCTGGTGACCCTGCAGTTCCCCGATCCCTGGTTCAAGACGCGCCACCACAAGCGCCGGGTGCTCCAGCCCCCCCTCCTGCGCGCCCTGGCGGCGGCCCTCGCCCCGGGCACGGAGCTGTTTCTTCAGAGCGATGTGCGCGAGCTGATCGCGCCGATGGTGGACCTGGTGGAGGGCAGCGGCTGCTTTGAACGGCCCGCCACCGATCTCCGCCCCTGGCGGCCCGACAATCCCCTGCCGGTGCCCACCGAGCGGGAGCGGCATGTGATGAGCCAGGGCCTGCCCGTCTGGCGGGTGCTCTTTCAGCGCAATGCCGCCCCGCCGCCGTCGCTGGCTGTATTGGAGGCCATCGCCTGCGGGGAGGAGGCCGAGGCCACCCCATAATCCAGGCCATCGATCCACCGAGGCCCCGTGACCGCCGTCGCCCCCCCTCCCCTGGTGCTCCGCTGGCAGGGGTTGCTGGCCCAGCAGCGGGTCGGCTGGCTGGGTCAGCAGCTGGAGCTGATCGCCGGCCTGATGCTCTGCGCCCTGATGGCCTGGTTGCCGCAGATCACCCGCGGTGGGCTCACCCTGTTGATCGCCGCCTGCGGCCTGCTCTGGCTGCTGTGGGGGCTGCGCACCCGGCCGGGTCCGCTGGGTCAGCTCAATGGCTGGCTGCTGGCGGTGTTGGCGGTGGCGGTGGTGGCCACGGGCTTTTCGCCGGTGCCGCTGGCGGCCTTCAAGGGGCTGATGAAGCTGGTGAGCTACCTGGGCGTCTACGCCTTGATGAACCAGCTCCTGCGCGCCGCCCCGCTCTGGTGGGACCGGATCACGGCGGCCCTGCTGGCCGGCTCCCTGCTCACGAGCGTGCTGGGGATCCGCCAGCTCTATGGCGACGCGGGCGGCGCCCTGGCCCGCTGGTCGGATGCGAATTCCGTGGCGCAGGGGACGGTGCGCATCTACAGCACCCTCGACAACCCCAACCTGTTGGGCGGCTACCTGCTGCCGATCCTGCCCCTGGCCGCCGTGGCCGTTCTGCGCTGGACGGGTTGGACTCGCCGTCTCTATGCCCTGGCAGCCTTCGTTTTGGGCGTTGTGGCACTGGTGCTCACCTACAGCCGGGGCGCCTGGATGGGGATGGTGGCCTCTCTGGCCCTGCTTGGCCTGCTGCTCTCCTTCCGGGTCACGCGCTCCTGGCCGCCGCTGTGGCGCCGGGTGTTGCCTGTCGTGCTGCTGGGTGGCGGCGCGCTGGTGCTGGTGGTGCTCGTCACCCAAGTGGAGCCGCTGCGGGTGCGGGTGATGAGCCTGGTGGCCGGCCGGGAGGACAGCTCCAACAACTTCCGCATGAACGTCTGGACATCGGCTCTGGAGATGGTGCGGGATCGTCCCTGGATCGGCATCGGTCCGGGCAACACGATTTTCAACCTGATCTATCCCCTGTATCAGCAGCCGAAGTTCAACGCGCTCAGCGCCTCTTCCATCCCCCTGGAGTGGCTGGTGGAAGCGGGTGTGCCGGGATTGATCACCGGCGCCGGCTTGTTTCTCGCCTCCATGGCCACGGGCCTGCGGCAGTGGCGGTTGGATGGGCCGATGGTGCTGCCGTCGCTGGCGGCGGTGGCGGCCTTTGTGGGCCTGGCGATTCAGGGCCTCACCGACACGATCTTCTTCCGGCCGGAGGTGCAGTTGATCGCGATGTTCAGCCTGGCCACCCTCTCGGCCTCTCGCCCCCTGCCATCCGGTCGCCCGTGAGCGCGTCCGGGGGCTTGCTGGCGGGCTTTGACGCCGGCCAGACCCACACCACCTGCCGGCTGGCCACCGCCGCCGGTGAGGTGTTGGCGGAGGGGAATGGACCAGGGGTGGGCCATCTGGATGCGCCGGAGGGGGAAGCCCGGTTTCAGGAGGCGTTGCGGGAAAGCCTGGTGCGCGCCCGGGCTCGGCTGGTGGATCAGCAACGGCCGCAAGGTCTCTGGCCCTTGGCGGCCGCAGCGGTCGGCGCCAGCGGCATCGAACAAGCCAGCCCGGAGCAGGAGCGGGGCCTGCGGTTGGCGAGCCAGGCCCTCGGCTAGCCACCCGCCCGCCTGATCGTCACCGGCGACGAACGCACCGCCCTGGCAGGGGCCCTCCCCGAGGGGGAGGGAATCCTGGTGATCAGCGGCACGGGCACCATCGCCCTCGGCCGCGACCGCGCTGGCCGCCACCACCGCTGTGCCGGGTGGGGCTGGCTTCTTGATGGCGCCGGTTCCGCGATGGACATCGGCCGCGATGGCCTCAGCCTCAGCCTGCGCATGGCCGATGGCCGCCAGCCCGATGGCCCCCTGCGCCAGGCCCTCTGGGCGGCCCTGGGCCTGGCGGTGGAGGATCCGGCGAGTCCGCAGCGGCTCAAGGCCCGAGTGGTGGCTCCCGGCTTCGGTCCTGCGGGCTTTGCCGCCCTGGCGCCGGTGGTGGAGCGGCAGGCCGCTGCGGGCGACGCCCTGGCCCTGGGCCTCCTCCAGCGGCATGGGGAGGCGCTGGTGGAGATGGTCGTCGCCGTGGCCGGCCACCTGGAGTTGTCCGCGCCCCCCCTGTGCACCCTGGGCGGGGCGATCACGCATCTGGCCTGCTTTCGGGCGGCCTTTGGACAGGCACTCGCCCGGGCTCTGCCGGCGTGCCGGTGGGTGACGCCGGCGGGGGATGGTTGCGCGGGGGCGTTGGGGATGGCGGCGGCGTTGCCCTCGGCCTGATCAGCGACCAACCTCTGGACGATCGCCCCAGCTCGGCAACTTGCGCGTCGTGGTGTCCATCAACCGTTCGGCCAGCTGGGAGAGCAGGGAGCGGCTGAAGCTGTAGGAGCGGCGCACCAGGTCATCGAAGGCGGCGGCTGGGAGCACCAGCAGCCGGCAGCCTGCCGCTCCGGCCCGCACGGAGGCGGTGCGGGGCTGGTTGGTGAGCACGCCGATCTCGCCAACGGCCTGGCCGGGGCCCAGCCTGGCGACTTCGCCGTTACCCAGCAGCACCTCCACGTCGCCGTCGAGCACCAGGGCCAGATGGTCGCTGAGGGCACCCTTCTCCATCACCACAACGCCAGCGGGCAGTTGGCGCACCGTGCCCTGCCGTGCCAACCACAGAAGGCCGGCGGGGAGCACATCAGCAAACATCGACCAGCCCGTGAGCGCCTCCAACAGCGCTGGCTCCACAGGAGCCTCCCCCCGCAGCTGGGCCTGGAGGAAGGGCGAGCTGGCCAGGCCGGGGCGAGGATTCCGCAGGCGGCGGGCCACCGCCTTGGCATCCCGCTGCCGCTCGAGCATCAGCACCCAGGCCGCCGTGTCGGGATCGGGATCGTGCCAGAGCAGATCGAACAGGCGCCCCTGCCCGCCCGGCTGGGGCCAGCCGGGCGGGCCGGGGGTCGAGACCGGCGGCGGCCAGCCGTGGTGTGAGTTGCCGCTGCAGCTCCGCCTCCCGCCGGGCCAGCACGCGTCGCAGTGGCCCCAGGGACGGATCGTCCCGCACCTGCCCGTCCAGCCAGGCCAGCAACCCCGCCTCCTCGAGCCAGGTGGCCCGCAGCGGCTCCAACCGTTTCCGCTCCAGCTCCCCCCGGGGCCCGAATTCCAGCAGCAGCGCCGCCCAGTCCTTCTCCGACAGCCCGGAAGCGACCCTCAAGCGCTCCAGCTCTTCCTGTTGCCGCGCCTGGAGGGCGGGTGCGTCGAACACGGGGAACCCATGGCGCCGCAGGAAGTCTTCGAGGTTGGTGCGGGTCACCGCATGGCGCAGCTCATCGCTCTGCCGCTCGAACCGATTTTTTCCGAGCAGGTCGGGGTGCTCTTTGGCCAGTAGATCCACCACGGCATGGTGGTCGTCGTCGTCGAGCTGCAGGCTCTGGCGCAGCTCCTGCAGATCGAGCAGGCTCTGGGCCTGATCGAGCCGGCCGCCGTGCAGAAGATCGACCAGCACCTCGCCATACACCCGCCGCGCCTGGACTTCACCCACCGCCGGCATCGCCTTCACCAGGGTGAACACCTCCTGGGGCGAGAGGGCCTCAAGGCCACGACCATCGAGGGCGGGCTCCAGGCCGGGAAGGTCGCGCAGCTGGCGGCGCAGGCTCTCGCTTGTGCTTTCGCGTCGATAGGTGGCCTGATCGCGTCCCCAGGCGCGGAACAGCCCGAGGGAGGTGAGCAGCAGCACGATGGAGCGCACGATCTGGCCGCCATTGCTTCCGAGCGCCCCCTGCAGTGGATCCACGAACCAGAAGAAGAGATTGATCGCGACATAGGACGCCAGCAGGCGGGTGTGCAGCACGGCCCGCTCGCCGGAGGCCGGCTGGCCCCGCCGGACGCCCTGTCGCCGCAGCAGACCCTCCAGCCAGCGCCAGAAGAACACTGACAACCAGGCGGCCGCCGTGAGCAAGAGCGGGATCCACAGCAACCGCGGCAGCGCGCCCAGGTGGGGAAACGGCTCCCAGGCGCGGCTCACCAATTGCCGATCGAGCGCCCACGGGCCGGAGCGGATGTATCCGAGCGGATGCACCCAGCGACCTTGGCCGTGGCCGCTCCACTCCATCAACAGGAAAAAGGCCGACACCAGGCCGGGGTAGGAATACCAGGCCCAGGCCAAGCCGCGCTTGCGCTCCAGGTTTTGCCAGAACTGGCGCTCGGCGTCGATGTCGAGGCAGGGCGACTGGCAGGCGACGCAAGCGCTGCGCTCCTGCCCCTCCAAGCTGATCGTGCGGCACATCGACTGGGTGATCTTCGAGGTGGCACCCAGGTGAGCGGTGCTGCCCAGGGGGCCGCGCACGCCGGTGAGCACGGTTTGCACCGGACCCATCGGGCAGAAATATTGACACCAGCTCTTGCCGCCATAGGCCCAACCCACCACCACAGCCGCCAGCAGGGTGGTCAGCAGCCAGACGGCCAGCCAGAGCGGATCGCTGTTGCCCCCCAGCAGGCGAAGACAGAGCCCGCTGATCAGCAGGCTCCACTGCAGCTCCACATGGTGGCGGCCCAGCCAGGAATCGGCCTTGACGAGGACCAGCTCCGGTCGGCTGCCCTTGCCCGGCCGGCTGCGCTGCATCCCCAGGGCCTGGGCCAGGCGGGAGGCGAAGGCCAAGGGGCAGAGGCGCCGCCAGATCTCATGGCTGAGGGCGGCAATCACCAACAACCCGCCGGGCACCACCGTGCCCCAGAAGATCCGGTTGCCGGGCAGCGGACTGGCGGGGAGGAGCAGGGAGAGGATCAGCGCCAGCCAGCCGCTGATCAGCAGCCAGCGCAGGAGGCGCGCGTGACGTTCCTGAAGAGAGCGGATCATGGAGACTCAGGAATCGGGGCTTTTCTCAGATGCAGGTCAGCACGGCTGACGCTGTCAGTGGGCAAACCGATCACGCGGCCTCCTCGGCCACGATTCCAATTTTTGTTTGATACTAACCGCACCTGGATCCAAGACGAAAACCAAGGTCGTTTCGGGCACAAACAGGCGAGAAGCCGCGGTGGCGGTATCGGTGTGGCGGTATCGGTAATGACAAAAGATCCGAGCCCTTGTGTCCACGCCGCCCTGGCGTCTGGGTCGTCATTTCTTCAGGCCCTGAATGGGCAGGTCCGTGCAGAGGTGGGTGCGGCTCAGGAGAATGGCGATGATTCCCTCACGCACTTCGCCTGCACCGTTCCATCCTTGCTTGCTTGAGGGCATCCCCGTCGTTGCTGGCTGCTGCCTGAGCATCGAGCCGTGGGTCAAACGCGGGCCTTGCTTCTTGGATTCGCGTTTCAATAGCGCTTTTCTCAGCCTTTGTTCGGCGGAGCAGCTACTACCGGATTCATTAGAGGCTCCGCAATCGGGATCTTCCCCTTGAAGAGTTGCCCTTTCTTCTGAACTGAGGGGAACTCGCTTGCAGGTCATGGCGCAGGAAATCGCTTGACTCGGCCAACTTCCCAGTGCTCCCGCACCTCCCCCAGCCTCAAACCGCGTTCAACAACCGCTCCGCCTCCGCCGCCAGCAGGCTCGTCCAATGGTCCACCTGCTCCCGCTCGGCGGCTTCCACCATCACCCGCAGCAGGGGTTCGGTGCCGCTGGCCCGCACCAGCACCCGCCCCCGCCCCGCCATCGCCGCCTCCGCCCGCTCCACCGCCTCCCGCATCGGCCCGCACTCCTGCCAGCTGGTGCGGCGCTGGCGATCGAGCACGGTCACATTCACCAGTTTTTGGGGGTAAGGGCGGAAGCTCTGCTCCATCCACTCCGCCAGCGACTGTCCCCGGCCGTGCACCAGGGTGGCCACCTGCAGCGCCGTGAGCAGGCCGTCGCCGCTCATGCCGTGATGCGCCGACAGGATGTGGCCGCTCTGCTCGCCGCCCAGACCCGCGCCGAATTCCTCCATCGCCGCGTGGACGTGCTGGTCGCCCACCGGTGTGCGCTCCAGCACCCCTCCCTCCTCGCGCCAGGCCCGCTCAAAGCCCAGGTTGGACATCACCGTGGCCACGATCCGCTGCGCCGGCAGTTGGCCCGCCTCCCGCAGGGCCGAACCCCACAGATAAAGAATCTGATCCCCGTCCACCACCCGGCCGAGGCCATCGACCGCGAGCATGCGATCCGCGTCGCCGTCAAAGGCGAAGCCCATCTCCGCCCCCGTGTCGAGCACGGCCTGGCGGAGGGGCTCCAGGTGGGTGCTGCCGCATCCCTGATTGATGCGGCTGCCATCCGGCCGGCCGTGGAGCACCACCAGTTCCGCTCCCAGCTCCCGAAACACCTCCTCCCCGCAGGCGGTCGCCGATCCCCAGCAGAGATCCAGCACCACCTTGCAGCCCTCCAACCGCTGGCCCTTCACGCTCTCCAGCAAGGCCTGGCGATAGTCCGCCATCAGATCGCCCCGGGCCGCCACCGTGCCCGTGCCCACCAGCCCATCCGCCAGATCCGGCGCCTCTCCCCGCAGCCCCTGCTCAATCGCTTGCTGCCGTTCCCGGTCCAGCTTGGCGCCACTCGGCCCGAAAATCTTGATCCCGTTGTCGTGGGGCGGGTTGTGGCTGGCGGACACCATCAGGCCGCCGGCGGCGTCCAGCCGCCGGATCGTGCCCGGTACGGCCGGTGTGGGGCACAACCCCAGTTGCCACACCTCCCGTCCGGCCGCGGCCAGCCCGGCGCTCAGCGCCGCCACCAGCATCGGCCCGCTGGAGCGCGAATCCGTGCCGATCACCACCGGGCCCACCGCCGGCAGCACCAGGCCGGCCCAATAGCCCACTTGCAGGGCCAGGGCGGGCGTGATCGTGCTGCCCACCCGGCCGCGGATGCCGTCCGTGCCGAAGGCCACCCGTTGGGCCAGGGGGGCCCCGAGGGGGTGCACGGGCGCTTCGGCCATCGGAGAAACGACGCAATCGCCGCAAGGGTACGTGGGATTCCTCATACTCACCAGGGGGCGCACCCTCTCACGACCAGCGGCGGGGCCACCAGAGCCAGCACAGCAGTTCGATCACCGCCCAGAGGATCAGAAGCCCCACGACGGAGCCCGGCAGCCACTGAAACGGCGGCCAGGGTCTCAGGAGCCAGACGCCAGCGGCGATGGTGGCCACCAGCAGGGCCCGGCGGCGGCGGCCCGCTCCGGGGAGGTGGTTCAGGAGGGGTGGCAGCGGCGGTCGCCACCGGGCGGGCAGGCGTGGACGCGGCAGGCGCATGAGCCAGGGCCCGCGGAACGTCTGTTCAGAATGCCACCAGCCGCCCCCAGCCCTTGGCCCGCCTTCCCGTTCTGCTGGCCGTCTCCTGCCTCGGTACAGGCGGCGCCTTGCTGGCGGGGAGGGCCCTGCTCGGCCTGCGGCCTCCGTTGACGCCGGATTGGTCCACGGCCCGGCTGGAGCGGGTGTGGCGCTGGTCGCCGGATCCGGGGCGGCGCCGGGAGGCGGCCCTGCTGCTGG
>JBKDSZ010000162.1:0-19819 GCA_046340375.1 Cyanobacteriota bacterium | reverse complement strand
GGCAAAAGCCAGTAAGGTCACGGGTAGAACACCCGTTAATAGGCTCTACGTGGAAGCGTTGCAAGGCGTGAAGCGGAGGAGTACTAATAGACCGAGGGCTTGACCAATTCACGGTCTCTTGCTGATTTCCAGATCATTTTTGAACGTCTGCTTTCTTCTGAAGGCAGATGAGTGCGAAAATGGTAACCTATGCAGTTCTCAGGGCTCACCTGAGATAGATTTCCTGGTGTTCATAGCGCTGTGGAACCACACCGATCCATCTCGAACTCGGTTGTGAAACGCAGCAGCGGCGACGATAGTGAGGTGGCAGCACCTTGCGAAAATAGCACGATGCCAGGATAAAATTTTTCTATCCAATCAAACAAAGCCACCTCTAGCGGGTGGCTTTTTTGTTGGCTCATAGGCCTCCTGAGCTCGTCACGCGACGGCACACTGCTTTACGCCGCGATATATCCAGGCATTATTCTGAGTAGGATCTGCTTCGACTCTCGCTGTTATGCGACTTTTTCTGAGACGTCGCTTGCGGGTTTTCTGGCGTGCCTACAGGCTTTGGTTGCGTTGTGATTGCATTGATCTGAGCGCGGCTTTTGCCTTTCATACACTGCAGTCGTTTTTCCCCGCTTTATTGATTGCTCTCGCTTTTGCCTCGCGAGTCCTCGGTCGAGATGATGCCTTGCTGGAGCGTGTGCGCCTTCTCCTCTCTCAGGTCTTGCCCAGCCAAACCACTCCAATCTTTGAAGATGCCCTTTCCAGATTTTTGCGCCAAGGCTTTGGGGCGGGGATAGTCGGACTGCTTTTGTTGTTATTGAATGCAAATAATATTTATCTCACCCTCCAGAGAGGAGCCGATCGTTTGTGGTGGAATCGACCTTCTGGCTTGGAGTCTTTAACCTGGATCAAGCTTGTGCGGCGGTTCATCTGGCTTCGCATGAAATCATTGCTGATCTTGTTTCTTGTTGGCCCACTGATGATTCTTGATCAGCTCATCGGAAATATACGCGTACTTGGATCCACGTTGCTTCGAGAGTTGCTTTCGAATGTCCTTGCCCCTCGCTATGCTTTTCTCGGCAGATTCTCCGCTGGTACTGATCTACTGCTTTCCGCTTTCCTAGGCTTTGTATCTGTGATGGTGTTGCTTTGGCTGCTGCCTTCCCGTCGAGTGCCTTGGCGACCGCTGATCCCAGGAGCGTTGCTGATCAGCCTGCTGTCCACCAGCCTCACGATTCTTCTTGGACGGCTTTTGTTTGCGATGGGTTTGCGCTTTCAGGCCTATGGCATTATCGGTGGAATCCTTCTTCTCCTGTTCTGGCTCTGGTTGCTTGGTGTCATCCTCTATTTCGGTCAGTGTCTCAGCGTGACCATCGCGGGCCTGCGGCGCGGAGGGCCATCCGCACTTCCGTTGACAACGAATTCCCTCGCATCGGAGTCAGGATGACAGGACGTTAGTGGAGACTCTGTGTCACGCCCCACCATCCTGGCTCCCCTGTCCTTGCCTCCCTTCGCTGCCAGCGTTCTTCTCCTAAGCTCTGCCGTGGGCCTCGTCGTCCTGAGCGCCCTTGCGGCGTTGACCCTGATCCCACTGCTGGTACTCCTTGGCGGTTTCGTCCTCTGGATCGCGGCCACCCTCCTGTTGGGTTGGGCGGGGATTGAAGCGCTGGCCGCCTGCGAGCGTTGGATGGAGGGTGATCCCCGGTTCCAACGCTGACACTGCATGCAACGGTCTTCCTTCCCCTGGTTCTGGGTGGTGCTGGCCGCCATCCTCTTGCTTCTTCCGGGTACCGCCGGCAGGTTCCTCCTAGATGTGATCGGCGGTGTCACCCTGCTGCTCCTTCTTCTCCCCTTGCTTGCCGCTGGTGCGGGTTATCTCGCCTGGCAAGCTCTGCGGTCTCGCCTGAACACCTGCACGGTCTGCGGCACAACAAGTTTTGACTCTGCGCTCTGTCCCGCCTGCGGATCGCCGTTGACCGGCCCGGCGGGAGGGGGACCTGCCTCTGACCCGCCCTGGGCGGCCCGAGACACCAACGCCCTCGACGTCGGATCCGTAACCATTGATGTGGAGGCGGTCGATGTGTCTCCTGCCAGCGAAGGGGAGCCTCGCAGGCCTTGAAGACCTGCTTCCTTTTCCTGGATCGCCTCGGTATTTCGTTCCCATAGGCTCATGGCAGAACTGGATGCCTATGGCCTCGTTGTTGGCGCCGCAGTGGGATGTGGTGGTGGTTGGCAGCGGAGCGGCCGGTCTGATGACCTGTCTGGAACTTCCCCAGCACTTGCGTGTTCTGCTTCTGAGCAAGCAATTGAACCCGCGTTCCGCCAGTCGGTGGGCTCAGGGGGGAATTGCGGCCGTCACCCGACCCGAAGACAGCGCGGACAGCCACATTGAGGACACCCTTCGGGCTGGCGCCGGTTTGTGTGACCATCGGGCCGTCACCCAGCTGGTGCGCCAGGCGCCGGCTTGTGTGGAGCGGCTTCTGGCTCTGGGGATGGCCTTCGACCGGGACAATGGCGTCCTGAGCACCACCCTGGAAGCGGCCCACAGCCATCGTCGGGTCCTCCATGCCCAGGACCGCACGGGGGGCGCCTTGGTGGATGCGCTGGAACGCCATGTCCAGAGGCGGCCGGGCCTCGAGCGTTGTCAGGGCGTTCCCGCGATTCAACTCTGGGTGGAGGGGGGGCGCTGTGTGGGCCTTCAGGTTCTGGAGCACGGCCATCTGCGCTGGTTGCGCTCCAACGTTGTCGTTCTCGCCTCCGGTGGTGGTGGCCATTTGTTTTCACACACCACCAACCCCAGCCAGGCCACCGGAGATGGGGTGGTCATGGCTTGGGACGCCGGTGCGCGGATCCGGGATCTGGAATTTGTTCAGTTTCATCCCACTGCCCTGATGCTGCCGGGCGCGCCGCATTTCCTCATCAGCGAGGCGGTTCGTGGGGAGGGGGCCCGGTTGCGGGATGCGCATGGACAAAGTCCCGTCGCCCATCTGGAGGGGGGGGATCTGGCTCCCAGGGATCAAGTGAGTCGGGCCCTGGCCCGCTGCATGAGGGCCCAGGGGGTGGACCACCTCTGGCTGGATCTGCGCCCGGTGGGCAAGGAGCGTCTGGAACGCCAATTCCCCACCATCCTCGGCCGCTGCCAGGAGTTGGGCCTCCAGCCCACCGAAGGGCTGATCCCGGTGGCACCCGCCGCCCACTACTGGATGGGAGGGGTGGAGACCGACCTTCAGGCCGCCACGACCCTGCCCGGCCTCCATGCCGTCGGTGAAGTGGCCTGCACGGGCGTGCACGGAGCGAATCGGTTGGCCAGCAATTCCTTGATGGAGTGTCTGGTTTTTGCCCGCCAGCTGGCGGCGCTGGCTGTCGTGCCCAGCGGAGCAGCTCCTTCGTCGGCTGCGGCCCCTCGCCTTGTTGATCAAGAGCTGCCGACCCTCTCGATGCCCTTGGCCGCGGTTGAGACGCGTCAGCGCGAGGTGGAGAAGCTGCGGCAGTTGTGTTGGCAGGTGGCTGGCGTGGAACGAAACGGAGTGTCGCTGCGGAAGGCTCTCCCTTCCGTGCGCCGTCAACGCCAGGCCTGCGAAGCGGATCCCTTCTGGCAAGAGGTGCGCCACCTGGCTCCCGAGATCTCTGTTCGCCTGGACCGGGGGCAGGTGCACAGCTTCCTGTGGCTCCAGGAGCTCCGACAGCGGTTGGTCCTGGCGGAACTTCTGATGGAGGCGGCCCTGTTTCGTGAGGAGAGTCGTGGGGGGCACTTCCGGACGGACATGCCGATGGCCCAACCGTTTTGGCGCTGCCACAGCGTGCAGAGGAAGGGAACCGCCATCCACACCGCCCCCGTCGACGATGGAGAATCAGATGGCCCCGGGTTGAATCAGAACCCGTTGGGACCCTTGTAGCCCGACAGGGCGGCCAGCTTGGCCAGGGGCTTCACGCCTGAGTCGATGGTGCCGTTGATTTCCCAACTGGGAAACCCTTGGATCTGTTTGGTTTTGCACAGGGCCGCCTGGCTGTTCTGGCCATCGGGAGCGCACTCCACCACCTTCAGCTCAGTGGTGGCTTCCTTGCCAAAAAGTTCCTTTTGCTCATGGCAATGAGGACACCAATAAGCCGTGTACATCACCACTCCCTTGGCGGTGAGATATTTGGCCAGGGCAACTGCCGCAGGCGAGCTGGGGGCGGTGACCGGGGGCGCCACGCCCTTGCTGATCGCGCTTTCGGGACGCTCCAGAGCTGTGGCCCAGCCGATACCGAACACCAGCACCGCGAGTCCGATCAGGATGCCGCGAAAGATCAGCTGGCCGGGTTCCGCCCATTCGCCACCAATGATCGCCAACACCAGCAAGGCGAGGGAGAGGGTGGCGGAGAGCAGACAAAAGGCGCAGATGGCCTTGATCTTGAACAGCATCACCCCGATCAGAACGATGCTGAAGATCGCCATCCCCGTACTGAGCAAGAACAGGCCCCACCAACTTTTCTGATGCAGTTCCGCCCGGGATTCGCCCTTCAGCAGCAGGGGCAAGAGGGCCAGCAGCAACACCGCCAGATAGGCGAGCAGGCCCAACAACGAGAGGGGTTGCCCCAGGAACGTTCCCCAAGGGCTGCTCAGCACCTTGTCGCAACCATCGGCTCCTCCAGGGCACAACAGTGGCCCCAGCACGCCCCAGCGATGGAGGGTGATCGATCCGGTATCCAAGATGCCGATGGTTGCCAGCACGGCCCTCGCCAACCGGGCCCAACGGCGACCTGGATCCCCCCGGCGTCGGCTGCTCAGGCGGCTGGCAAGGCGGGTGGACGTCACGGGGGAAAGAGAGCAGACCTGGAAATTCTGACAGTGATCCAGCGCTTCCATAGGGTGGAGAGGTTGCCTTCTCACCATTTCCATGCCCTCCCGGTCCGACAGGAGCAGACCCACCGTTGCTTTCGCACACCTGGGCTGCGAAAAGAATCGGGTGGACACCGAGCACATGCTGGGCCTTCTGGCGGAGGCCGGCTATGGCGTAAGCGCGGATGAGCGGGAGGCCGCCGTGGTGGTGGTGAACACGTGCAGCTTCATTCAGGAGGCCCGTCAGGAATCGGTGCGCACCCTGGTGGAGCTGGCGGAGCAAGGCAAACAAATCATCATCGCCGGCTGTCTGGCCCAGCATTATCAGGATGATCTGCTTGCCGCCCTGCCGGAGGCCAGGGCGATCGTGGGCACAGGCGACTACCAGCACATCGTCAGCGTGTTGCGGCGGGTGGAAGGCGGCGAACGGGTGAGGCAGGTCAGCGCGGTGCCGACCTACCTCGCTGACGATCGCGTGCCCCGCTACCGAACCACCAGTGAAGCGGTGGCCTATCTGAAGGTGGCCGAGGGGTGTGACTACCGCTGCGCCTTCTGCATCATTCCCAAGTTGCGCGGAGATCAGCGCTCCAGATCCCTTCCGTCCCTCGTGGCGGAGGCGCGAGCCCTTGCCGATCAGGGCGTGAAGGAGCTGATCCTCATCAGCCAGATCACCACGAATTACGGGCTGGATCTCCATGGCAAGCCCCAGCTGTCAGCGCTGCTGCGTGAGCTGGGCCAGGTGGAGATCCCTTGGATCCGTGTGCACTACGCCTATCCCACAGGCCTCACGCCTGCGGTGCTGACGGCCTTTCGTGAGGTTCCCAACGTGTTGCCCTATCTCGATCTCCCCCTCCAGCACAGCCATCCCGACATCCTGCGGGCCATGAATCGCCCCTGGCAGGCGGAGGGCACGGCGGGGGTGCTGGATCGGATCCGCGAGCAGCTGCCCGAAGCGGTGGTGCGCACCACCTTCATCGTCGGTTAGCCCGGAGAAACGGAGGAGCACTTCCAGCATCTGCTGGACTTCGTCGCCCAGCAGCGTTTCGACCATGTGGGGGTGTTCACCTTCTCCCCGGAGGAGGGCACACCAGCGGCCTCTCTCCCGAATCCGGTTCCCCCGGCGGTGGCGAGAGAGCGAAGGGATCGGTTGATGGCTCTCCAGCAGCCGATCGCGGCCGCTCGCAACGGGGCCTGCGTCGGCGCGATCGTGGATGTCCTGATCGAACAAATGCATCCGGAGACGGGAGCCATGATCGGACGCTGCGGGCGTTTTGCCCCGGACGTGGATGGAGAGGTGCGCGTGAATCCTGGCCCTGGCGGCTGGCTCGCGGCGCCTGGACAAATGGTCCCGGTTTTGCTCACGGCAGCCCACACCTATGACCTGGAAGGCGAGATAGTGGGCGCTGAAGGCCTGGTGCAGCAGGCCCGTCAGGCCAGGTCAGCCGAAACTTGACCCGGTCCTCGCCGTCCCCTGCGGGGCTGGCCTGGCTGCGCCAGCGTCAGCGGAGTGTGTTCCTGGTGGCCTCCGGCTTGAGCACTGTGGGATCTTTTGCCGGCTTGACGGTCAAGGGGTGGATCCTGCTGGATGGGACCGGCGATCCCATGCTGCTGGCCCTCCACTTTGCGGCTCTCTCCTTGCCCAGCCTGCTGGTGAGTGGCGCCGCCGGCGTGCTCACGGACCGGGTGGGTTCGGAAAGGGTCCTCATCCGTGCCCAGTGGGCTCTGCTGGCCTGTGCCTCCCTGGCGGCCCTGGCGATGGCGCTTCTGCGGGGGCCGATCCAAGTGGCCGGCATTCTGGTGAGCACCCTGCTTGGAGGGGTGGCCAGCACCTATGAACTCACGGCCCGGAACAAATACACCGCGCTCCTGGTGGACCGAGCGGAGGAGCTGCCGGGCTACCTCACCAGCTTTTCCATTGTCTTCAACGTCGGCAAGCTGCTGGGACCGCCCTTGGGAGGGTGGCTGCTGGCTCTGGCGGGACCGATCCTGGCCCTCGTCATGGATGCCGCCACCTTCCTCGGGCCGATCGCCACGATTGTGTGGGTGCTCCACCCCCGGCGGGATCTGGAGTCCCTCCGTCCTGCGGGCGGGAATGTTTCGTTGGGGGCCGCCTGGAGAGAGTGCGGACCGGTGCTGCGCCACGTGATTCGCTTCACGGCGCTGGCCTGTCTGGTGGGGTTCTTCCACCCTGGCCTGGCTCCCCTGATGGCCGCTGCCGTGGTGGGACCCTCGCCCCAGGCCCTCGGCCTGTTCACCAGTGTGATCGCTGCGGGCAGCATCTCTGGCGGCGTGGTGCTGCAACGCAACAGCACTTGGCTGTCCCAGCGGCCTGCCCTCCTGATGGGCACCAGCGTGGTGATCACGGCGGTGGCCCAGGTCGGCATGGCCCTGGCGCTGCGACAGCGCGGACCCTGGAGTGAGTCACTTGGCTTGGCGATGGGTTTCTTGATCGGGGGTGGCACAGCCACCCTGCTCAGCGGGGTGAACCTGATGGCGCAGGTGGGAGCCCCGATGGGTTTGCGGGGACGGATGGCCGGCCTGGGCCAGATCGCCTTCCTTGGCGGAGGTGGATTCAGTGGCTTGATGGCCGCTGGCCTGACGCGGAGCATGGGGATGGCCACCACCATCGGGCTGCTGGGAAGCCTGGGTGTGGCCCTGGGGATCGCGGAACTGGCGCGCCGGGGAGGGCTGCGGCTCAGATCAGTTTGATGCCTTTCAGAAGGACCGTGAACACGAAGGCGGCAGCCAATCCGCCACCAACCAGAGCCAGGTAGTAAGCCACCGCCATGGTGCAGTTTTCAAAGCAGCATCCATTACAGCAGAAAGCCGCGCTCCAAGACCGGTCCTTTTGGCCGAAAGGCGGCCAGACCACCTAAGGTTCTCAGACTTCCGCCGGCCGCACAGCCTGCTGCGTAACCCTTTTCCCCCCTCTCCTCCATGCGTACTCTCTTTCTGTATCCGGAATTCCCCAAGACGTTCTGGAGCTACGAGAAGATCCTGGAGCTTGTCAACCGGAAGGTGTTGCTGCCGCCTCTGGGTCTGGTGACTGTGGCGGCCCTGCTCCCCCAGGACTGGGAGATGAAGCTGGTTGATCGCAACGTGCGCGAGGTGACGGAGGAAGAGTGGAACTGGGCGGAATTGGTGGTCATTTCCGGCATGATCGTTCAGAAAGCTGACATGGCTGCGCAGATTGCCCGGGCGAAAAGTCGGGGTTTGCTGGTGGCGGTGGGTGGTCCCTTCGCCAGTTCGACGCCCGATGCGCCGGAATTGGCACTGGCCGACTTCAAGATTCTTGATGAAGGAGAGATCACTCTGCCGATGTTTGTGGAAGCCATCACGCGTGGCGAGCGGCAGGGCACCTTCAGTGCGAATGGGGAGAAGCCAGATGTGACTTCCACCCCTGTGCCCCGCTTTGACCTTCTGGAGTTCCCCGCCTATGACTCCATGTCGGTGCAGTTCTCCAGGGGCTGCCCCTTCCAGTGCGAATTTTGCGACATTATTGTCTTGTATGGCCGCAAGTCGCGAACCAAAACGCCCGAGCAGCTCATCGCTGAACTTGAGCGTCTCCATGATCTCGGCTGGCGTCGCTCGATCTTCCTAGTAGATGATAACTTCATCGGCAACAAGCGCAATGCCAAGTTGCTCTTGCCAATGTTGAAACAATGGCAGATCGAGCATCGCTATCCGTTCAGTTTTGCCACGGAGGCTTCCGTTGACCTGGCGGGCGATGAGGAGTTGATGCAGATGATGGCGGAATGTCGGTTTGACAGTGTGTTCCTGGGCATTGAAACCCCTGATGAATCCAGCCTGGAAACCGCCAAGAAACTGCAGAACACGCGCACTTCCCTGGAGGAGTCGGTGGACAAGATCACCTCTTACGGAATTCGTGTGATGGCTGGTTTCATTATTGGTTTCGACGGCGAGAAGCAAGGGGCTGGCGACCGCATCGTGCGTTTCGTCAGCCGAACGGGCATCCCTGCCGCCATGATGGGCATGCTGCAAGCCCTTCCCAACCCAGGCCTTTGGCATCGCCTCGAGAAGGAAGGGCGACTGATCCAGGATCGTGTGGATGCCAAAGGTGTCAACCAGACCAACCTTTTGAATTTCAAGCCCACGCGACCCATTCGCGACATTGCCGAGGAGTATGTGGATGCTTTCTGCAGGCTTTATGAACCGAATGCTTATATCGATCGCGTCAAGCACTACTATCTCAAAATGGGGCGTCCGCGCTGGCAAGCCTTTGTTCCCTCCGCCCTGGGAAAACCCGCCCTTCCAACCTGGACTGATGTGCGCGCTCTTTCCATTGTGATTTGGAGACAGGGAGTGATGCGCGATACCCGCTGGCGTTTCTGGAACTCTCTCTTCACGATCGCTCGGGCCAACCCGCAGAATTTCGAGCAATTTCTCGTCACCCTGGCTCATAACGAGCACTTCCAGGAATACCGCGCCGTGGTGAAACGAGAAATTGAACAACAGCTCGCCACCCTTCCCCCGGATCCTCAGCCTGGAGTCACCGCAGACCCGAGAGAACTCCAACCTGCTTGAGGGAGGGCTTGGCTTTTGCTGCGTGCTCGGTCCGGAGGGGTTGGCTACCCTCCGATCTGGCTCGTGCACTAATCCTGGATATAGATGTCTCCGGTTTCCAAACACTGTTCCGCTCTCTGCAATTCCCGGCCCAGGTAGAGGGCATGGTCGAGGCGGCTGAGGGGGACAGGGCCTTGCCCTTCCGTCAGCAGCATCCCCAATTCCTTCGCCGTGCGACCGCGATACTCCGCCAGAGGAGCCCGTGGGCCCGCTCCCTGGCAGCGAATCACCTCCCCGGTTTCCGGGTCTGTCGCCAGGCCTTGGTCGTTGATCGTGTTGCCGTAGTGCTCTGCCACCAGCTCCTGCTTGTCGGTATCCACGCGGATCAGGAAGTAGCCGGAGGGATCGAGAGCAATGAACCGTTGGGAGAGCGCCTCGTCCAAGGCTTGCCGGTGCGCAGGGGTGGACGGCGTCGGTTGGTCCCCCAAAGAGGGGGTGGAAGGGGATTGGCTCATGGCTGGACCGTGGGCTTGCGGTCGGTCAAGGATTGGGGGGATCGTATGTGGCGGTGAATGGCAGATCGGCGTTGATGGCCCGGATCTCCTCCTGCATCTGGTCGTTGGCACCGGGCAGCCAGTCGTTGAGGATGGACGCGAAGCGGGGGTCAAACCATCGGTGGGCACTCAACCGTGGTTTGGCGAGGAACCCCCGGCGTTTCTTGTGGCTGCCTCCGGCGCCTGGATCGAAGCGCGTCAGGCGACGGGCAATCGCCCACTCCAAGGGGGCGTAATAGCAAACTTCAAAATGCAGATGGGGGATGTCCACAGCGCTGCCCCAGTAGCGCCCCCAGAGCTGTTGGCCGTTGTGTACGCAGAAGGCCATTGCCTCAGGGGAGAGAGGATCGCCCCGATGGGCGCTGAAGAGCACCAGGTTGGCGCGTAGATGTTCGGCGGCGACGCTGAAAAAATCGGCATGAAGATACTTGCTGCCCCAGGCCCCCCAGCGACTGCAGTGTTGCGCATAAAAATCGTGCATGCGCATCAGCAGGGTGGGCGGGATCGCCTCGCCACTGAGGGGTGTGATGCATAGCCCAGCCGTGGCGACCGCCTGCCGTTCACGCCGGATGTTGCGGCGTTGATTGGCATTGAACGTGGCGAGATAGGCATCAAAATCAGCGAAGCCAGGATTGTTCCATTCACTCTGTTCATTCAGCCAGAGTGACCAGCCCCGCTCTCTTGCCGCCTCGGCGAAGGCGGGATCGACATAGAGAAAATTGCAACTCAGCAGGCGCTGGTGGGCGCAGAAGGCTTCGATCTGGTGGAACAGCTCGTCTGTCAGTGCGCCCTGATCTTCGCCAGCACGGATCAAAAAGCGCCACCCCTCCACGGGACTGAGGGGACTCATGCCCACCAGTTTCGGGTAATAGCGCAAGCCCAGCTGACTGGCCAATCGGGCGAAGGATTGGTCAAACACGAACTCCCCATAGCTGTGTCCCTTGAGATAGAGCGGGGCCAACGCCACAAGGGTTTCGCCGCGCCAGAGGCCCAGATGGCAGGGTTGCCAGCCCTGGCTCGGAACGATGCTCCCGCTGGCCTCCAGGGCATGCAGCCAGTTCCAGGAGTAAAACGGCAGGGGATCCTGGCCCTGCGGTGTGGAATCCCGCAGCAGCGCATCGTGGGCATCCGACGGGATCTCCGTCATCGCGCGATGCCAGCGGGCCCGCAGAGGCGTCATGCTCGAATCCCCCATCAGCCAGCCAGAGGAGCAAAACTAACCATCTTCCCTCCCTCGCGCTGCTTTGATGGGTTCTCTTCCGCTGTCCTCGACCCCCCAGCCATGAGGCGTCACCCCATCAGGTCCGGGGCATGGTGTTTGGGTTCCGCCCTCCTCACCAGTGGTGTCATTGTCGGTGCGACGCTGCCGGCCAGAGCCGGCCTCCTCATGCCCGTGCTGCAGATGATGCGACCCCAGCTGGAATCCAGGTTGGCGGAGATCTGCGTGCAGGCGGCGTCCATCGGTTCTCCCGGGCTGGGGTCCAGCCTGCAAGATCCCTGCCGCAAGCTGGCGGCACCCACCAGCCGCTGTCTGATCGAAGAAACCGACCGCACGGGTCGTGGCCTCGGGGTGCTCACGGAAATGGTCGGCGGCCGTTTCGGGGATGACAGCGAGGTGGTGGTCAAGCGTTGCCTGGCCCGTTTGCTCGGCCTGCCGGTGGACAGCCTGCGCGATGTGCCCCTGAGAGATCTGGCCCGGCGCTTCGGCACCCTGGGCAGCCTCCCTCCCGGCAAGTCGCCCGACCAGCCCTGAGCCGCCGCTCAGGCCAGCTCCCCTCGCTCGTAGAGCAGCAGGAGCTCTCCGCCCGGGAGGACCTCTGTCACGCGGAGGGTCCAGGGGGTGGCTGGGTCGCCCGGGCCATCGGCCGGCAGCCACCCGTGGCTTCCTCCCAGCAGCCTTGGGCAGAGGGTGAGTTGCACTTCATCCAGGGCCCGGGCCGCCACCAGGGCCGCCGCGAGCCGGGCCCCCCCCAGCACCACAAGATGGCCAATGCCAAGGGTCGCGAAACGGTCGAGGGTTGTGGGCCAGTCCGCGAAGGCGAGAACCCGATCAAAGTTGGGCACCGCCGGGGGAGGAGGAGGGGAGGACGGAAGAAGCAGCCAGCGCTCGAAGGGTTGCTGGAAAAAGGGCAGGTGGGGAGGGAACCGGCCCGAGCGGCTCCACACCACGACCAGGGGCTGGGGAGGTTGGCCTCGGCTGAGGCGCGCTTGAAGGAGATCGGGTTGATGGATGAGGCAGCTTGTGCCGTGGATGCGCACGGTTTCCGCTCCCACCAGCACGGCATCCGCCTGGGACAGGGCCGTCTCCAGCACCCGCCGATCACCCTCCCCACCCAGCTGGGCCGGTCCCCCCTCAGCGGGGGCCAGGCGGCCATCCAGGCTGACCGCCAGCACCAGACGGAGGCGGGGGCGGTTCAAGCCTCAAGAGGCCGCCAGGGTGGCCAGGGCCGAGGGCACCATGCCGAGCTGGGCGGTTTCGGCAAAGACCTCGGCCGCGTTGTTGGGGCTTTCCTGCAGACGCACCTTGTGCAGCCGGGCCCCGAGGGCGGCGATGGGGGCGTTCAGCCGATCGGCGATGTGCAGGGCGATGTTCTCCGCGGTGGGCACGCAGCGGGCGAAGTGGGGAATGTCTTTGTTGAGGAAGGTGTGGTCAAAGGGTTCCACCACCAGGTCCTGCACGGCCTGCTGAAGGGCCGCCAGATCACACACCATCCCGGTGCGCTCCTGGATCCGCCCCCGCACCGTGACCTCCAGTAGATAGTTGTGGCCGTGACCGTGCACGCGGGCACACTTCCCGTAGATGGCCTCGTTTTCCGCCTGGCTCAGCTCTTCCCTGGCCAGGCGATGGGCGGCGGCGAAATGGGTGCGGATGGAGAGAAAAGCTTCCATGGGATCGTTGGCGGGACCACTGAGCACATCCGCCCAGAGATCGGGGTGTTCGTGGAGCCGGAGAGCGATGACGGGCAGGTGGGGCGTGAGCCTGTCGCGGATGGCTGCGGCCAGGGCCTCTGTGGTGGGGAGGCGACCTTCGGGTCGGCTCAGATCAAATTCAGGCCAGACGTGGTTGAGACAGCGAAAATCCAGAGGGTCGATCACCTCTCGCCGGATCGCGTGCTTGACATCCGAGAGATTGAGCACCATGCCGTCGGCGTCCAGTGAGCCAGCCATGGCCACCACCACTTCGTAATTGTGACCATGACCCGGTTCCAGGGCGCAGAGGCCAAACCGATCGCGGTTCTCCTCCTCGTCCAGCTCTGGCAGGCGATAGAGGTGGCTGGCGCTGAAACAGGCGCGACGGGTGATCACACAAGGCCTGCCCCGACCATGGGGAGCGGGAGTCACCTCGGGGGCGGGTGGGGTCGGTGGCGCCGCCTGAGCCGGCAGCGTCAACCCGGCGGGCGTCATGACGGACTCCGTTGAAGTCGGCATCCTAGGAACCAGCTGGCCGCTCCGGGTTTCCATGCCAACCGTCGCCCCCGCTGAACTCGCGCGGAGCTTGCAAGGACTCAATCTCTATCTGGTGGGCATGATGGGGGCCGGCAAAAGCGCTGTGGGGCGTCCCCTGGCCCTGGCTTTGGGCTATCGCTTCATCGATGCCGACGAGGTCCTCGAGCGAAGCGCCGGTCGCACCATCCCCCAGATCTTCTCCCGGGAAGGGGAGGAGGGCTTCCGCGATCTGGAAACAGCTGTCCTCAACGAGCTGGCGCAATGGCATTCCCTGGTGGTGGCGACCGGAGGCGGAGTGGTGACCCGCCCCGTGAACTGGGGTCACCTCCACCAGGGGGTCGTGATCTGGCTCGACGCTCCGGAGCACGTTCTCCTGCGGCGCCTCAACGCTGATCCCACACCGCGCCCCCTGTTGGCCGATCCTGATCCGGACGAGCGCCTCCGGCAGCTGCTGGAGCGGAGGCGGCCGCTTTATGCCCAGGCGGATTTGCGCGTGAACCAGGGCCTGGAAACGCCGGAGGAGGTCGCCAGTCGGGTGCTGGAGGCCTTGCCGTCTCTCCTGCGCGACCGCGCTCAACCTCCGGAGGATCCGATCAGCCTCCGCTGGGCGGATGGTCGCCCTTGCCCATCGCTGGAGGGGCCAGCATGAACGGCTTCCTCACGGCGTTTCAGGCCGCTCCAGCCGCACCGCGAACCACTGAATCGCGATCCCGGGTTCCAGTTCCAGCTCGCAGGCCGTCTCCAGCAGCCGTTCCACCTGCTCTTCCAGCGCGCTCAGATGGGCCAGATCGGCTGGCGGGTCGGGGAGGGCGGAGAGATGGCGCGCCAGCCAGGTGCGGGTGTCGCTGGCACTGAGGATGGTGTCCTCCCCGCCGGGCTCGAGAACCACGTAGTGGTCCAGTTCACGCAGCAGCGGATCGCTCATGGCGTTCCCCTGTCGCGGAGGGAGGCCAGAATCCCGTCCCGCCAGCGGAACAAGGGCTGAAACAGGGGATTGTCGGCGATGCCGCTGACGCCTTCCCCGGCGAGGGGCGGTTCGGCGGTGGCGGGAAAGCGCAGCAGGGAGAGTTGGGCGACCACCGCCAGATCCGCCAGGCTGAGCTGGGATCCCACCAGATGGGCGCGCTCTGACACGAGCAGGCTGAGCTGCTCGAGGTCGCGATGCAGCTGCCGGGCCTCCTGGGGGGCCAGCAGGCTGGTCAGGGTGTCGCTGAGGGGCGCGATCACGCGGCCGGGCAGGGCACCCACCAATTGGCGCAGTGTTGAGGGGGTGGCCTCCGGCAGAAGGGCCGTCCGCAGCGTCGGGTTGCCGGCCGCCGCCTGCAGAAGGGCCAGGCGGCAACGGGTTGCCAGGGCGGTGTCGGCCCAATCCTCCAGGAGCAACACCCGTGCCCGCTCCTCGGGATCCCGGGGGAGAAGGGACGGCAGGGGATGGCGCTCCTCCAGGTGAAGGGCGATCTCCGTGGAATCGGCGATCACCTCCGTGCCATCCACCAACACCGGCACTTGCCGCTGGCCGGAGAGTCGGAAGAGCCGCAGCTGGCCCATGCCGGGCACCACTTCCACCAGAGTCACCTTCAAGCCCTTGGCCGCCAGCAGGAGGCGCGCCTTTTCACAAAAGGCGGAGTGCTTGAACTGATGCAATTCCAACATTCTGGCCTCGGCGACGGGCGTCTCGCCGGCAGAGTAGCCAGCAGGCCTGAGGAGGGGATGCCTTGCCATGAGGGAGTTTCTGCAGAACGTGCTCCGCTACCCGCGCTACCTGATCGCTTTTTCACTTGGCATCCTCCAAACCCTGGTGCAGCCCCTTGCGGGCCGCGGGGTGCCCCCTGTCACCGCAGTGGCGCTGGTGGGAGGGCTCGTGAGCGGCTTGGTCTGCCTGCTGTTGGTGCTGCGTGCGATGGTGGCACCAGCACCACTGGCATAGCCATGGCACAGGGCCGAAGGGTGGAGCGGCTGGCCTCGTTGATGCGTCGAGAGATCAGTGACCTGCTCAGCACGGGCATTCGCGATGCCCGTGTCCATCAGGGCATGGTCAGCATCACGCGGGTGGAGGTGGCGGGAGACCTCCAGCACGGCAAAATCTTCGTCAGCGTGTATGGAACCGAGGCGCAGCAGCGCGAGGCCCTGGAGGGTCTGAAAGCGGCCACGCCCTATGTGCGCGGCGAGCTGGGGCGCCGTCTGCGGCTGCGGCGCATACCCGAGCTGACCTTTCTTCTCGATCGTGGCCTGGAGCGCGGCACCGCCGTGCTGGGGCTGCTGCAGCGGCTGGAGCAGGAGCGGCTTGAGCGCCAGCAGGGAGCGCCCGTTCCCGAAGCCGAACCCGCCCGCGAGGCGGATCCCCCCTCCCTGGTCGTGTCCTCCCCTGAATCCGCCGCCCCCGATGCCGATGCGAGCGAACACCTCCCGGAGTGAGCTGCGCCGGCTGGTGGCCCGCCTGCTGGTGGTGCGCGCCAGCGGCCATCTCGCCGATGGCCAACGGGAGTATCCTCGCTGGGAACACGACAACACTACGCTGCGGAAGCTGCTGGCGGAAGGGGTGGGTGGCGTGATTCTCCTCGGGGGAACGACGGCGGAGCTGCGGCTGCGCACCCGGCAGCTCGCCTCCTGGAGTGATCAGCCCCTGCTCCTCTGCGCGGATGTGGAGGAGGGGGTGGGACAGCGCTTTGCCGGAGCGAGCTGGTTGTCGCCACCCCTCGGGGTGGGCCGCCTGCATGGGCGCGATCCGGAGGCCGCCCGGGCCCTCGCGGAGCGCTATGGACGCTGCACCGGGCGGGAGGCACGCGCCCTTGGCCTCAACTGGGTGCTGGCGCCGGTCTGTGATGTCAACAACAACCCGGCCAACCCGGTCATCAACGTGCGCGCCTGGGGGGAGGATCCTGCCGTGGTGGCGGAGCTGGCGGCCGCCTTCATCGCAGGCGTCCAGGGCGAGGGCGTGTTGGCCTGCGCCAAGCATTTTCCAGGCCACGGCGACACCACCGCTGATTCCCACCTCGATCTGCCCGTGCTGCCCCACAACCGGGAACGGCTCGACGCCATCGAGCTCCCTCCCTTTCAACGGGCCCTTGCCAGCGGCGTGGCCTCGCTGATGACCGCCCATCTCTTGCTCCCCGCCCTCGATCCCGCCCGCCCGGCCACCCTCTCGGCGCCCGTGCTCACCCAGCTTTTGCGCCATGACCTCGGCTTCGATGGCCTGGTCGTGACGGACGCTCTTGTGATGGAGGCCATCGCCGCCCGCCATGGCGCTGGGGAAGCGGCCGTGTTGGCCCTGGAGGCCGGGGCCGACCTGGTGTTGATGCCGGAAGATCCCTGGATTGCCCTGGAGGCCATCCTGGCGGCCGTGGAGGAGGGGCGACTCAGCGAGGCGCGTCTGCGGCGCTCCCTGGACCGGCGCCAGGGAGCGCTGGCGCTCACCCGGGGAGACCCTGACCCCCCGGGGCGGGATCCCGATCGGCCCCTGGGGCCCCTCACCAATGGTCCTGCCGCAGAGGATCGGGCCCTCGCCGACGAGCTCCTCAACCGCTGCCTGGAGCGTCAGGGGGGCGTCGTGGCGCGGCCTCGCGCGGGGCAGCGGGGCTTGGCCCTGGTGCACGTCGACGATTCCTTGCGGTGCCCTTTTCTCTCGCCCACCGCGCCAGCCCTGGTCCTCCCCGAGGCGGCGGGCTTCCGCCCCTGGCTCCTGGATCGCCACTCCCCCCTCGGGGAGCCGGGACATGGCGCCGACCCGCCGGTTCCCCCCTGGACCCGCGCCGGATGGAGCGACGGACCGGTGTTGCTCCAGCTCTTTGTGCGGGGCAATCCCTTCCGCGGATCCGCCGGCGGGGGAGAACCCTGGGCGGATTGGATTCAGGAGCTGACGCGTCAGAAGCGGCTGGCGGGGCTCGTGGTCTACGGCAGTCCCTACGTTTGGGAGAGCCTGCGCGATGGGCTGCCCGCCGACCTTCCCGCCCTCTGGACCCCCGGCCAGATGCCCCGTGCCCAGGAGCTGGCCCTCGCTCGACTCGGGTTGGCGTCAGGGGAACCAGCCGCCCCGGGTTCGCAGGAGGGGTTCACGGATTGACCCTGAGCCTCTCCATGATCGTGCGCGATGAGGCCGATTCCCTGGGGGTTTGCCTGGCTTCCGTGCGGGAGTTTGTCGATGAGATGGTGGTCGTCGACACCGGTTCCGTGGATGACACGGTGGCCATCGCCCGGGCCGCCGGTGCGGTGGTCCATCACCTCCCCTGGCCCGGCGATTTCGCCGCCGCTCGCAACGCGGCCCTGCGCTGGGTCTCGGGCGACTGGGTGCTGGTGCTGGATGCGGATGAGCGCCTGCGGCCGGAGGCCATGGCCCCCCTGCGGCAGGCGATGGCCCAGCCGGATGGTCTGTTGATCACCCTCCTGCGCCTGGAGTGCGGTGCTCGCCAGGCGCCCTATTCCAGTGTGAGTCGCCTGTTCCGGCGTCACCCGGGGATTGTCTGGAGCCGTGCCTACCACGCCCTGGTGGATGACAGCGTGGAGGCCCTGCTGGCCAGGGAACCCCATTGGCGACTGTTGCATTGCCCGGAACCGGCCCTGTTGCATGAGTGGTATCGGCCGGAGCGGATTGAACGGGGGGCCAAGGCAGGTCGCCTTCGGGAGGCCATGGAAGCGGAATTGCGGCGTGATCCCACAGACCCCTACACCTGCGCCAAGTTGGGAGGCCTGGAGATCAGCGGCGGCGACCCGGAGCGGGGCGTTGCCCTGCTTCAGCGGGGTCTGGCCCACTGCCCGCTCGACGCCTACCCCGAGCGCCATGAGCTGTTGCTTCACCTGGCCCTGGCCCGCACCCGAACCGATCCGACAGCGGCGGAGGCGCTCTACCGGCAGGCTCTGGCCCTGCCCCTGGATCCACGCCTCACCCTTGCCGCCCGCCTCAACCTGGTGGCCTTGCTGCGGGAGGGGGGCGATCCGCGGGAAGCGGTGGCCATGGCCGCGGAGGCGACGCGGATCGCCCCGGAGCTCGCCCAAGGCTGGCTTCATCTGGGCCTGAGCCTGCGTCGGGTCGGGGAGCTGGCGCCAGCGATCGCGGCCTATCGCCAGGCCCTGGCCCTGGAGCCCAGCCGGGCTGAGACCCATCAGAATCTGGCTGTGGCCCTCCTGGTGGTGGGCGATGTGTTCGGCTCCCGACAGCACTTCCGCGAGGCCATCCGGCTCCTGCGGGCCCAGGGCCGACCCGAGGACGCCGAAGCCCTGCGCAGCCGGGCCGCTGGCCTGGTGACCCTGGAGGACCCATGAAGACACCCCCTCCCCTTCCCCTTCAGGGGCGCACCATCGCGGTGACCCGCGCTGAAGGGCAGCTGGGTGCCGCCCGCCGGCTGTTCGAGCGGGCCGGTGCGCGGGTGGTGGATCTGCCGGCCCTGGTGGTGGGCCCGCCGGAGGACTGGGCCCCCCTGGATGAGGCGCTGCGGGATCTGGATCAGTTCCACTGGCTCCTCTTTTCCAGCGCCAATGGGGTGGATGGCCTTCAGGAGCGGCTGCGGCGCCAGGGGGGCGACCTGGCCCGTCCCCCCGGCGGGCTTCGGATCGCCGCTGTGGGCCGCCGCACCGCCGAGCGCCTGGATGCCCTTGGTGTGCGGGTGGATTTCGTTCCCGCCCGCTTCACGGCGGATGCCCTGATTGACGAGTTTCCCGTTTCGGCCTGGGGGCTCCATCTTCTGCTGCCCCGGGTGCAGAGCGGTGGGCGCACGCTGCTGGCTGAGGCCTTTGGCGCCGCTGGCGCCCGGGTGGTGGAGGTGCCCGCCTACGAAACACGTTGTCCGGAGGGCTTGCCCAGTCAGGCTGTCCAGGTGCTGGAGGGGCGAAGTCTGCAGGCCATCACGTTCAGCAGCGCGAAGACCGTGCGGCATTGCGCCCGGCTGTTGGAAGGGGCCTTCGGCCCGGACTGGCGCCGGATGCTGGACGGGGTGAAGGTGGTGTCCATCGGTCCCCAAACCAGCCAGCCCTGTCAGGAGGTGTTGGGTCGGGTGGACGCGGAGGCCGATCCCCATGACCTGGAGGGTCTGGTGGCCGCCTGCGGACGGGTCCTCAAGGCTTCAGGAGATCCCTGCTGACGATCTGCCCCCCTTTCCCTAAAACCAGCTTGCCCAGCTCCCCGTCAATGGCCATCACCTGCCATCCCGGAGGTAGCAGGGAGTCGGCGTTCCCCGTGCCGATGTCTCCAACGCGTAGGGAGCCGTAGCGCACACCGGCGTCCTTGGCCTCCGCCGGGGCGTAGCGCACCAGGGCTTCACTCTTGGACATCGACTGGAGCACACCTTCAAATGTCAGACTATCTGGCCACTGCAGAACGGTGTGGGCCGCAGCCGGGCCGGCCTTCGCTGGCGCGTTGGGCATGGACTCCGGCGGCAAGGTGAGGATCGGGGTGAGCACCGCGCCGAACGGATCCTGTCGGCCGGCGGTCACGGCTTTGACCACCTGCTGCTGGGTGGCCAGCGGAGCCAGGGCGGGAGGGCTGACCTCCGCC
>JBKDSZ010000161.1:0-2333 GCA_046340375.1 Cyanobacteriota bacterium | reverse complement strand
CTCCCGCACGAAGCGGCAGGGGCCTGCGGCGAGCACGGCCTCGACGGCGAGGTGCTGCTGGGTGGCGGGGGGGGAGGGAGACATGCCGGGTGAACCGCTCAGAGCCCCAGCCGCTGCCGGGCGCGAAACCAGGCCGTCACGCTCTTGCCGTCGAGGGCTTCATCGCCGCTGGCGATGGCCGCGTCCAACTGGGCCGGCTCCATCAGCAGCACCTCCAGATCTTCGTCATCATCCCCGGCGGGTGGATTCTCCAGGGCCGAGAGTCCGCGGGCCAGGAAGAGATGGATCACCTCATCGGAATAGCCCGGACAGGGCAGCAGGGCTCCCAGCGACTCCCAGTGGGCTGCGGCGTAGCCGGTTTCCTCCTGCAGTTCCCGCTCCATGGTGCTCAGGGGGTCTTCCCCCGCATCCAGAGTGCCGGCGGGAAACTCCAGCAGGCGGCAGGCCACCGCGAAGCGGTATTGGCGCAGGATCACGACCCGTCCGTCGTCGAGCAGCGGCACCGCCAGGGAGGCTCCCGGATGGCGAATCACGCCGAACGTGGCCTCCAGACCGGTGGGCAGGGCGTAGCGGTTGAGTTCGAAGCGGATCTTGCGTGCCTCCAGGGAGGCGATCGTCTCGAGTTGGCGCGAAGGTTCGGGGGGGGGCAGGGGCGCCATGGGACGACGGGCCGCGACGGGGACAGCCAGCTTGCCGCAACCCGGCGGTGCTGGCGGCGTCCGGGGGCTCACGGCCGGGAGTGACGGGCCTGGAGCACTTGTCGGCAGACCATCTCCGCCGAGGCGCTCACCCCGGCGGTGCCCTCCCCGGGGTGGAGGGAATCGCCGCAAAGCCAGAGGCCCGGCAGGGGGGTGCGACTGGCCAGGCCCAGGGGGCCGAAGCGGCTGGGATGCTGGCCCAGACCGCCCACCCCGCCCCGAGGCCGACCGGTCCACCCCTGCCAGCCCCGGGGCGTGGCCAGCTCAGCATGGCGCCAGTGGTGGGCCTCCAGTCCCAGCAGGCGCCTCAGCCCCGCCTGAATGCCCGCCATCGCCTGCCGCTTGCGGGCCTGATAGGCGCTCTCCTCCAGGCCAAACCAGGGCCGGGAGGCGGTGAACACGCTGGCGATCACCGTCGCTTCCCCCATGGGGGCCCGGCCATCCCCCTCCTGGCTGAGGGACACGAAGAGCGAACCGGGATCCGACCAGTCGAGCTGGAGGTGGCCCGTGACCGCTCCAGGGAGATGACGGCGCTCCACCGCTCCATAGAGCACCAGGGCGCCACTGGGCTCGTTGAGGGTTTGCAGGCGGCGGCGGTAGCCCGCCGGCAGGGCCCCTTGGAGCAGCCCCGGCAGGGTCTGGGGCGGCAGGCTGACCACCACATCCCTGGCCTGGAGGGAAAAGGGCTCACCCCCCGGCCCCTCGCCCTCCACCCGCCAGAGGCCTCCCGCCGTTCCGGGCGGGTGCAGGCGATGCACCCGCTGACGCAGGCGCAGCACTCCTCCATGGGCGGTGCGACCCTCCTCCAGCGCCGTGCTCAAGGCCTGCATGGAGCCCAGCGGGTGCCAGAGCCCGCGCGGCTCCTGCACGATCGAGAGCACGGTGGCGCCGTAGAGAGCCGCCGTGCGATCGGCCGGTTCCTGGGAATAGAGGCGCAGTTGCAGATCCAGGAAGCGCCGCAGGCGCGGCCCCCCCGCGCCTGCGGCGGCGCCGCTGAGACGGAGCAGGTCGGCCATGCTGCTCGCCGCGAAAACCCCTGTGGCCAGGACCCCGGGATCCAGGGCACGCAGCAGCTGGGTCAGGTCCCACCAGGAGCGGGGCGGCAGCACCGGATCCCGCTCGGCGAAGGCCCAGGTGGCCCGCTGCAGCCGATCGCAGAGGGCCCAGAAGCCGCCGCTGCCGGGAAACTGGCGCTCGCGCTCCTGGCGCCAACGGTCGGGATCGCGCCAGAGCGCCACCGGGGGGAACCCATCCGCCAGATCCACCACGCAGCCGGGATCAAGGGGCGTGGCCGCCGGTGGGGCCACGCCGAGCCGGGTGAAGAGGCGGGTGTGCAGGCCGCCGGGCTCCAGGCCGGCCACCTGGGTCGCGCCCACATCGAAGGTGTAATGGCCCCGCCGGAAGGTGCCAGCGCAGCCGCCCGTCTGGTGGTGCGCTTCCAGCAGGGTCACCGCCAGTCCTTCGCGGGCGAGCAATGCCGCCGCCGTCAGCCCGGCGATGCCGGCACCCACCACCAGCACATCGGTCATGCCCCTCCCCCGTAGAGTCCTCCAGCGTGACCGATGCGCCACGCCGCTGGTTGTCTGATGGTTGTCTCCTCTCTCGACCCGTCGGTCGACCCCCTCGCCGCTTGGC
>JBKDSZ010000160.1:0-6267 GCA_046340375.1 Cyanobacteriota bacterium | reverse complement strand
ATAACGCTTCCTTCCCAAGTCTCACAAGTTGATGCGACCGATGTTGGAGACCGTCGCTGATGGAGAACCGAGGCCCCTCAAGGTGGTGCCCGCCCAGATGGCAGCCGCCTCGGGGCTCAACTCCGAGCAGTTGGCGGATGGGGGGCCGAGGGCCAGGGCGCGGGTGAGGCAGGTGTCGGCTTCCTTCCACTGCTCGGGGGTGTCGAGGGCCATCAGGGCCTGAGCCAGGGTGTAGAGGGTGATCGGGTCGCCTGGGGGCGTGTCTGCCGCCTGGCGCAGATGGGGCAAGGCGCCTTCAGGGTCGTTGCGCATCAGGTGCGCCTGGCCGAGGGCGCGGAGGGCGTAGGGGTTGCCAGGGGACAGGGCCAGGGCCTGCTCCAGGGGGGCTTGGGCGCTGGTGGGGTCACCAGCCCGCCAAGCGGCAACGCCCAGGGACACCAAGGCGTTGCCGTGCGCCGGATCAAGCGCCACAGCCCGCTCCAGCAACCGCCGGGCCTCCACCAGCTCGCCCAGGTCGCTGTTCACCATCCCCAGCTGGGTGAGGCTCTCCACGTCGTCGGGCTGGAGCTGGAGGGTGGCTTCCAGGAGCAGGATGGATCCAAGCAGGATGAACTCGCAAGAGCCCCCGCGACAAACCCATGCCGTTGCGGTACGCTTTCGCGTACGTTTGCTGTGGACGGATGACCAGCGTGTCGGCCACAGAGGCCCGCAAGCGCCTGTATGCCTTGATCGACGAGGTCGGGCAATCGCATGAGCCTGTTCAAATCAACGGCAAGCGAGGCAATGCGGTGCTCCTTTCGGAGGAGGATTGGCGAGCGATTCAGGAGACGTTGCATCTGGTGTCGATCCCCGGCATGCGCGAGTCGATCCTGAAGGGAATGGCGACGGACGTCGCGGAATTGTCTCCGGATCCCGGTTGGTGAGCTGGACTGTTTTGTTCACCAAGCAGGCGCAGAAGGATGCCCAGAAGCTGGCCTCCGCCTCACCCGCCCTGCGGCAGAAGGCGCAAGCGCTCCTGGTCCTCCTGGCTGAAGATCCCTTGCGACAACCTCCGCCCTGTGAAGCCCTGGTGGGTGATCTGAGAGATGCGTTCTCCAGGCGGATCAACATCCATTATCGGCTGGTTTATCAGGTGCTCGGCGAGCAGCGGATTGTGAAGGTGTTGCGAATGTGGAGTCACTACGACTGACGCCTTGGGGGGATCAAACTTGATGCTTTGTGGCCGCCTCCAGCGCTGTTTTTGGGAGGGAAGTGAATTGAGGTGGTTACAGGGCTGAACACCCTCTGTGCTGCCGCGGAGAATCCTCAACCCGCGATCAGAGGGCTGCCTGCGGGATCAGGACGAGAGACGACGCGACGCGAACAGGGCCAGGGACCCAACGCATCAGCGGATCACAGCCCCCAGATCACCCTTTCAGCCCACAGTCACCGTCTCCGTGACAGCCAACCCGCGCTCACTCTCCCCTTGCAGCCCCCGCTCCCCTCAGCGCGGAAGCCCTTCAACTCGCCAGGCGCCGTCCCGCTGCCTTCCGCAGCCGATTGGCGGCCTGACGGGCCCGGTCGCGCATCTCGCCGGCGGGGCTCGCGCCGGAAGGAGGTCCGTTCTCCGGACGGCCGCTGGCGGGGTGCAGGGCGCCGGCGGGGACGGAGTCCTTGCCCTGGAGGCGCATCAGTTCGCGGCGGCCGCCGAGCACCACCTGGCTGAGGTCCGTGAGGCGGGTTTCCAGTTCACCCAGCACCTGCTCCGCGTAGCGGTTGGCGCCGTCCTGGATCGAGCCCGCTTCCTGGCGGGTGCGGGACACGAGGGCGTCGCACTGCTGCTGCGTCTGTTGACGGAACTGGAGGGCCTCCTGATGGAGCCGCTCCGCTTCCGATTGGCTCTCGCGCTGCACCCGGATGCCCTCCTGACGGATGGCCTCCAGCTCCTGCAGGGCCTGCTGGCGGGCCCGCTCGTGTTGCTCCATGAGCTGGCGGGAACGATCCACCGCCTCGGCTTCCAGCTGCTGGCGCCGGCCCTGGGACTCTTGCTCCAGCTGCTGCCGCCGGCTGGCGAAGGCCTGCTCCATCTGCGCCATCCGCAGGTGGTGCTCCTGCTCCGCCTGGGCCGCCTGGGCGCGCGCCTGGGCCTGGAGCTGCTCCGATTGCTGCCGCACCTTCTCCTTCAGCTCCGCCGCCTTGCGCTCCACCTCCTGCAGGATCGCGTGGCTGTGGATCAGCTGCTCCCGTTCCCGACGCGCCTGGGCCACGATCTCCTCCGCCTGCTGGCGGGCCTTCTCGATGAAGGTCTCCCGCTGCCGAAGCAGGTCATCCGCCTGGGAGATCTGCGCGGGCAGGGCGTCCCGCAGGGCATCCATCGCCTCGATGGCGTCCTGCTCGTTGACAAGGCGGTTGCCGCTGAACGGGATGCGGCTGCCATCGAGAACGATCTCTTCAAGCTGGTCCAGCTGGTCGAGGACCGTGATGCGCGTGTCCGACATGTCAACGGGAAGGGGATGACCGATTAAAGAGCCTCGCCAGATCATCCGCCACTCCCGCAGGCACCATGCGCGACACATCGCCGCCAAAACGGGCCACCTCCTTCACCATTGAGCTGCTCAGAAAGCTGTGGTGGGCGGCGGTGGCCAGGAAGAGGGTTTCCAGATGGGGGGCCAGGCTCTTGTTCGTGTGGGCCAGCTGGAGCTCGAACTCGAAATCGCTCAACGCCCGCAGGCCCCGCAGGATCACCCCCGCGCCGCACTGTCGGGCCATGTCCACCGTGAGGCCGTCGAAGCTCCGCACCTCGACGCGCTCCAGATGGGAGGTGGCCCGCCGGATCTGGGCCAGCCGCTCCTCCAGGGGGAAGGCGGGCGTCTTGCCGGGGTTCGAGAGCACAGCCACCACCAGCCCGTCAAAGAGCACGACCGCCCGTTCCACCAGATCCAGATGGCCCAGGGTGAGGGGGTCAAAACTGCCGGGATAGAGGGCCCGCATGAATCTCCGCGGTGGGGGCCTTTCTAGAGTCGCGCCTGAGTAGCCCCGCGCACCATGTCCGCCAGCCCGACCCTCCCCCCGCTCGACACCGCCGCCAAGAAAACCCTGCTGCGAAAAATTCCCCATGGCGTCTTCATCTGCGGCGTGCGGGAGGGCGACGAGGTGAACGGCTTCACGGCCAGCTGGGTCACCCAGGGCTCCTTCGACCCGCCGCTGGTGGTGATGGCCGTCCGGGCGGACGCGACCAGCAACGGCATGATTCAGCGCACGGAACGGTTTTCCCTCAACGTGCTGCCCGCCGATCAAAAAGATCTCGCCGCCGTCTTCTTCAAGCCCCAGAAGGCCATGGGGGGCCGTTTTGACGCCGCCCCCTACCAGCTGGGTCCCCTCGGCCTGCCGGTGCTGGAGGCCGCCCTGGGCGCCGTAGAATGCGTCGTCGTCGGTCAGGTCAGCCACGGTGACCACACCGTTTTCGTGGGCGAGGTGAAGAGCGCCACCCTCCTGCGCGATGGAGACGCCCTCGAACTGGCCGGGACAGGATGGCAATACGGGGGCTAGAGGACCAGAACCGGGACCGCTCCGGAACGCTGCCCATGCTGCGGCGGCCGGAGCAGCTGGCCCAGCGCCTGCGGGAGATCCCGAGCGAACCGGGCTGCTACCTGATGCGCGATGGCGAGGATCGCATCCTTTACATCGGCAAGGCCAAAGTGCTGCGCAACCGCGTGCGCAGTTACTTCCAGAGTTCCCAGAACCACAGCCCGCGCATCAGCCTGATGGTGCGCCAGGTGTGCGACATCGAGGTGATCGTCACCGACAGTGACGCCGAAGCCCTGGCGCTGGAATCCAACCTGATCAAGCAGAATCAGCCCCATTTCAATATCCTGTTAAAAGATGATAAGAAATATCCCTATCTTTGCATCACTTGGAGCGAAGCTTACCCGCGCATCTTCATCACTCGGCGCCGGCGCTTTCGCAGTCCGCTGGATCGCTTCTACGGCCCCTATGTCGATGTCGGCCTCCTGCGGCGCACCCTCACCCTGGTGAAGCGGGTGTTCCCCCTTCGCCAGAGGCCCCAGCCCCTCTACCGCGACCGCACCTGCCTCAATCACGCCATCGGCCGCTGTCCCGGCGTCTGTCAGGAACGCATCAGCTCCGAGGACTACCACCGCACCCTGCGGAAGGTGGCGATGGTGTTCCAGGGGCGCAGTGACGAACTCCTCACCCTGCTGCGCGAGCAGATGGAGCGCTACGCCGAGCGGCTGGATTTCGAGGCCGCCGCCCGCGTGCGCGACCAGCTGCAGGGGCTGGAAACTCTCACGGCGGATCAGAAGATGACCGTCGCCGACTCCTCGATCTCCCGCGATGTGGTGGCCCTGGCGGCGGATGGGCGCCTGGCGGCGGTGCAGATCTTCCAGATGCGGGCCGGCAAGCTTGTCGGCCGGCTGGGCTACATGGCCGACGTGGGCACGGGCGATCCCGGCTGGATGCTGCAGCGCGTCATCGAGGAGCACTACAGCCAGGTGGAACCTGTGGAACTGCCCCCCGCCCTGCTCCTCCACCACCCCCTCCCCCAGCAGGGGCTCATCCAGGACTGGTTGAGCGAGCGTCGCGGGCGCAAGGTGCGTCTGAGCGTTCCCCAGCGGCAGCAGAAGGCGGAGCTGATCGATCTGGTGGAGCGCAACGCCACCTATGAGCTGCAACGGGCGCAGCGGCAGTCGGAGGCGCACCAGTTGGCGCTGGAGGACCTGGCCCAGCTCCTCGAGTTGCCCGTTCCCCCGCGTCGCATCGAAGGATTCGACATCAGCCACCTGCAGGGCAGTGATGCCGTGGCCTCCCAGGTGGTCTTCGTCGATGGCCTGCCGGCCAAGCAGCACTACCGCCGCTACCGCCTCCAGAGCAGCAGCATCCGGGCGGGCCACTCCGACGACTTCATGGCGATGGCGGAGATCATGCGGCGCCGCTTCCGCCGTTGGGCCCAGGCGAAGGCCAGCGGAGCCGACCTCGCCCGACTGCGGCGCGAGGGGGGCTCCGTGCTCCAGGGCGATGGCCTCAACGATTGGCCCGACTTGGTGAGGATCGACGGCGGCAAGGGACAGCTCTCCGCCGTGATGGAGGCCCTGCGGGAGCTGGATCTGCAGGAGGAGCTGGTGGTCTGCTCCCTGGCCAAGGCGCGGGAGGAGGTGTTTGTGCCGGGCGCCAGCGCGCCCCTGCCCAGCGAAGCGGATCAGCTGGGGGTGGCGCTGCTGCGCCGCCTGCGGGATGAAGCCCACCGCTTCGCCATCACCTACCACCGCCAGCAACGGGGCGAGCGCCAGCGCCGCTCCCGGCTGAGCGACATTCCCGGGCTCGGCCCGAAACGGGTGAAGGATCTCCTCGCCCACTTCCACTCCGTGGATGCCATCCAACTGGCCGGCCCGGAGCAGATCGCCCTGGCGCCGGGCATCGGTCCCGCCCTGGCCCAGCAGGTTTGGCAGTACTTTCACCCGGATCAGGAGGAGCGGGAGTGCGACGACGGGGCGATGGAGCTGGCCGGGTGAGGCATCCCTGGCCCACCCCTCCCCCCCGGGGGCTCCAAGCCCTCGCGCTCGGACTTCTTCTGGGTGCCCTCACCCTGCTGGCCCCCGTGGCTCTGGCCGCGCCCGGGCTCTGCGTCGGCCCGGGCTGCGGCGACCAGTTCACCCGCGCCGCCGCCTATCCCTGGCAGCTGCGTCTGCGCATCCAGGATCAACGGGGCCACCGGGAGCGGTTGGTGGTGGATTGCCGGGATGGCTCCATCAGCCCCCTGGAGGGCCCCGTGGAGCGGGGCTATGCGGCGGCGGTGGGCCGCAAAGCCTGCCGAATGGCTCCGCTCACGCCCCCCTGACGGTGGAGTCGGACGCATGGTCCTCCCGCGCCCTGGCCAGATCCACGCGGGTGATGTGATAGCCCCTCTGGCGGGCCAGCAAGACGAGTTGGGGCTGGGTTTGACAGGCGCGCAAGCCAGCCCTCAGCTCCGGATTGCGCTCTGCGTCCTCCACCAGCCGTTCCAATTCTCTCCAGCTCATCGACACGCTTCGGCTGATCCACCTTCAGGGAGGAACGGATCCGGCGCAAGGGTCCATTGCAAACATTTGCCAAACGGGCGCGCCGCGCTGAGGCTCGTCGCGCCTCAGAAGCGACGCCGCGGCGTTTCCTGGAAGTGGGCGCCCGAGGCCGGGCCGCCCGGCCCCGGCGGCCAAGCCGCGCGATGAGATGCTCGCCCATCCGGGCAGAACTGCAACCCGCCACCCGCCCCCAGAAGAGCGTGGCGACCCCCGA
>JBKDSZ010000159.1:0-4682 GCA_046340375.1 Cyanobacteriota bacterium | reverse complement strand
GGTAGGCACCGCCGCCGAAGTTGTAGTGACCGCCTCCATCGAAGCCCCCCCTGCCGCCGAAACCACCGCCGCCACCGCCGCCACCGCGGGCACTGGCGGGGACCGGCACCAGGGGCGCCAGCAGAACCGCAGCCAGCAGGGCGGCACGCGGACGACGCCAGCCAGCGGCTGGACGGCGAGCACGGAGAGAAAGGGGGAGCATCACGAACTCCAGCGAGACCCCTTGGTAGCAACGCTTACAAGCGGCCGCAGCCGCTGCGGTCTGCGGCGGTTTGGCCGGTTCCCTCGCCAATCCGGATCGGCGTCCCCATCCTGAGGGGGGAGGACCGACCCTGCCGGTTCGGTCGCCCCGCTGGGCCCCTCCCCGCCGGGGTCCATACGGTGCCATCAACACCCTCGCTCAGCGCTTCCGAGAGGAGGTCCCGCTCATGCATCCCACCGCCGAACTGTTCACCGAGAACGCCTGGGGCGCCGTCGTCGCCGCCCAGCAGCTGGCCCAGCAAAGGCGCCAGCAGCAGATGGAGAGCGAGCACCTGCTCGCCGCTCTGCTGGCCCAGCAGGGGCTGGCGGGCCGGATTCTGGAGAAGGCCGGCGTGGATGTCGGCACCCTCTCCCAACGGGTCGATGCCTTCATTGCCAACCAGCCCAGCCTCGGCGCCCCGCCCGACAACGTGTATCTGGGCAAGGCGCTCAATACCGTGCTGGATCGGGCCGATGCCCTCAAGAAGGAGTACGACGACAGCTATATCGCGATCGAGCACCTGCTCCTGGCCCTGGCGGACGACGAGCGCTGCGGTCGCCAGCTGCTCTCCCAGGTGGGCACCAGCGCCACCAAGCTCAGGGAGTCGGTGCTGGCGGTGCGCGGCAGCCAGAAGGTGACCGACCAGAATCCCGAGGGCACTTACGAGTCGTTGGAGAAGTACGGACGGGATCTCACCGCCGCGGCCCGAGAGGGCAAGTTGGACCCCGTGATCGGCCGCGATGAGGAAATCCGCCGCACGATTCAGATCCTCAGCCGCCGCACCAAGAACAACCCGGTGCTGATCGGCGAACCCGGCGTGGGCAAGACTGCCATCGTTGAAGGATTGGCCCAGCGGATTGTCAATGGCGACGTGCCGCAGGCCCTGCAGAACCGTCAGCTCATCGCCCTGGACATGGGCGCCCTGATCGCCGGCGCCAAGTATCGCGGTGAATTCGAGGAGCGGCTCAAGGCCGTGCTCAAGGAGGTGACCGCTTCCGAAGGGCAGATCGTGCTCTTCATCGACGAGATCCACACAGTGGTGGGCGCCGGCGCCGCCGGTGGCGCCATGGACGCCAGCAACCTGCTCAAACCGATGCTTGCCCGCGGTGAACTGCGCTGCATCGGCGCCACAACCCTCGACGAACACCGACAGCACATCGAGAAGGATCCCGCCCTGGAGCGTCGCTTCCAGCAGGTGTTCGTGGATCAGCCCACCGTGGAGGACACCATCTCCATCCTGCGGGGCCTGAAGGAGCGCTATGAGGTGCACCATGGCGTGCGCATCGCTGACAACGCGATCGTCGCGTCCGCCGTCCACTCCAGCCGCTACATCGCCGATCGCTTCCTGCCCGACAAGGCCATCGACTTGATGGATGAAGCCGCCGCACGGCTGAAGATGGAGATCACCTCCAAGCCGGAGCAGATCGACGAACTGGATCGCCGCATCCTGCAGCTGGAAATGGAGAAGCTCTCCCTCGGACGCGAATCCGATGTGGCCAGCAAGGACCGGCTGGAGCGCCTGGAGAAGGAGCTGGCGGAGCTGGGCGAACAGCAAAGCGCGCTCAATGCCCAATGGCAGAAGGAAAAGGGCGCGATTGATGAGCTGGGGGCGATCAAGGAAGAGATCGAGCAGGTGCAGCTGCAGATTGAGCAGGCCAAGCGGAGCTACGACCTCAACAAGGCCGCTGAGCTGGAGTACGGCACCCTTGGCGCCCTCAACCGCAAGCTGGCGGCCAAGGAGGAGGCCCTCAACAGCGGCCAGAGCGGCAAGACCCTCCTGCGGGAGGAGGTCACCGAAGATGACATCGCCGAGGTGATCGCCAAATGGACCGGCATTCCGGTGAGCAAGCTCGTGCAGAGCGAGATGGAGAAGCTGCTCCACCTTGAGGATGAGCTGCATCAGCGGGTGATCGGTCAGCAGCAGGCCGTGACGGCTGTCGCCGACGCGATCCAGCGCTCCCGCGCCGGGCTGAGCGATCCCAACCGTCCCATCGCCAGCTTCCTCTTCCTCGGCCCCACGGGCGTGGGCAAAACGGAGCTCAGCAAGGCCCTGGCGGCCCAGCTGTTCGATTCCGAGGAAGCGATGGTCCGCATCGACATGAGCGAATACATGGAGAAGCACGCCGTCAGCCGACTGATCGGAGCGCCTCCGGGCTATGTGGGCTACGAGGAGGGCGGCCAGCTCACCGAAGCGGTGCGGCGCCGGCCCTACGCCGTGATCCTCTTTGACGAGGTGGAGAAAGCCCACCCGGATGTGTTCAACGTCATGCTCCAGATCCTCGATGACGGTCGCGTCACCGATGGGCAAGGTCGCACGGTGGACTTCACGAACACCGTGCTGATCCTCACCAGCAACATCGGCAGCGCCTCCATCCTTGATCTGGCCGGAGATCCCGGACGCCACGCCGAAATGGAGAAGCGCGTCAATGAGGCGCTCCGCGCCCACTTCCGCCCGGAATTCCTGAACCGCCTCGATGAGACGATCATCTTCCACAGCCTCAAGGCCGAGGAGCTGCGTCAGATCGTCGACCTGCAAGTGAAGCGCCTGGCGAAGCGGCTGGAGGAGAAGAAGCTGGGTCTGCGGCTCGATGGCGAAGCCCTTGACTGGCTCGCCGGTGTCGGCTACGACCCGGTCTACGGCGCCCGCCCCCTGAAACGCGCCATCCAGCGGGAGCTGGAAACACCGATCGCCAAGGCCATTTTGGCGGGCACCTTTACTCCTGGCACCACCATCGCGGTGGATGTTCAGAACGAGCGACTGCGCTTTGCAGAAGGTGCAGACGCCAAGCTGCCCGTGCTGGTCTGAGACCCGAAGACCACGACCACGCCACGGCTCTGGCGGCCAGCGGAACACGCCCACCAATCCACAGCGGGTTTGGTGGGCGTTTTTCTTTGCGAGGGCTCAGGCGATCTGGCGGAGGCGACGGCGCAGCCGACGGCTCCAGCCCAAGACAGCACATCCGCCCAGCACGGGCAGCGGTGCAGGAACGGTGTTGGCCATGCCCTGGGCGAGGATGGCATGGGTGCGGGTCGTGGGATGGAGCGTGTCCCAATAGAGGTAGCTGGAGGGATCGCTGCAGACGCTCGTGCCTGTGAAGCACGGTTGGGTGATGTTCGTGAACCCCAGGGCGCCCGGATTGCTGATGATGTCGTTCAGGGCTTGATCTGTCGAAAAAAGCCGGATGTCAAGGGAAGGACTGGAGGCCGACAATTGAGCCACCTCAGCCCGGAGCAGATCATTGAAATCCTTGCTAACTTTGGCCATGGTTGGGGCCAGTGGCGTGTTCAGGAATGCCGGTGTTTTGCTGAGATCCGGGCTGTTCATCACCAGGAAGTTGCGCGCCCCCTTTTTCACCAGTTCATCGATCGTTCCCAGAATGTTGTCAACTGCAAGCACTGGAATCTGATCGAAGGCGATGGGTGTGCCGTCCTGGCCGTCATAGGTGCCGGCACTGGATCCGCCTGTGCTCCGATAATAAAAAACGTCGTTAGGAAACAGCCAAATTGAGAAGAGGGATGTTGCCGGATTGAAGGTTGGATTGGAGTTCTTGAAGCTGTTCAGTTGCCAAGCATTACCGCGATTCGCGAAGATGGGCTGCGGATAATTGCCCACTTCCTGGTTGTTTTCCTGGCCAGTTGTGGCACCACCGATGGCGTAATTGGTTCCACCCTGCAGGGAAGGCTTGAACGTTGGTGTGCCTGGATTGAAATTATCCCAAAGATATTCAACCGCTACCTTGCCATTGCTGAAGCGATTCTGAAAATAGGGTGGCGGCGGCAAGCCCCCACCGGTGAGAGAACCGCTGTTGCCGCTGTCGGAGAGGCTGTCGCCAAAGACGACCAGGGTGTGGAGGGAGGTGAGGGCCGCGCGGGCACCGCCCGCCTGCGCAACGGTCGCCAGCAGGGTCATCAACGAAAAGAACCGCAGCAGGCGGTAGGACAGTCGGGCAGGGTGCGGAAAGCGGGGCATGGATCGAGCATCAGATAGCGGAAACATAGCCACGTCATGCCGTGCCGCGCCAACAAGGAAGGATCAGGGACTACGCCGAGAGGAGCTTGGCGAGGGCGCCGCTTTCGCTGCGACGCGGAGGGTACGCGTCAGACTCCTAGCCACAGCCACAAGGTCTGTCTCACCTGCCACTGGTTCCACCATCACGCCGGTCCCAACTGCGTGCCCCTGCTGGTCTGCCAGCTCCATCAGGGGCTGATCGCCCATGGCGAACACATCAGCCATCGCTGCCCCAGCTGGACGGAAGACCTGATCCGGCAGCGGGGATGGGCGCCGGAGATGGCCTGAAAGGCTCATGCACGATGCCAATCGGTGGCGACTGCCGCTCTCTCCTCAATAGCGCTGGATCTGCAATGGCCAGCACGTCCTGCATGACCGCCCTGCCCGCCGCAACCGCTGGCGTCAGACCCTGGAGGTGACCAGCGGCGAATG
>JBKDSZ010000158.1:0-3343 GCA_046340375.1 Cyanobacteriota bacterium | reverse complement strand
ACCTTGCCATGTGGTGGCGCGATAAAACATCGAAGGGGCAGCTATTGTATATTGAAGCTGCCCCTTATCCCGGATATTTTAAAAGTAGAAATAAAGAAACCCTTCTATATTTGGATGGAAGCGGAGGAAGGGCTAGTGCATGGCACTGGACCGGCTATGATCGTCAATATTGGAGAATTGTAAATTTGCCCAATTGCAGCTACTGTTCCATAGAGAACAAATTGCCACCAAATCCATCAGACGATCCTAATAATCGCTTTTTGTGTGGTTCTCTCAAGGGTGTCACTCAGTGGAATTGGATTAATATGTGGCACCAAAGATGGGCCATCATAGACGAAGATGAGCTTCTTCGTACCGATTGGTAGAGACCTAAAAACCCCCATGTGCTCGTATGGGATCAGGCTTCATATTTTTGAAACGTGTGGTCGCAATCTAAGCTTTCCTGGAATTGCTTTTATTGTGACCTCACGATAGATATTGCAGTGAATGATCTAAACGTCCAGTTGACTAAAGTGCTTGCTTCACTCACGACTGGATAGAATCTGGAAAAGCCTTTCTTTTGACTTGCTCCGCCCAGATTTTAACAATAGTCATTCAAATTGAAGGACATCTTGACTAGAGGTTCCCGCTGTTTAATGGCTCTGGCGCAAAGCTGAACGCCACCTAGGACTTCCCCAAGAGTTAAACGAAGCCAGTCTGCTGGTGAATGCCAGCCCCCCAGGTGCTGCCTAGTTTATGGCTGCACCTCCTAATCATAGTTTCTACCATACATCATGACGGGCAACAAAACACTATTGTCGCCCGAGCAATTTACTGCATCTCTTGAGCCCACTTTACGAGAACATTTTTGAGTTGTGAATATGTCTTTTCAAGTTCGTCGTTTAGCCTGTCAATCTCTAGCCTGCACTCCTCTAGCTTGTCTGATCTCCCCTCGATTTCGCCTGTAGAGATCTCAATTGATTTAATGTCTCCAAGCATTTTATCGTATTGCTCCGCTATTTCCATCGCAATTTCTTGGGGCATTTTTTCGCTGCCTGGCTTCGTCATTGGGGTTAGGGCGTCATTTCATTCCCGATCCTACCGCGCTGTCTGGCGCCGTCCGCAGACCCTTCGCACCTCGCAGCGCTCCCCCCTCCCTGCGCCGTGCAATGAACACATGGCCGCGCAGCCGCGCGCGCATACCTCTGACCTCACTCCAGCCCCCTCCCGGCTGAACGCTGCCGCGCCACCGCAGCCGCCTTCGACCGCAGCACGTCGTCAGCGCAGCCATGCGACCCAGGTCAGGCAGCCGCCCAGGCAAGAGCCTTCCGGAGCAACTGTCAGAAACTGACGTAGAGTTCTGACAAGTAGGTACTGGAAGACCCATCAAGCCGCCATGACCGTTCTGAGCGAGCAGATCCTGGAAGCTGCGGCCAAGCGACCCGAGGGCTCCCTGCTGGCTGCCAAGCAGTTCCTGGCGCTGGGCAAACGTGATGCCGTGGATCAGGCCCTGCGCCGTCTGGCGGCCCGCGGCCAGCTCGTGAAGATCACCCGCGGCCGCTACGCCCTTCCGGTGCGCAGTCGCTTCGGCACCAGGCCCCCGGCTCCGGAGGTGGTGATCGCCCAGCTGAACCAGGAGGGTGCCCAGCAGTTGGTCAGCAGCGGCGCCGCTGCGGCCAATGCCCTGGGCCTCACCACCCAGATGCCCGTGGAGCAGACCTTCCTGGCCCGCAGCCGGAGCCAGAAGCGCTACGTCTTCGGCAGGCAGCAGGTCACGATCCGCCCGGCCGCCGCCTGCAACTTCCTGCTGGCCGATCGCCTCGCCGGCCAGGCGATCCGCGCCCTGACCTGGCTCGGCCCCGATCAGGCCTCAGCGGCTCTCCCGACCCTCCGCAGCACCCTCCCACCTGAGGAGTGGAGGGCCCTGCTCTCCGTCCGTGCCGAACTGCCGCTCTGGCTGGCGGAGCTGCTCAGCGAACAAGATCAGCAGTCTCCACAGGTTCGTGGCTGAAGTCTGGTTCGCTCTTCCCGCAGAGGACCAGAAGGAAGCCCTGGCGGTGGCTGCGGCCGAATCCGGCTGGCCTGCCTACCTGCTGGAGAAGGACATCTGGGTGGTCTGGGCCCTGCAGATCCTTGGGACAGACCAGCAGCTCCTGCGGAGCCTCACCTTCAAGGGCGGCACCTCCCTCTCCAAGGCCCATGGGCTCATCGATCGCTTTTCGGAGGACGTCGACCTCACGCTGAACATTCAGCGCCTCTGGCCGGAGGTTGACCTGGCGCCCGCTGCCAATCCCAGCCAGGCAGACAAGCGCCGCAGAACTGCCGACAGGAGGCTCAGGCAGTGGGTCCAATCGATGCCCCTGCCGCTGCTTCAGGGCGCGGTCGCAGCGGTAGGGCTACCTGTGGAGCTGACCCTGAAAGCAACGGAACCGGGACGCCGGCAACCGCCCACCATCGTTCTCCGCTACCCACCTCTGATCCAGGCGCCAGAAGGCAGCTCCGGTTACGTACGACCCACGGTGCTGCTGGAGTTCGGTGCCCACTCCACCGGGGAGCCCCATGGCCCGATGCCGATCAGCTGCGAGGCGGCAAGGCACCTGACGATGCTGGAGTTCCCGGTCGCCAGGCCGCTGGTGATGGACCCGAAGCGTACGTTCCTGGAGAAGGCCGCAGCGGTCCATGTCTCATGCCGGAAGGGCCGCTGGGGAAGCGGCGAGGGTGAGCGCTATTCGCGGCACTGGTACGACCTCGATCGCCTGGCCCAGGCAGGCATCGCGGAGGCTGCCGTTCGTGACCGCCCCCTCTCCGAGGAGGTGGCCCAGCACAAGGAGGACTTTTGGCGTGCCACCGACGCCGATGAGCAGCCCATCAACTACCTCCACGCCCTCAGTGGCAACCTGCAGCTGGTGCCGATCGACGCCGCCCGGCAGGCCCTGGAGGCGGATTTTCGAGCCATGACCGACTCGGGGATGCTGCGAGGCGAGATCCCGAGCTTCGCCGAGTTGCTGGAGCGGATCAGCCAGCTGGAGGCGCGGTGCAATGCCATCGCGCGGTCCCTCGCCTGACGAGGACACCCAACACAGCAGAAGGACGGCTGCCGATCCAGTCACTACTCCCTCCCACACCGGTTCATCACCCGTCGTAGCGGGAGAGCAGCCAGCCCCCGAGGGAGGCATCCTTGCCAGCCCTGGCCGGATCGGCCATCTGCCGCAGGGCCGCCGCAGCCTCGTCCAGCCAGAGGCAGATCGAGCGGTTGGCCCACCTGTCGTGGATCTCCAGGTGCACCTCCATCCCCTGCACGGTGATGTCCTCGGTCACCAGGGTCTGGGGAAGCCGCGGCCTGGGTCCCGGCGGCGGGCCATCT
>JBKDSZ010000157.1:0-13477 GCA_046340375.1 Cyanobacteriota bacterium | reverse complement strand
GGCGTGCCCGTCACCAGCGGCTGGCAGGCCGGGAGCCGCTCCGCCGCCTCCGGCAGGCCCAGGGCCACCCGCGTGCACCAGCGCCCCAGCAGGCGCGTCACCTTGCCGGGGATCGCGTTGCTCTCATGCAGCACCACGGGAACCCCGCACCAGCGGGCGGCGAGGATGGCCGGGGCGGCGATGTAGCCCCCCGTGCTGAACACCACGTCGACGCCATGGCTCCGAATCAGTCGCCGTGTCGGCAGGGTCGCCGCCAGGAGTTGCGCGAGGTTGAGCAGCTTGCGCAGGCCCTTGCCCTGCAGGCCGCCTGCCCGCACGGTGTGGAGGGGATAGGCGGCGGGCACGAGGGTCCGCTCCAGCCGATCGGTCACCCCCAGCCAGTGCACCCGCCAATCAGCCGGCAGGGCCTCCGCCACGGCCAGGGCGGGAAACAGGTGGCCACCCGTGCCGCTGGCCGCGATCAGAAGGGTCGGCATGAGGAGACAGTGGCGAGCGCGGCGGACGGGCCTAACTTAAAAGTCAGGCGTCGGGGATCGTCCCGCCCACCCCTTCCCCTCCTCTCCCCGCTCCGGCCCCCGCCATGCCCCAACCGCGCCGCCTTCCCGCCCTGCTCCTCGGCGCCCTGTTGCTGGCGTCGGTGTTCGGTCCCGCGGCGTCCCGGGCCGCCAGCCCCACCTCCGCCCAGCTGACGGCCTTGGAAACGGCCCTCAACAGCGGAGATGACGCCGCCCTCAACAGCCTCCTCGTTCCGGGCCCCGGCCTCAATCCGGAGGAGGTGAAGCGGCGGCGGCACCAATTGCGGCAGCAGTTCCCCAACGCCCGCTGGGAGGTGAAGGCGGGCCCGTCCCTGCGCGATGGCCAAGCCAGCGTCACCCTCAAGGTGAGTGGCACGCGGGAGCAGGGCGGCAGCATCTACCGGCTGGACGCGGAGCAGCGCCTGTCGCTGAAGACCGACGGCCAGCGCTTCACCGGTCAGACGATCTGGCGGGAGCAATCCCTGCTGCGCAGCGGCGAATATTCCCCGCCCGTGAGCCTCCTCATCCCCGACGCGGTGCTCACGGGCCAGCGTTACGACGTGGATGTGATCTTTGACGAGCCCCTGGAGGGGGCGTTGGTGGCGGGGGGGATCCAGTCGATCAGCCCGGAGCAGGTGACCGCCCTGGAGAGCCCCCGGCTGGAGCTGACGGCCCTGGGCGGGGGTGGGTTGTTCAAGGTGGCGCAGGCCCCCCAGATCCCCGGCTTCCAGACCTGGGCGGTGCTGCTTGTCCATCCGAAGGGTGTGGTGAGCGCCACCAAGCGGGTGCGGGTCGTGGCGGATCGGGCGGGGCTCGAACCCTGATCCCATGGGCCGACCCCATCGCATCTGGGTGGTGGATGACGATCCGGAGGTGCGCTCCCTGCTGGCCACCTACCTCAGCGAGCAGGGCTATGCGGTGCGCACCCTCGCCGATGGCGCCCAACTCAAGGCCCGGCTGGACGGCCGGCTGGGGGGCGAGCGGCCGGATCTGCTCGTGCTCGATCTCATGCTCCCCGGAGAGGATGGCCTCACCCTGCTGCGCCGCCTGCGGGATGGGGGCGATTCCCTGCCCGTGCTGATGCTCACCGCCCGGGCCGATGGGGTGGATCGAATCATCGGTCTGGAGCAGGGGGCGGATGATTACCTCGCCAAGCCTTTCCTGCCAAGGGAGCTGACGGCCCGCATCGAGGCCATCCTGCGGCGCCGGACGACGATCCCCAGCGGATCCCCGCGGCCCGAGGGCGAGCGCGTGCGCTTTGGCGACTGCACGGTGGATCTGGCCACCCGCGAACTGCACGGCACGACCGGTCCTCTGCCGATCACCAGCGGCGAATTCGCCCTGCTGGCCGCCTTCGTGGGCCATCCCCATCGGCCCCTCTCCCGGGAACGGTTGATCGAGCTGGCCCGGGGCCCCGCCAGCGAAACGGAGAGCCGCAGCATGGACGTGCAGATCTCCCGCCTGCGCAAGCTCATCGAACCCGATCCCGCCCGCCCCCGCTACGTGCAGACCGTGTGGGGCTACGGCTATGTGTTCGTTCCCGATGGCCAACCCCGCCAGCGGTAGGGAGCGGCTGGCGCCCCTCTTGCGCCCCCTGGGCTACGGCGCTGCGGCGGCGGGCTTCACGGCCCTGGGTCTGCTGGTGCTCCATCTGGTGCTCGCCCAGCGGCTGGAGCGGCAGCAGCGCCGCCAGCTCGCCACCCAGGTGAGCGCTTTGGTGCTGCTCGCCGAGGTGGCCCTGGAGCGCTACAGCCCCGCGGAGCTGGCTGTCCTGCTGGCCACGCCGGTCGTCGTGGGCCCCAAACCGCCCCGGGCCGGCACGCCATCGCGGCCCGCCGATGGCGCCCTGCGCCGCCAGGCCGAACTCCTGCGGGCCGATCTCTGCCGCAAACTCACCGTCTGCCCACTGGTGTGGCCGGGGGGACCCGGCCGGGGGGCCTGGGTGCAGGTCAACACCTCCCTGGACACCGCCTGGCTCTTCGCCCCCATCCCCGCCCTGCGCGGTTGGCCGCCGGATCCCCAGCTGCTCAGCCTCGCGGCGGCCCTCGGGGGCCTCACCACCCTGCTGCTCTTCCTCAGCCTGGAAGTGCAACGCCCGCTCCGCCAGCTCGATGCCGCCCTGGAAGCGGTCGGGCTGGAACACCAGCCCCGTCCCGTGCCGGCCCGCGGCACCAGCGCCGTGCGCCACCTCACGGCCCACTTCAACGCGATGCTGTCGCGGCTGCGGGAGGCGAGCCAGGAGCGGGCCACCCTGCTGGCCGGCGTGGCCCATGATCTGCGCGGCCCCCTGACGCGGCTGCGGCTGCGGGTGGCGCGGGAAGGCCCCTGGACCGCAGAGCAGCGCCAGCGGGCGGAGCGGGATCTCAACGCCCTGGAGCGGATCACGGCGCAATTTCTCTCCTTCGTTGGAGCGGCGGGGAATGAACGGCCCGTGGCTGTTCCCCTGGAGGCCCTGGTGGCGGAGGCCGCCAACGGGGTGGACACGCTGACGCTGACCCTGGAGCCCGTGGAGCGCCGCGTGCTGCCGATTGCCCTCTCCCGCGCCGTCGCGAACCTTCTGGCCAACGCCGAGGCCCACGGCCAGCCCCCCCTCCGCCTGGAGTTGCGCGCCTGCCCCGACGACGGCTTCGCCATCGCGGTGTCCGACGGGGGGGCGGGCATTGCGCCAGAGGACTGGGAGCGGGCCAAGCAACCCTTCCAACGGCTGGATGAGGCCCGAGGCGGGGAGGGCCACAGCGGCCTGGGGCTGGCCATCGCCGAGCGGGTGGCCCGCGCCCACGGGGGCCGCTTGACCTGTCAACCAGGCCAGGGGCCTGGCGCTGGCGGCTTCACCGTGGAATTGACGGGCCACTCCCTGCCGGAGGCCTGAGCCGCCGCACGTCACATCCGGTCACATCCGCGCCGAAGCCAGTCAGGATTCAGTGATGGGCGCTGCCGAGGATGAGCGGGTTCCTCCCTTCGGCCATGCCTGTTTTCTTTCATCGCTTCGCCGGTCCTGCCCTCACCGTGCTGTTCAGCCTGGCGGGCACCGCGGCCCTGGCCCAACCCGTCGGGCCCAATCCCCAGAGGCCGCGCCTGACGCCTGAGCAGCGGCAGAAGATCTTTCCCGAGCAACGGCGTCTCGCCCTGCAGGACCACCGAGCCCGCATCGCCATCCTGCAGCGGGGCGAAACCTGCCTGACCAACGCCTCCACTCCCGATGCCCTGCAGGATTGCATGCGCGCCCAACGGGAGGAGATGTGGTCGCAACGGCGCCAGCACATGGAGGCCATGAAGGGCCTGTTCGAGCGCAATGGCCTTCCCGTTCCCCAGTGGCGCCGGCTGGAGAGGCCTCAGGGACCGCGACCGGGCGGGGCGGGAGTCGGCGCGGACATCTGATCCCCACCGCCGAAGTCGCCCCCCGGGCCCGCGACCCGTTGGCGCGGAAGGGGCGGGGCCGCCGCGGGCCAGCGGGCCGAATAGCGCTCCAGCTCCGCCACGCTTCGGTTGTGCTTGCGCAGGGCGTGGCTGTAGGCCTCCACGGCGCCGCGGGCGTTGGCCAACACCTGCAACAGGGTGGTGGCATCGCTCGTTCCGGCCTGAAAGCTCGTTGTGGCTGACAGGAACGACGCCCGGGCGCTCTTCATCTGGGCGATGGCGGTGTCCGCGACGATCTGGCTGTTGATGTAGGCCGCAAAGCTCGTTTCCACCTCCTCTGTCACCGCCAGACGGTCGAGGGCGGCCTGCTGGAGGGCCTGATCCTGCTGCCGGCGCTGGGAGGTGGCCTTCGCCGCCAGGATGCCGCCGTCAAAGAACGTCCAGCGCACATTCATCCCCACCATGGCCTCGGAGTTGAGATCGGAGCTGTTGCTGCTGGTCTGCGTCGAGCCGGTGCCCTCCACGGAGAGGGTGGGGAGATAGCCCTTGCGGGTGGCGACGGCGGTCCAGGCGTAGCTGCGGGCGGTCGCCAGACTGCGTTGGATCTCCTCCCGCAGGCGCAGGGCTTGCTCGATCGTCTCCTGGCGGGAGAGGGTCCACTGCCCCCGCTGGGCCAACGGCTCCGCGGGCAGCACCAGATCGCCGGGGGGCAGGCTGAGCGCCCGGGCCAGTTTGGAGGCGGCGACGATCACCAGCTCATGGGTGTCGACCCGCAGGATCAACAGGGCCAGCTGCTGGCTGACGAGCTGGTCCACATCGGGCGACGCTCCGCGGCGGGCCCGGGCCAGCGCCAGCCAGTGGTCCACCATCGCGCTCAGCTGGCGATACTCCACCTCCAGCAGCAGCAGCGACTGCAGGTCGACATAGCTCTCCTGCACGTTGAGCATCAGGGAGCGGGCTCCCACATCAAAGAGGAAGCGGTCGGCGTCCAGGTTGGCCTGATTGGCCCGGGCGCGGGGCGTGCGACTGGGATCGAAGAAGGTCCACTCCAGGGTCAATTCCGGCGACGACACCGAGAGGGTGTTGTCGCGGTTTTGCTGAACGCCCACCAGGCCGGGATCGTTGTTGTCCGCCTTGAGGCTGGGCGACCATTCGCGACGAATCGCCACCCCCGACCAGCGGGTGGCTTCGATGCCGGCATGGGCTTTGGCCAGAATCGGATTCCGCTCCAGAGCCAGGGCCATGGACTCCGCCAGGGTGATCCGGCGGGCATTGCGCTCCAGGTGGTCGCGATTGCGATAGAGGCGTTGATTCAGGATCGCCAGCTGTTCCGCCGGGGAGGGGGTTGCGGGGATGGCGGCCGTGGACGAGGGCACGCCGTTCCGCAGAACGCTTGACGGTTCAGGAGCCCGCTCAGCCCCTTGAGCCAGCGGAAGACCGCTCGGGCCAAAGCCACCAAAAAGGGTGGGCAGGAGGGCGAGCAACGCCCCCAGCCCGCCCCCCGGAACCCGATGGCGGGCTTCAGGCCTCATCCAGAGCTGCCACCCCGGGCAGCACCTTTCCTTCCAGCAGTTCGAGGCTGGCGCCACCGCCGGTGGAAATGTGGCTCATCTTCTCGGCCACGCCCACCTTCTCGACCGCAGCGACAGAATCGCCACCGCCGATGATGGTGATCGTTCCCTTGGCGCTCAGATCGGCGAGGGTGTGGGCGATGGCGTTGGTGCCGGCGGCGAATTTGTCGAACTCAAACACACCCATCGGACCATTCCAAATCACCGTCTGACAGTCGGCCAGAGCGTTCTGGAACAGCTTCACGGAATCGGGGCCGATGTCCAGACCCATCCAGCCATCGGGGATGGCCTCCACCTTGGCGATCTGGCTGTTGGCATTCGCCTTGAAGTCGTCCGCCAGCACCACATCGGTGGGCAGCAGGAATTGCACGCCCTTGGCGGCCGCCTTGGCCTCCAGCTCCTTGGCGAGCTCCAGCTTCTCCTCCTCCACCAGGCTCTTGCCCACCGACAGGCCACGGGCTTTGTAGAAGGTGAAGATCATGCCGCCGCCGATCAGGATCTTGTCGCACTTCTCGATCAGGGCCTCCAGCACGCCGATCTTGCTGCTCACCTTCGACCCGCCCACGATGGCCGCCAGGGGACGCTTGGGGTTGTCGATGGCGCCCTGCAGATAGGCCAGTTCCTTCTCCATCAAGTGGCCCGCCACGTTCGGGCTGAGAAACTTGGTCACCCCTTCGGTGGAGGCATGGGCCCGGTGGGCAGCGCCGAAGGCGTCGTTCACGTACATCTCCGCCAGCTCCGCCAGTTTCTTGGCGAACGCCGCGTCATTCTTCTCCTCCTCCGCGAAGAAGCGCACGTTTTCGAGCAACACCACGCCCCCTTCCTCCAGGGCCGCCACCTTGGCCTCCGCGTCCTCTCCCACGCAGCTTTCCGTCTTCTCCACCGGCACGCCCAGCAGGTCACTCAGGCGGGCCGCCACCTGGGTGAGGCGCATGCCCTCGTTCACCTGGCCCTTGGGACGACCGAAGTGGGCGGCCAGAATCACCTTGGCGCCCAGGTCCCGCAGGAAGCTGATGGTGGGCAGGGCGGCCCGAATGCGGGTGTCATCGGTGATGGCGCCGCTGTCATCCTGGGGGACGTTGAAATCCACGCGCACCAGCACGCGCTTGCCGCGCAGGTCAGCTTCTCCGAGGGAGGCAAGGGAGCGCTTTGGCATGGTGGCGGGCACAAGGGAAGGCGGGGGGAGATTAACCCCTCAACCTCCTTTCCTCCCACCCCCAGGCCCCTGCCGAGCCCATTCGGCTCCCCGCCCGGACGTGGGCCCCCGGCAGCGCTAGACAGGAGAGGCCGTTCTGCGGACCATGTTCGACACCGTTCTCTTCCCCATCGACAACAGCCGCCAGACGATGGAAATGGCGGGAAAGGTCATCCAGCTGGCCCGGCAGCACGGCAGTCGAGTGGTACTCCTCGCCGTGGTGGAAGAGGAGGAGGGAGGAATGATGCATGAGCCGGCCTCCGTCACCCGGCTGCTGGAGAAGGCGCGGGAGAGCTTCGAGGAGGCCGGCCTGGCCTGTGACGTGTTCGAGCGCGAGGGCAAGCCGGCCTTCGTGATCGGGGACGTGGCGGAGGAGGTGAACGCAGATTTGATCGTGATGGGCACCCGGGGCCTGACTCTGGAGGAGGACCAGCACAGCACCGCCGCCCGTGTGATCCAGCTGGCGCCCTGCCCGGTGATGGTGGTGCCCTGATGCCCCCCCCCCTCCGCCACCGGTCAGCCGGCGTCCGGCACGGGTCCGCAGCCGCTGATCCAGTGGTATCCGGGCCACATCGCCAAGGCGGAGCAGGCCCTCAACGCCAACCTCGACAAGGTGGATCTGGTGCTGGAGGTGCGGGATGCCCGCATCCCCCAGGCCACCGGCCACCCCCGCCTGGCCCGCTGGATCCGGGACAAACCCCATCTGCTGGTGCTCAACCGGATCGACATGGTGCCCCCGGCCGCCCGCCAGGCCTGGGAGGCCTGGTTTCGGCAGCGGCAGCGGGCTTCCCTCTGGTGTGACGCCAAGGCCGGCACGGGGGTGAAGGCGCTGCGGGAGGCGGCGATCCAGGCCGGCGAGGCCCTCAACGCCCGCCGCATCGGCCGAGGCATGCGACCCCGGCCGGTGCGGGCGTTGGTGCTGGGGTTTCCGAATGTGGGCAAATCGGCCCTGATCAATCGGCTCGTGGGGCGCCGGGTGGTGGAGAGCGCCCGCCGGCCCGGTGTCACCCGCGCCCTGCGCTGGGTGCGCCTGGGCCAGGCCCTCGATCTGCTCGATGCCCCCGGCGTGCTCCCCCCCCTGCTGGACGATCAGGCGGCGGCCGTGCTGCTGGCCATCTGCGACGACATCGGCCAGGCGGCCTACGACCCGGAGCTGGTGGCCCTGGCGTTTCTGCAGCGGCTGCTGGCGCTCACGGCCCAGCCGAGCTCTGGCGCGGCCCCGGGGGCACTGGAGACGCGCTACGGCATGGCGTTGGTCCCCACCGCTTCGGATGCGGTCGAAGCGGTGGCTCCAGACCCCCAAGGCTGGTTGGCCAGCGCCGCCGCGCGTCACACCAGCGGCGATGGTTTGCGGATGGCCACCCGCCTGCTGGATGACTTCCGCTGCGGACGGCTGGGGCCGATGGCGTTGGAACTCCCGGGGTGAAGGGGGAGCACGCCGGCCAGGCTGCTCAGCTGGTGACGAACCTGGAGGTGTTGAAGGTGCCGGTGAATCCGCTGACGTCGATCAGGGCGTCGTCGTTGAGATTGAACCCGGGGACGGCGTCGTTGATCACCACAAACGTCCGGGTCGCGACGCCGCTACCGAGCGTGATCGTGGCCGCGAAGTTGGCCTGGAACTTGCTTGAGGTCAGTTTGTTTGCAATGGCGGCGGCACAGGCAGCCCGCGCCGCACCCTGCAGGGACCCGCTGACCGCCTCCAGCCGTTCCAGTCGGCCCCTTTGGCGATGGGCGATGCCGAGGTTGGACAGCTGGGCGGCATCTGCGGCGCTGGGTCCGGGCGGCGGAGGGGTGGTGAGGGTGGCGGAGCCGCTCGACCGTCGAACCGATCAAGCGAACACCAGCGCCAACGGAGGACTGAGCGGCCGCCGTCCCCTTTTGCCCGCCACCAAGCCACCATGAGAAAGAACCCGTGCAGGCGCATGCTCCAATTCGGTGAGGGCGAAGGGGACCTTCTCACCCTCAGCTATCCCAAGCCCCTGCCGATGCGGCTGGATCGCTGGCTGGTGTCGCAACGGCCGGAGCAGAGCCGGGCCCGGATTCAGAAGTTCATTGACGCGGGCTATGTGCGCGTCAACGGGGTCACCGGCCGTGCCAAAACGCCCCTCCGACAGGGCGCGGTGGTGGAGCTGTGGATGCCGCCGCCCGAACCCCTTCCCTACCTGGTGCCCCAGGAGATCCCTCTGGATGTGCTCTTTGAGGACGCGCACCTGATCGTGGTCAACAAGCCCGCTGGCCTGACGGTGCATCCCGCGCCGGGCAACAAGGACGGCACCCTGGTGAACGCCCTCCTGCATCACTGCCCCGATCTGCCCGGCATCGGCGGCGAGCTGCGCCCGGGCATCGTGCATCGGCTCGACAAGGACACCACCGGCTGCATCGTGATCGCCAAGAGCCAGGAAGCCCTTGTGCGTCTGCAGGGACAGATCCAGAAGCGCATCGCCAAACGGGAGTATCTGGGGGTGGTGCACGGTCAGCCCGCAGCCGAGGGGGGAACGATCGTGGGCGCCATTGGTCGCCATCCTGTGGATCGCAAGAAGTACGCCGTCGTCAGCGACGCCACGGGCCGCCACGCCTGCACCCACTGGCGGGTGATCGAGCGCCTCGGAGACCATGCCCTGCTCCGCTTCCAGCTCGACACGGGACGCACCCACCAGATCCGCGTCCACTGCGCCCACATCCAACACCCGATCGTCGGTGATCCCCTCTATTCCCGTGCTCGTCGCCTGCCCGTGGACCTCCCCGGACAGGCTCTTCACGCCGTCAGCCTCGGCCTCAACCATCCGATCAGCGGCGAACGCCTCACCTTTGAAGCACCATTGCCGGAGACGTTCGAGCGGTTGCTGGCGGCCTTGCGGCGGCGGGTGGGGTGAGAAGCTCCATTGGAAAGCGCATCCCGCCTGCTCATCCTCCGCCTTCTATCCGCAGGCTGGCGGATCAGGCTCTCGCCGATCGCCAAGGCACCCTTAGGGCGCCTTACGCCAGGGATGGCAGTGAAAAGGGAGGCCACCCGCCGATGACGAGGCCAGCGCACACCGCAAGGGCAGCAGACAGCAACGGCTGGACCCTCAACCACATCCGCGCGACGCCTCCCGACCACACCTTCAGGACGCCCACCAACAGCAACTCGTTTGATCTCGGTTAGGGCCGGGTTCACGAATCCCCCGGTTCCATCCCCCGCCATGAGCCTGCGGGAGTGTAGAAACTGCCACCAGACAAGCGTCATGCGCCAGAATGACTTTGGATTGTTATGGCAGGCTATTGGCTCGATCCGTACAAACGTCCATCAGATTTGATTATTCGATCCAAGCGGCCGAGGGAGGCATGACTTCTCTGTTGAATGGAGGCGTTGACGACAGTCTTGCGAAGCGGGATCGCTGGATTCATCCCGTCCCATTTCGCAGCAGGGTTTGAATTGGTTCCCTCGCATCTGATCGCGGACGAGCAGATCTTGCTCTCACCCCTCCTCTCCCTTGCAGCACTTGGGTGGGACCAACAAGATTCATAGCCAGCGTTACCTCGTGCTCTTGATGATCTCGGAGGCAATGGCGGATGATCAGGCGTTCGCGTGGCCACTGTCATCAGGAGTGGGGATGGGCGAGGTCGGCAACTGACCTGTCCATCAAACCTGCCAGTGGCAATGCATCAAGCACCAGGAAGGGAGCCCGGACGCCATAAACCCTTTGCAAACACAACAATGCCACGATGGACTGTCCTCGATCCTCCATCATCGTGAGATCTATTCTTTCCCTGCGAAGTCTGTTGACACGCTCCACCCATGGATCTTAAACAATTATTCATCCCCACTTAAAGAAGCGAAAACCTGCCACTTTGCATCATCTCAACACGTGCGATCCTCCACGCCAGCCATGCGTCTGACAGCCTTTGCCCTCGCTTTGATTGGCGTCACGTTCGTCTTGCCCGCCCAGGCGGCCCCACAGTTCACCAATGGCTTGACCCTGGCCGGCGATCTCCTGGACCTTTCTGGTGGATCCACTGTCAACAACGGCAGGGTGGGTTTCTTTTCTGATCTTTACTACGATCCCAATCGCATGGAGTGGTGGGGGCTTTCGGATCGCGGTCCTGGTGGTGGAACGATGAACTACGACACGCGCGTGCACCGGTTCAGCCTGTCCGTCAACCCAACAACGGGCTCCATCTCAACCTTCAAGATTGAAGAAACGATTCCATTTCGTTTTGGCTCCTCACCGTTGAATGGGCTGGCCCCCAACCCTTCCAACGTGCTGGGCCTGTCCTTTGATCCAGAGGGCTTCGTGATTGTGCCCCGAACAGGCAACTTTCTGGTTTCTGATGAATATGGTCCTTCGCTCTACGAATTTGGCCGGGATGGTGCCCTGGTCCGGCAGTTTGCGATGCCGCCCAACCTCCTTCCCAAAATCTCCAGCAATCTTGACTACACTGCCGCACCAAAGCCTGGCCCCTTGACCTCCGGTCGTGAACCCAACCGCGGTCTCGAAGGGCTGGCCATCAGCCCGGATGGAAAATTTGCCTACGCCATGCTCCAGAACGGCACCGTCACCGATGGCAACAGTTCTGGATCCTCCTTTGCCAGAAGCCTCTACTCACGCATCCTCAAATTTGATCTCGGCTCAGGTGGTGTCGTCGGCCAATACGCCTATCGCCTGGATGGCACCGGCACGGCTCCGGCCCAAGGCCGAGGGATCTCTGCCCTGGTGGCTTTGGATGACCATCGCTTCCTGGTGTTGGAGCGCAACAACCGTGGCGTTGGTGTGGACAGCACGCTGAGTCCCCCCCAAAAGCTGGTCTACCGCATCGATCTGCTTGGAGCCAGTGATGTGAGTCTTGTGGATTTGAATGTGGCCAATCCGACAGGCGTCATTCCTGTGACGAAACAGCCCACGGCTTTGATCAATCTGGCCGACCCCACCACGCCTGCCGATTCCCCCCTGGCGGCTCTCGGGGGATTGGCCCCTGAGAAATGGGAGGGGCTCACCATTGGCCCCCAGTTGATTGATGGCTCGTTCCTTCTTCTGGTCGGAACAGACAACGGTTACTCCGTCTCGCAGAACGGCACATCCACCCAATTGGATGTCTACTACAACTCCACCATGCGCCTGCGTGCCCAGTGCACCCTCGGCACGCAAGTGAACTGTGTGGCCATCAACGCGGACGGCAGTCTCGGATCTCCACTGGGAGCCCTTCCCTCGGGCCATGCCCTGATTCCCGGCGTCCTTCAGGCCTACAAGGTCACGACATCCGATCTGGATGGTTACTCAACGCCTGTGCCGGGTCCTGCTCCCCTGCTTGGCGCGGCCGCCGCCTTCACCCGCGCACGGCAACGGCGGCAGCGCCTCCACCCCTGACGGGATGAGGGAGTTTGCGCGATCGCGCCCGCCCCTTTGCCGCGCCTACCTCCTTCCCACCCCACACCGATCAGAGCCCCTTCGCCACCGCGCTGCCCACCCGCAGTCCATTGGCGACCACCGTGAGTCCCGGCCCCACCGATGGACAGCCAGGGAAAACGCTGGCATCGGCAATCCAGAGGTTGTCGAGGTCATGGCAGCGGCCTTGCAGGTCGACCACGGACGTGGCGGGATCGCTTCCCATGCGGCAGGTGCCGCAGGCGTGGCCGATCACCGCCAGGGGCGCTTCGCCGCGGGGGTAGACGATCGTGCGGCGCACCTGCGGCGTCAGCGGGTCGTCATCCACCTTCTGGATCTCTCCCAACCAGCGGTAGACCAGCCGATCATGGGCCTCACGGCAATTGGGCAGGTAGTCGACCTGCACCCGTTTGCCGCAGAGGCTCACCCGGTTGGCCGGATCCGGCAGCACGGGCGTCATCGCCCACCAGGTGAACGAGCGATCTGCCAACCATTCCAGGGCCGCATCCGGCAGCAACCGCGCCACCAGCGACAACACCGGCGGCGATTCAGCGAACAGAGAATCCCGCAGCACGCCCCCTCCGGCCTGCACCGTGCCCAACGCATAGCGCACGTTGCGATCGCCGGTGAAGAAATCCGTGATGCCCCAGCTGCGATCGTAACGGCCGTCATTGGGGGCGCTGGCCCGCTGCAGGATCACGCTGAGCTGCGGTTTCATCAGGTTGCGGCCCACCTGATCCGAGCCATTGGCCAGGCCGTTCGGATGGGCCGCACTGCGGGACCGCAGCAGAATCACGGCGCTGTTCACCGCACCGGCGGCCAACACCACCTGCTGCCCGCGGAACAGCCATCGCTGTCCGCCGATCTCCGCTTCCACCCCCCGCACCTGCCGGCCATCGGGCCCGACGGCGATGGCGCGCACCCGCGCCCCGCTCATCAGGCGCAAGCGCCCGGTCGCCAAGGCTGGTCCCAGCAGGCACGATTCCGCGTCCCCACCCGCTTCGCCCGGAACCGCCGGGCGGCTCAGGGGCAGGCGATAGGGATGGAGACCCTGCCGCGCCAGGCCCCCGCCCAAGGCCTCCAGGAAGGGAGGCAGCGGTTCGGGCGCGCAGGGGTAGGGGGTGTCGCGGGGGGGCTCGGTGGGGTCGAAGCCCGCGCGGCCATGCACCCGCAACAGCTGTTCCGCTTTGGCATACCAGGGCGCCAGGTCGCCGTAGCGCAGCTGCCAATCGGGCCCCGTCCCCTCCTGCATGGGCAGGCCCGAGAATTCCGCCTCCCGCATCCGCTCCAGCACCCCGCCCCAGATCCGCGTGTTGCCCCCGGGGGCATAAACCGTCGGCGGGCGGAAGGGAGCGCCGTCGGGCCCGACCCAGCTCTCCGTCGAGTGGGCGCCCTGGCCACGGAACAGCGGCAGGCCCGTCCCGTTCGTGGCGGCCAGCGACAGGGGGGCCCCCCGCTCCAGCAGCACCACCTGGC
>JBKDSZ010000156.1:0-10130 GCA_046340375.1 Cyanobacteriota bacterium | reverse complement strand
CCCGGGCAGCGGCCAAGGGCCCAGGCCAGGGCGTTTTCGCGCGCGCCCCCGCCCACCACAAGAATGCGCGCGGGCGTCTGGGACCGGTGGGCGGGAGCGGGGGCCGAGGACGACATGGAGAGCAAACGGAAGGCGGCGGAGAGGGAGGCTGCCGATAGGTTGGGCGGAGCGCAGCCTCGCCCGTGGCCACCCTGCCATTCTCCGTCCCCGTGACCGCAGTGGTGAAGGCTCCCCTTGGCGTTGCCCTGGGATTGGGGTTGTTGTTCGGTGCCGCGCTCGCCCCAGCCGCCGAGCTTCCCCGTTCCCAGCGCGTCACGGGAGGGCCCGTGGCGCCCCAACCCCAGCCCCCCGCCGGAGCCGGCGGTGCGCCGCCGGCTCCCGCCGAGCCCATGAGCGAGGCCGATTTCGCCGCCCTCCTCAAGCTCAGCGATCTGGATCAGCTCAACGCCGGCTGCCTTCGCGCCGTTCAGGACGACAATCCCACCCGCCTGCGCCTCCTCCAGACCCACATCCTCGACCTCTACCCCGCTCCCCGGACGCTGCCAGTGTTCCTTGCCAACGCGGAGGTGCTCCTCACCTGCCATGGACCGCAGGCCGCCCTCCAGGTGCTGGATCGGATCGGTCCAGGTCCCGGGGCGGGAAGGGTGCAGTGGTTGCTGATGCAGTGGCGAGCGGCCAATGCCGCCCTCGACCACCGGCGGGCCGCCCTGGCCCTCCATCGGCTCACCGCCGGCAGCCCGACCCGCCTCAACGCCCTCAGCCTCCCCATCCGCCGCCGTGACGACGGCACCGTGGTGAGCCGCTCCGGCGTGGAGGTGCTGGCGGCCCATCTGGAGGCACGGGGGTATGCGGAGGCGGCGGGGCAGCTCCTGCTCCGCCAGGGCGCTCCCGGTGCTCCAGGCGCCGCTCGCATCGGTCGGGCGGTGGCGTTGCTCCAGGCGCTGCCCGTGGCGGAACGGGAGGCCATCCTGGAAACGGCCCTGAACCAGGCGGCCGCCGTCGGGGCCTGGAGCCTGGTGAGCGAACTGCTCGACGCCCAGGCCGCCCTGCCCAGCGACCGCGCCCTGGCGCGGCGCCTGCGGTTGAGCCCCCGCCTGGATGACGCCTACGGCGAGTGGCTGCTCCTGCGGGACAACCCCTCCGCCGCAGGGCGGGCGCGGCAACTGGAGGGGCGGCTGCGTACCCCGCGGGCGCCTGGCGGCCACTCCGCCGTCAAGGCTCCCCCGGCCCCCGCGCCGCCCGCCCCCGCCGCTCCCGCCGCGCCCAAGCCGCCCCCTCCCCCCTCGCCCGCTCCCACCACGCCCTCCACCCCATGAGTTTTCCCTTCCAGCTCGGCGCCCTGCTGCATGAGGGCAAGGCCAAGCGGGTGCACGCCACCGATCGGGCCGATGTGCTGGCGGTGGAGTTCAAGGACGACGCCACCGCCTTCAACGCCGCCAAGAAGGCTTCCCTCGTCGGCAAGGGCCTCAACAACTGCCGCATCTCCGCCCTGCTGTTCGAGCATCTGGCTCGCCAGGGGGTGCCCAGCCACTACCTCGGGCTCCTCCAGCCGGGCTGGATGGCGGTGCGGCCGGTGACGATCGTGCCCCTGGAGGTGGTGATGCGCAATCGGGCGGCGGGCTCCCTTTGCCGTCAGTTGCCGCTGGCGCCGGGCACTCCGCTGGAACCGCCCCTGCTCGACCTCTATGACAAGGACGACGCCCTTGCCGATCCTCTGCTCAGCGAAGCGCGGCTGGAGCGGCTGGCTTTGCTGACGCCGGCGGAGCGGCAGACGATCGAAACTCTGGCCCGCCGGATCAACGCGGAACTCCTTGCCCTGTTCGCTGGCGTGGGCCTCGAGCTGGTGGATTTCAAGATCGAATTGGGCCGCGATCGCGATGGTCAGTTGCTGCTGGCCGATGAGATCAGCCCGGACACCTGCCGTCTCTGGGACCGCGCCACCAGCGACGCCAACGATCGCATTTTGGACAAGGATCGATTTCGACAGGATCTCGGTGGTGTTGTCGAGGCCTACGGGGAGGTCCGCAAACGGGTCGAAGGGGTCTGTCCTGAACCGGGGTTTTATCGGTAAGGTCTGCCGGAATTGCGGCCTGGCCGCGCAGCAGAGGATTCATGCCTGGCGATCGCCCCCGAACGACGCCCCTTCCGCAGTCCCGTTCGTCGCTCCGATCGCCGGGAATGGGCGCTGCCCTTCCCCTTCTGTCCCTGGTCCTTCTGGGTTCGGGGAGGGTTCTGGCCGCCGAGATCCCCGAACCGAAGGGCGCCGCGACCGAGTCCTCCGCGCGTCTGAGCGGCGCGGCCTCCGCCGGACCACTTCTGGAACTGGTTGACCGCTCGTCCGCTTTCCCCGCGCCCGCCGCGTCAGCGGCCGCTCCCGTGCGGCCCGACCTGCTGGCCCAAGCCACCCCCTCCACCCCGCCGCCGCAGCCCCAGCCCTTCGGCTCCCCCGGCGAGGGAGGCACCAATCCGCTCCTCCCCCCGAGCGGGCTGCCGTCGCCCGCTCCCGCCAACCCGCCCGTGGCGCAACCCGCCCAGCCCCCCAGCCATGAGCCGCGGGTGTTGATCAGCGAGGTGGTGATCGAAGGCCTGAAGGGCCATCCCGAGCAGGAGCGGATCGAACGGGCCGCCTATCGCGCCATGGCCGTCACGCCGGGCACGGAGGTGACCCGCAGCGATCTGCGCAAGGATCTGGCCGCGATCTACGCCACCGGCTGGTTCTCCGATGTGCGCATCGAGCCGGTGGATTCCCCCCTCGGCGTGCGGCTGGTGGTGAAGGTGTCCCCCAATCCGGTGCTCACGAAGGTGACCCTGGACCCCCCGGACGCAAAGATCCCCGCCACGGTCGTCCAGGACACCTTCGCGCAGGATCTCGGCAAGACCATCAACCTCACCACCCTGCAAACCCGCATTCAGGAGCTGCAGAAGTGGTATGCCGACCAGGGCTACTCCCTGGCGCGGGTCACCGGACCCAGCCGCGTGAGTCCGGAAGGGGAGCTCGTGCTGGGCGTGCGGCAGGGCATCGTCAGCGGCGTCGAGGTGCAGTTTCTCAACAAGGAGGGCTCCACCACCAACGACAAGGGCCAGCCGATCCAGGGCAAGACCAAGCCATGGGTGATCACCCGCGAGATCTCCATGAAGTCCGGGGAGATCTTCAACCGCCGCAACCTTGAAGACGACATCAAGCGCCTTTACGGCACCGGTCTCTTCAGCGATGTGAAGGTGACCCTGCGGCCGGATGGCGGCGATCCGGGACGCATCACCATCGTGCTCGGCATCGTGGAGCAGGCCACCGGCTCCCTCTCCGGCGGCCTGGGCTACAGCCAGAGCCAGGGCGTGTTCGGCCAGGTGCAGGTGCAGGACAGCAACTTCCTGGGCCGCGCCTGGGACGTGGCGACCAGCTTCACCTATGGCCAGTTCGGTGGCCTGGCGGATGTCACCTTCACCGACCCCTGGATCAAGGGGGATCCCTTCCGCACCGCCCTGCGGGTCAAAGGCTTCATCAGCCGGGATGTTCCCCAGATCTTCCAGAGTCAGAACAACGGCAACATCTACGGTGTCTCTGACTTCTACAAGGCTCCTGGCACAGATCTCGCGCTGAACATCAACAATACCGACATTGATGGCAAGGTTTTTGGCAATGTCAAAGAAGCCAAGGCCGCCTTCGGCGACATCAGCTGGTACGACTTCAATGGCAATGCGGTTGTCATCCAGCGGGTTGGCGGAAACGTTCAAGTCGTCCGTCCGCTCAATGCTGGCAATCCCTTCAAGCGAGCACCCTGGAACATCGTGCTCGGCCTCAGTGCCCAGCAGGTGAAGCCCATCAATTATTCAGGCGACAGCATGCCCTATGGCGTGGCCACCAATGCCTTTAATGATGGTTATGCTGGTCCTGTGGGCGTCAACAAAGTCATCTGTATTGCTTACAACTGCGCTGACACCAACCAGCTGCTCGGGTTGCGCTTTGCCGCCACCATGAACACGCTGAATGATCCCCGCAATCCGACCAAGGGCAACTTCCTCAGCCTTGGAACCGAGCAATTCGTCTCCGTCGGCCCCGACTCCCCCACGTTCAACCGCCTGCGGGCGGGCTTCACCCACTACATCCCGGTGAATTGGCTGAAGTTCTACAAGGGCTGCCGCCCCAAGCCCGGTCAAACCGGCGATTGCAAACAGGCCCTGGCCTTCCAGTTCACCCTCGGGTCCAACATCGGCAGCCTGCCCCCCTATGAGGCCTTCTGCATCGGCGGTGGCAACTCCGTTCGCGGCTACTACGACTGCGATCTGGGCGTGGGTCGCAGCTACGGGGAAGCGACGATCGAATATCGCTTCCCCCTATTCAGCATCGTGAGCGGCGAGCTGTTTGTCGATGGAGGCTCCGCCTTCGGCACCCAGAACAACGTCCCCGGCCAGCCCGGTGAGCTGCTCGACAAGCCTGGCCAGGGCTTTTCCGTCGGCACCGGCCTGATCGTCACCACCCCCGTCGGCCCCCTGCGGCTCGAGGTGGCCAGCCGCGACTTCAGCGGCGACTGGCGCTTCAACCTTGGCGTGGGCTGGAAATTCTAGTGAGCGCCTGGCCTGCCGATTACACGACGGCCCACACCCTGGCCGCTTCGGTGGAGCGTCAGGGAGTGGGGCTCCACAGCGGGGCCACCTGCCGGGTGCGCCTGGACCCCTCCAGCCGGGAGGGCTACTGGGTGGGTTGGCTCGGGGCTCCCGGCGACGGCCTTCAGCGCCTCTCCCCCCGCCAGGTGGTCGACACCCGGCTGTGCACCTGCCTGCAGCTTGGAGCACGGCGCCTGGCCACCGTCGAGCATCTGCTGGCGGCCCTGGCGGGCACGGGCGTGAGCCAGGCGGAACTCTGGCTGGAGGGGGAGGAGATTCCCTTGTTGGACGGGTCCGCCCTTCCCTGGGTGGAGGCCATCGCCGAGGTGGGGCTGCGTGCCGTCGGGCCCCGCTCGCCGCTTCTGCTCTCGGGGCCCCTCACCCGCCACCAAGGCCAGAGTTTCGCCGTGGCCCTTCCCGCCGCCGCACCCCGTTTGGCGGCTGCGGTGGAGTACCCCCAGGCCGCCATCGGCCGGCAGGTGTTCAGCCTCGATCTCACGCCGGCCTCCTTCGTGGCGGAGCTGGCGCCCGCGCGCACCTTCGGCTTCCTGGAGCAGGTGGAGCGCCTGCGGGCCGGTGGATTGATTCAGGGGGGCGCCCTGGACAACGCTCTGGTCTGCGATGGCGACCGCTGGCTCAACCCCCCCCTGCGCTATCCGGAGGAACCGGTGCGCCATAAGCTTTTGGACCTGTTGGGGGATCTGGCCCTGGTCGGCATCCCCCAGGCTCAGGTGTTCGCCTACAGAGGATCCCACGGGTTGCACACAACCCTGGCGGCGGCTCTGGAGGCAACACCGGAGTGGGCCCCACCCCTTGCCACCGCGTGCCCGTGACCGTTTCTCCTCCCCTTTCTCCGTCGCCCTCCGTGGTCGTTGCCCCTCCCGCCGAGGAAGCGGTGCCCGTTTCTTCCGGGCTCACCACCGAGCAAATCCTTGGGTTGCTGCCCCACCGCTATCCCTTCGCCCTGGTGGATCGGGTGATCGAGCATGTGCCGGGCAAGCGTGCGGTGGCCATCAAGAACGTCACCCTCAACGAACCCCAGTTTCAGGGCCATTTCCCTGGCCGCCCCCTGATGCCGGGGGTGTTGATCGTGGAGGCCATGGCCCAGGTGGGCGGCCTGATCGTCACCCAGATGCCCAACCTGGCCAAGGGATTGTTCGTCTTCGCCGGCATTGATGGCGTGCGCTTCCGCAAGCCGGTGGTGCCGGGCGACCAGCTGCGCATCAGCTGCGAGCTGCTGAGCGTGAAGCGTCAGCGCTTCGGCAAGGTGAGGGCCGAGGCCCGTGTGGATGGGGATCTGGTGTGCTCCGGCGAGCTCATGTTCTCCCTGGTGGATTGAGGCGATGTCGAGCACAGCCATGGCAACCAAGGTGCATCCCACGGCCGTGGTTGATCCCCGGGCGGAGCTGGCGGGGGGTGTCGAGATCGGTCCCTACGCGGTGATCGGCCCGGAGGTGACGATCGGCCGCGAGAGCCGCATTGGTCCCCATGTGGTGATTGACGGGCGGGTGCGCCTGGGGGAGCGCAACCGCCTCTTCCCCGGCGCCTGCATCGGCCTCGAACCCCACGACCTCAAATACAACGGCGCCTCCACGGAGGTGGTGCTCGGGGATGACAACACCATTCGGGAGTGCGTCACCATCAACCGGGCCACCCATGAGGGGGAGCAAACCGTGCTCGGCAGCGGCAATCTCCTGATGGCGTACAGCCACATCGGCCACAACTGCCAGCTTGGCGATCGCATCGTCATCGCCAACGGCGTGGCCGTGGCGGGCCATGTGGTGATCAGTGATCGGGCGGTGATCGGGGGGGTGCTGGGCATCCACCAGTTCGTGCATATCGGCACCCTGGCCATGGTGGGGGGGATGAGTCGCATCGACCGGGATGTGCCCCCCTTCATGATGATCGAGGGCCATCCGGGCCGCATCCGGGGCCTCAACAAGATCGGCCTGCGGCGCAGTGGCATCGCCCAAAACGACGACGGTGCCCAGATGCGTCAGCTTCAGGAGATCTGGACGCTCCTCTATCGCAGCCAGCGGGTGTTCGCGGAGGCCCTCGCCGAAGCCCTCACCCTTCCGCTGCTCCCCCCCGCCGAGCAGCTCTGCCGCTTTCTGGAGGCCTCCATCGGGCCGGGACGTCGGGGCCCCTTGCCGGCGCAGCGCGGATGACCCGCTTGCTGGTGAGCACCGGCGAAGTGTCCGGTGATCTGCAGGGATCCCTGCTGATCCGGGCCCTCCATGACGAAGCCCGGCGCCGTGATCTCCCCCTGGAGGTGGTGGCCCTGGGGGGGGAGCGCATGCGGCGGGCCGGGGCGGAGCTGCTTGCCGACACCAGCCGCCTGGGGGCCATCGGCCTCTGGGAAGCCGTTCCGATGATCCTGCCCACCCTGCGGCTGCAGCGGCGCCTGCGCCAGTGGCTGCGCCATCATCCCCCCCAGGGGGTGGTGTTGATCGACTACATGGGGGCCAACATCAACCTCGGGCTGCGCCTCAAGCGCCTCTACCCTCGCGTTCCCATCAGCTACTACATCGCCCCCCAGGAATGGGCCTTTCGCCTCGGCGAGGGGGGCACCACCCGCCTGATCGGCTTCACGGATCGCATCCTGGCGATCTTTCCCGAGGAAGCCACCTTCTACGCGGCCCGCGGCGCCACGGTCACCTGGGTGGGTCATCCCCTGATCGACACCCTCGGTGACGCTCCCGTCCGCACGGTGGCCCGTCAGGAGCTCGGCCTGGCGGAGGAGGCGCCCGTGCTCCTGGTGCTGCCGGCCTCCCGTCCCCAGGAGCTGCGCTATCTCCTCCCCTCCATGGCCGCCGCCGTGGCCCTGCTCCAGCAGCGGCTGCCCGCGTTGGAGGTGCTCCTGCCGGCGGGCCTGCCAGGCTTTGAGGAGAGCCTGGGGCGGGCCATGGCCGAGGCCGGGGCCCGGGTTCGGATCGTGCCCGCCTCCGAGGCGGATCGCCTCAAGCCCAGCCTCTGCGCCGCCGCCGACGTGGCCCTGACCAAATCGGGCACGGCCAACCTGGAGCTGGCCCTGCGGAGGGTGCCCCAAGTGGCGGGCTATCGGGTGAGCCGGGCCACCGCCTTCATCGCCCGCCATCTTTTGCGCTTCAACGTGTCGCACATCTCGCCGGTCAACCTGGTGCTCAACGAACGCCTGGTGCCGGAGCTGCTCCAGGACCAATTCAACCCCGAAACCATCGCCGCCGCTGTGGCGGAGCTGCTGCCGGCGGACAGCGCGGCGCGGCGACGGCAGCTGGAGGGCTACGACCGCCTGCGGGCCGCCCTGGGGGAACCCGGCGTCACCCGACGGGCCGCAGCGGCCATTCTGGATCAGGTGACGGAGTCGGGCCCATGCGCGTGATCGCCTTGCTGTTGAGTGGCCTGCTGCTCCTCCTCGGACCGGCGGCGCCGGCTCTGGCCGCCACGGAGGAGGCTGTGCTGGCGGGCGGTTGCTTCTGGTGTCTGGAACACGACCTGGAGGGTCTGCCGGGGGTGTTGGAGGTGGAGAGCGGCTACAGCGGCGGCAAGCTGGCCCAGCCCACCTACCGGCAGGTGTCCGCTGGTGGCACGGGCCACCAGGAGGTGGTGCGCGTGCGGTTCGACACCACCCGGCTGCGCTACGAGGCTTTGCTGCGGGCCTACTGGCGCAACATCGATCCCTTCGATGGCGGCGGGCAATTTTGCGACCGTGGCGAGTCCTACAAACCGGTGATCTTCACCACCAGTGCCAGCCAGGCCGTGGAGGCCCGCAACAGCCTGGTGTCCGCCGCGCGGGAGCTGGGGCGGCCCGCCGCGTCGCTGAAGGTGGCCATCCGGCCCCTCTCCCGGTTCTGGCCCGCAGAGGAGTATCACCAGAACTACGCCCGGCGCAATGGATTGAAATACCAGTACTACCGCTGGGCCTGCGGGCGCGATCGTCGGCTCGACGCGGTGTGGGGTGCCCGCGCCCGCACCCGCGAGCGCTGGGGTGGTCGGGGCGAGGGGTCCGCGGCCAGCGCCGCCTCGCCCAACGCCACCTCGCCCAACGCCGACGTCCAGGCCCCGTCGAGCACCGCCCCCCCGGCGGCCCTCCCGGCGGCCCCCCTCGCTCAGCCGCCCGCTTCCGCTTCGGCCGGCTGAGCGCCGCCGCTTGTCTTCGGGCGCAACTCTGTGCAAACCCTGAAGAACCTGCTCCCGGTTCCCGGGGGATCTGTCGCGATTGTTGCGCCTTTTCCCCTGTGCAGGCCAGGCGATTCCCCTTACCGTGAGCGAGTCCAGCGCTCCCACGGTTTGTATGTCCGTGCTGACCATTCGCGACGGCCTGCAGATCCGTCATGTCGGTCCTTACGCCACGCCCCAGCTGGCCGCCCAGGATGTGGACCGGGTGCTGGCCCACCACGGCGAGCGGGTGCACTGGCAGATCCACGCCCTTGATCCCCCCTCCTCCCTCCAGCGCGAGCCCCTGGCGTCCTCCCTCGGCGAGATGGCCGCCGCCTGAGGCCTCAGGCGGGTGCCCCCGCCAGCACCCACCGCACCAGAGTGCGCACCCCGAATCCCGTCGCTCCGGGGGGATCCTCCCCCCGGCCCTTCTCGCTCCAGACCGTGCCCGCGGTGGCGAGATGGGCCCCTGGCAGTCCCTCGCTGACGAAATCCCGCAGAAAAAGGGCTGCCGTGATCGAGCCGCCCGCCCGGGGCCCGGTGTTCTTCATGTCGGCGATGTGGCTCTTCAGTCCGTCCTTGTAGGAGCCCCGCAGCGGCATCCGCCAGAGCGCCTCCCCCGCGTCCCGGGAGGCCGTGGCGAGCGCCTCCGCCAGCCCGTCGTGGCTGGCCCAGAGCCCCGCGATCTCCTCCCCCAGGGCGATGACGCAGGCGCCGGTGAGGGTGGCCAGATCCACCACCGCGTCGGGCTTCAGCTGGTTGGCGTACACCAGCGCATCCGCCAGGGTCAGCCGACCCTCCGCATCGGTGTTGTTGATCTCGATCGTCTTGCCGTTGGAGGCCCGCAGCACATCGCCGGGGTGGATCGCGCCGCCGCTGATCATGTTTTCGCAGCTCGCCACCAGGACATGCACCTCCACGCCCTCCGGCCGCAGCTGACCAATCGCCCGCGCCGCACCGAGCACCGCTGCGCTGCCGCCCATGTCGTATTTCATCATCTCGATCTGGGAGCCTGGCCCCTTGAGGTTGTAGCCCCCGGAATCAAAAGTGAGACCTTTCCCCACCAGCGCCACCCGTCGCTTCACCTCCCCGGCGGGGGTGTAGGTGAGATGGATGAATTTCGGCGGCAGGTCGGAGCCCTGGGCCACCCCCAGATAGGCCCCCATCCCCAGGGCCTCGCAGTCGGCCCGCTCCAACACCTTCAGCGTCAGCCCCTGCTCCCGGGCGATCGTGGCCGCCTCTTCCGCCAGGGCCGCCGGGGTGCCGTGGTTGGGGGGGGAGGCCACGAGCCGCCGCGCGAGCTCCACGCCGGCACAGATCGCGTCCGCCGCAGCCAGGCTCGTCTCCGCGCCGCTTGGCAGGCCCAACAGGGTGCACGTCTCGGGCCGTGT
>JBKDSZ010000155.1:0-16659 GCA_046340375.1 Cyanobacteriota bacterium | reverse complement strand
CCCCCAGGTCGCGGTACAGGTCGAGGCCGATCGTCCGCACGCCAGCGCCCTCCAGCCGGCGAATCGCGCCCACCAGATGGCGGTCGTCGAGGGGCCAACCGAGGCGGCGCAGATCCTCCTCCTCGATGGCCACCACCCGGATCGGCAGGCCCGCCGCCGAGGGCAGGGGACGCCACCGCAGGGCCAGGTCGTGGAGGCGCAGGTTGCCCGCCTCCGCCAGCCGCCCCTTGTGCAGGGCCAGCAGAACCAGCACCGCCAGGGCATAGCAAAGGATCCGGCTCAGAAGCGGTAGCTCACGCGCGTGGTGACGCCATTGTCGAGCAACCAGTTGGGCACGGCCGACACCACGGGGTCGCCGAACTGGGAGGTCCAGCCCAGCTCCAGCTGCCAGCGGGGGCCGCTGAGCCAGCGCAGCAGCAGGCCACCGGCCCCGACGCTGCCGCTCTCGACACCCAGCGACCGGGCGGTGCTCACCCAGCCCGCGCCGAGGAACGGCCCCAGCTGCAGCTCCCGCGCGCCCTGGCGCCAGAACGTCCAACTGAGCTCGCCGCTGCCCAGCAGGCCGCTGTCGCCACTGATCACCTGGGAGGGCAGGCCCCGCAGGCCGTTGTCGCTGCCGAGGCTGAAACCCATCGGACTGGTGAGGGGCGCGAAGGCGCCCTGGCCCGCGGCCCGGAGCCGGAGCCGCCACCGGGGTGCCAGGGGCCAGGCCAGGGCGAGCTCGCCCCCGAGAGCGCGGGCCCGGCCCGCGTGGATGCCATCTGCGGCCAGCTCCCGAAGCGCCGGCTCGCCGCTGAAGGCCGCCAGCCCCTGCAGGCCGTAGAGGGTGGCGGTGAGGGCCGCGTCGACGAGCGCGACCTCCCAAGCCAGGCCCGCCTGGAGGAAACCGGTGTTCAGGGCTCCGGCGTCGCCCCCGCCCGGAATGGCGGCAAAGCGTTCCCCCGCGAGCCAGGCGCGGTTGCGATTGGCACTGAGCCCCGCGAAGACGGAGAGCCGCTGGCGCAAGCCCTCGTGCAGGCTGAGGTCGAAGCGGCCGAGGCCCTGCTCCTGTCGGAAGAGCAGATCCCGCAGCGGCGGCGGACTCTCCACCAGCTCCCGCCAACTGGCGGCGCCGGCCGCGCTGAAGGCCAGCCTGGACCCCAGGGGGAGGCGATAGCTGAGGGAGACCAGCCGATAGCCCAGCTCGGCCTGATCGTCGCCATCCAGTTCGCCCACCAGAAGCAGCTGATCCGCAGAACGGAGCAGATCCTCCCGGGCCACCACGCCGAGGGCGCGGAACTGGCCGCTGCCGCCGCTTCCGTCGTTGCGCAGGCTGATCTCGCCCCGGAGCGCCCCCCTCCCCGGTTCCACCTGGAGCACGAGCACCGCCTTGGTGCTGTCGCCCCCGAGGCGATTGAGGCTGGCCCGCACGCCGCCGATGCCGGGCAGGCCCTCCAGCAGATCGAGTTGGCGTTCCAGGGTGGGCAGATGGAGCACCTGCCCCCGCAGGGGCAGCACAAGCCGCCGCAGCCGGAGGCCCAGGGCCGCGTCGGTGCTCTCCACCCGCACCTCGACGATGCGCCCCTCCACCACCAGCAGGGTGCCGGCGGGAGGGGGATCGGGCAGGGCAAAGACGCGGCTGTTGATGTAGCCATCAGCCACCAGGCGGCTGGTCAGCAGGGCGGCGCAGCGCTCCAGGCGACCGCCGCCCGCCGGGTCCTCGTCCGAGGCCAGACAGGGAGCCAGGATCTGTTGGAGCAGGGGAGGCGGGTAGCGCTCCAGGCCCTCCACCCGCGGCAAGGGGCCGGAGGGCGCGGCGGGATCCGGCGCCAGGGGTGGGGTGGGAGAAGGCGCGGGCGACAGAACGGGCGGGCGCTCCCGCGCCGGCAAGCGCACGGGTCCGGGCTGGGGGGAGGGGGCGAGCAGCTGGGCCACCAGCAGGGGGGCCGCGGCGGCGGGAGACATCAGCGCGGCTGAGGGGCCAGGGGACCGGCCGTCGTTCGGGGTGGGGTGGGTGTGAACGCCACAAACCTGGCCGGGAAGAGCGCCTCCCGCGCCGGTTGGGGCAGCTTCACGGGCCTGCCGTCGCCAGCGAGCAACCGGGCGATCACCCGGCCTGGATTTCGACGGCTGCCCAGGGCTTCCGCGTTCTGGGAGAACACCAGCAGACCGTTCTGGGGGAAATACACCAAGGGGGCTTGGGCGCTGCGGATCTGTTCGAGACCCGAGGCCTCTCGCAGCACACGCCGCAGCTCCTCCTCCGTGACCAGAACGCCCCCGGGGCGAAAGCGGACGTCCTGGACGATCAGGATGGGGATCACCGGGCGCCCCTCCAGGCTTTTGCCCTGGAAGCGATAGAGCTCTGCGGGCAGCAGGATGCGATCACCCCGCTGGGGATGGAGGTCGAAACCCTCGATGGTGGCGACCCCTGGAAAGTCTTCGGCGGTCGTCTCCCTGGCGCTGGCTGAAGCGACGCAGGGACTGCAGGGCACCTCCGAGGCACCCATGGCCAACCGCGCCGTTGGCGCGCCCTGGCGGGCAGGGGGGAAGAGGAAGGCGCTCGGGCAGACGCTCACGCCCGCCAGATCCGATGATCCACGCAGGGGAACCGGAACCGCAGGAGACGTGGCGGTGATCAGCGACCCCGGGTTGGATTGGGCGGGAGCGTTGATGTGGATGTAATCGGGCAGAGGGCTGTTGAGGCGGACACTGTCTAGTTCTTTGGACGTTGCGGTCAGGATGATCGCATCACCCACGGCCGCAGTGTAAGTGTTGGCACCGCCGACAATGTAGGTGTTGCGACCATTGCCGCCGCGAAGGGTTTCACTCGTCAACGGGCTTCCGACAAGAATGTCATTGCCAGTGGTGCCGTTCACCGTCAATCTGCGACCCTGGTCGGTGCTGTACACAATCAGACTCCTCGTTCCACTGGAGACGTCGAGGGCGAGGTCGCCACTTGTGCAGGGAGGAACCCAGAAGACCGTCTTGGTCGGCGAGGGCGCACAACGCCAAACGCTGGTCGCGCGGCTTGCATCCGCACTGCAGACCTCCCCCGCCACGAGCGGGTCGGCTTTGGACCCCTGCGCCAGGCCCAGCGGCCCCGCGAGCAGGGCCCCCGCCAGAAGAGCGCGCGCCCGCATCCGCCCGGCGCGGGGGGGGAGGGCTGGCTGGCCAAGGGTGCTGGCATCGAGCATGGTGTCTCCTTGCGGGGGATGGTGGTGGCCGGAATGGGCTACCAGGGGCTGCCGGACAGGGTGGCTCCCGCCCAGTAATACGGATCGCGCAGTCGCGCGCGCAGTCGCAACTGATCCGCGCGACTGAGGCCAGAGATGAGCACGTCGCCCTGTTCATTGATCATCGCGTCGCCGCGCACCGCGACGCCGCCTTGACGAAACAAGCGTTGGGTTTGGCGCAGGGCTTCATCCTTCCTCAGACCCCGCTGCAGAGCGCGATGGAACTGCACGGAGAAGGCGGCTGTCACCACATCATCCACATACCACAGATTGCCGAGGGCGCTGCGGGCATTGGCCTGCAACGCGAGGCCGGAGATGCCCAGCTCCTGATCTTCATCGCCCACGGCCGTGCGACATCCGTTGAGCACAAACATGTCCAAGGGTTCCCTGCCCGCGCGACGCAGCTCGCGCCCCAGACGGGCCAGGGACAGTTCGCCGGCGTGGGTGTAGACGCGTCCCTTTTCAGGGGAGTGGCTGGAAAAATCGGCGTGGGTGGCCAGGTGCAGGATCCCGATCGCCCGGGTTTCCATCTGCCGGAGGATGGCTTCGGCGCTGAAGGCGCTGTCGAGCAGGATCAAGGCGTCAGGATGAAGGGAGGCCACCTGGCGCAGCTCCTGGGCCGCCATCGGCAGAGGAGCCAGGCCATTGGCGAAACGGCTGGAACCGGCCAACAGCGCTCGCGGCCCGGGGCCGGGGCCCACCGGCTCGCGGTCGCGGCCCTGGAGGAAGGCCAGGGTGGGCGTCACCGTGAGCGCGACCCGATCGATCAACATGGCGTCCCCGACGGGGAGCGCGGCGAAGGGAACCCCCTGCAGCCCCCGATCGAGCGCCAGCAGAAGGGCATTCACCCCCTGGCGTCCCAGCTCCGGCAAGACGGGAGCCAGCAACACGGCTGATAACGACGCACCCGGCTCGCGAACCCCCGGCCCATCGTCCTGGCTGAGCTGCCGTTGGAACGCCTCCACCCGCCGTCGAAAGGGCTCCCTCGCCACCCGGGTCTGCCACCCCTGGATCACGCCCGTGGCGGGGATGAGGATGTGGTTGATCTGAAGCTGATCGGTGCCCGGCAAAGTGGCGGCGCTGATCTGAAGAATGGCGGGGCGATAGGGCTGGGGGTCCGGGCGGAGGGCGGGCGCCGTGCGGATGGCGTTCCGCAGGAGGGTCTGCAGGGCGGACACCTGCAGGGTGGGGACGGCGGGCGAGGCCAGGCCAAGAGCGGCGCTGACCCGCTGGGCCGCGGCCTGATCCGTGCCCTGCAGAGAGCGCTCCGCGGCCTCTGGCGTCAGCGCCTGGCTGGACGCCGCGCCGCTGGCGGCAAGTCCGCTTGCGGGGGAGTTGGAGGCGGTGAGGGTGAGGGACGGAGGGGCCGGGACGCCACCGGACGCCGCCGGCTCCCAGAAACGCCACGGGAGGGGACGGCCATGAACGGCCGTCCTGGCTGCGGTGGCGGGCGTGTCACCTGGCGGTTGCGGTTGCCGCTGGGAGCTCGGCAGGTCGATCGCCCGAGGAACGGCGCCAACCGAAAGGACGACATCGGGCCGCCGCGCCAGGACCCGCTCCCGGATCTCCTGAGGCAGTCCGACGGGATAGGCGTCAATGCCTCCGGCAAAGACCGCGTCCTCGCTTTCCATTCCAGGCTGGAACAGATAGGGATTCGGCAGACGATCCTGTCCCCACAACCGAGCAAAGGAGGGCGGAGGGTCGCCGGAGCGCACCAGCAGCAGCTCCCCGGTTCGCCACAAGGCGCGAGCGTCTGCGGGAGGAGCGGACCGGAAGTGGAAGGGATCCGCGGCCTCCAGCAGGATCGGGTCCCGGCTGAGATTCACGATGCGCAGGGTTCCGCCCAGGCTGTCCAGCGGGCCGCCCGACGGGGGGGCGCTGTCGACGGAAACGCGGGTGGTCGGGCCCTCCAGGCGCAGGCCTCCGGCGCTCACCAGGGTGATGATGCCGCCGATGCTGTCCCTGTCGTTGTCGTCGTACAGGTCCTGAAAGGTCATCGCCCCCAGAGCTGTGTCGCTGCCATCGAGCACCGTGATGGGAAGGCTCCCTCCACCTCCGCTCTGCTCGGCCAGCACCCGCGACTGGCGGAGGATGATCGGCTCTCGTTCGGAGCTGTTGGTGAGCGTGATCTCCCCCCCGCTGATCAGGGTGCCGGGATCCTCCGGGCTCCGGGTCGACTGGGCGGCGAGCCGACTGCGTTCGAGGAGCAGGCCGTTGGCGCTGGTCAAGCGGATGTCTCCGCTGCCGGCCCCGCCGCTGGCGGACAGGGAGGCGTCGCGCACGGTCAGCGTACCGGCCCCATCCAGCGAGCGGGAGCGCAACAGCACGTTGCCGGCCAGGTTGTGGCTGGCGTCCGCCGCGATCGAGCTGTTCGCGATGGTGAGCCCGAAGTCGGCATCGACGATGACGATGCCGCTGGTGTCGGTGAGCCGGATGTCCTCCCGTTGCCAGCCGGGGTGGCCCGTGAGCAACGGGGTGAGGTCCTGGCCGCCGAGGAGGCTGCTGCCGGCGCGGATCTGAATGTTGGCCGCGCTGAACAGCCCGAGGCTGGGGGTGGGAAACCCGAGATCGACGGCCGCCCCGGACGCGTCCTCCCGGATGTTCACCGGCGCCCTGAGGTCGGCCATGGTGCGGGCCGTCAGATCCAGCGTGCTGGCGCTCACCTCAAGGTCGCCCGCCTTGGCTTCCAGGTGGATCTGGCCCTTTGGAGCGTCGATGCGGCTGGAGGCCACGCCGATCGTGCCGCCGCGCACCGCGACCCGCTGCCCCTCGATCCGGGTGTCCGTGAGCTGGATCGCGCCGCTGATGCCCGGCCCGGGGCCATCCGGCGCTTCCGGCGCCGGAGCCGTTTCCAGCTGCACCAGTCCGCGACGCCCCGGATCCCCCGCCTGGAGAGTCACCCCCCGCAGGCGGATGGCCTGATCCGCGCGCCCGACAATCGTGTCAGCGGACAGCCTGGAAGACTCCACCTCCAGCCTCCGGGCAGCCAGCTGGATGGCCCCTCCCTCCCCGCTGGCCCGCAGCCCGCGGGCCCACAGGTCGCCGGAGGCCGCCATCGACAGCGCGCCGCCGTCCAGCCAGGCGTTGTCCAGACGGAGGGGAGGGGCGATGCCGCCAGGTCCGGGGAGGGTGCCAAGCCAAAGGTCGCCGCCCTTCAGCCGCACCTCCCGCAGGTCGACGGGCCCCGCCGCGCGGACCCCGACCGAGGCACCCTCCAGCTCCGAGCGCTCCAGCCGCAGGCCGGGAGCGCCCCCCCGCCCCGCTCCCGCCGCCAGGTCCAACCATCCGCGACCGCCCAAACGCTCCGTCGCCATCGCCCGCAGCCCGGATGCCGTCAGAGCCTCCCGCGCACGGACCTGCACATCTCCCCCCTCCAGGCGGACGGTGTCGAGCCGAACCGTCGCGCCTTCCAGGAGCAGGCGCGGGGCCCGCAAATCGCTGTCTGCCAGCTCCAGTCGCCCTTGCCCCCCTCCCGGCGGGGAGGCGGAGCGCAGCCACAGCCGCCCCCCCGCCGTGGCGGCGCCCGCCTGAACGTCGAGGCGCTGGAGGAGAAGATCCCCGCCTTGAAGGACGACATCGCCCCCGGCGCGCACCTCCTGGCGCGGTCCGGGGAGGCTCACGATCGGTCCGGCGCCGCTGTCGAGCAGCAGATGGCGATCCACCTGGAGGCGTCCGCCCGCCAGCACGATCGGCCCCGTGCCTGTGCCAGTGCCCGAAAAGAGGGTCTGAACGTCGAGGCTGGAGACATCGCGCAGGCGCCCTGAGGGCTCCCCCGGTCCGCCCAAGGCCGCGAATTCCCCGCCAGGAAAGCGCAGGGTCGGCGCGGTGCTGAGCAGGAGGTTGGTGGCGCCGAGGATCTGGCCGCCGGTGCCGAGCCAAAGGCCGCCGGGAGAGAGCCAGAAGAGGCTGGCGGCCCCGCTGATGCGCAGGGGGGCTCCGAAAAAGGTGCCGTCCGGATGGCTCACCCCCACCACGACGCTGGAGCGGCCACGGGTGTCAAGGTCGACCCGGCGAATGCCTTGGCGCGTGTCGAACTGAGCGAAGCGGTGATAGAGGGTGCGCCCCACCGTGGTGCCACCCCGCACGGAGCAGACGCCGGCGGCGCAGCGACCCAGCGCCGTGCCGTTCACGCGGGTGCCGAGCCCGCCAGGCACCACCTGGGCCAGAACGGCTGTGGACGCCGGACCCGTGGCCAGCAGCGAGAGGACCATCCATGCCGCCCGCCTGGCTTGGCGCCGAGCCGTGGAGGACATGATCCCCTTCACCGTCGAGACAAGGATCATTTCATTATTGCGTGAGCGACGGGTCGGGGATGCCGGAATCCGCCAAGAAGAGGCCCAGCCGCCCCCGCAGATCCCGCCGATCGATCCGCCAGCTCTCCAGGAGTCCCTCGGGCGCGGGGTCCGTGGCCAGCCGGGTCTCCAGCCAGCCGCAGAACCGCTCACTCTCGAGGTAGCCGTAGCGATAGGGCCAGGGGTGGGCCGCCCAGTAGGCGTTGAGGGTCGGCTCCAACCGCTCGGCCAGGGTGGCGATGGTGCGCGGCAGATTGCGGGCGAGCGGCGCGAGGCGATTCGCCCGATAGAGGCGGCAGGCGCAGGCCATGGCGGGGTGGCGAGCAACGGCCAGCACCTGTCGGGTTTCACGGGGGGTGAGCTGGTAGCGCTCCTCCAGCACGGCCGGGTTGCCGCGCACGGAGCGGCACAGATCGGGGGAGGCCGTGATCTCGGCGAGGGCCTGCTGGAAATCGCTCAACATGGGGCTCCCGCGGCGAGGGGGGTGAGGGTGCAGGATTCGGCCAGGTCGTGCATGCGCAGCAGTTCCTCGTGCACACCGCGACTGCCGATGATGTCGAAGTAGGAGTCGTTGTATTCGAAGCTGATCGCGCGCAGATTGGGGCAACAGGGCAGATAGGAGCGCGCCAGCGACCAGACGGCCGGGGGCGTGAGCCGGGAATGGCTGTCGCTATAGACGCCGAACAACTCCTCCCCGCCGGCCAGGTGCACCTCCACGACGGCATCGGGGTTGAGGCGTTCCAGATAGCGCTCCATGGGCAGGCCCCCGTTGCGTTCGCTCACCAGGAGGTTGTGGAGGTCGAGAAGCACGGCGCCGTGTCCCTGACGATGCAGGGCATTGAGGAAGGTGGGTTCATCCATCTCCATCTCCTCCAAGGGGGTGAGCAGGGCGGGGTTTTCCAGCAGGACGGGCAGGCCGGTGCACTGGCGCAGCAGGCGCAACTTCTCGGCAAGCAGGGCGAAGGTTTCGGCGTCGCAGCTCACGGGAAGGGCCATGCCGCCCTCGCCTTGGGGTTCGGGGCCCCGGGGAGGCAGAAGCACGTTGAGGTGCTCCGACAGCCAGGCGAAGCCACCGAGTCGATCGCCCACAAGGGCGCTCGCCCCCGCCAGGTCCACAACGAGGGGGGCGGCGGTGGGGAGCGAGAGGCTGAAGCTGTGGCCATTGAGGGGACGTCCGGCGGCGAGGGCCGAGACACGGCGCAGCAGGGAATCGGGAAAGGCAAAACGACGACCGAAGGGCGAACAGGGGCCGAGGTCGTTGAACATCTGTCCCGGGTTCACCGAGAGGTGCTCCACCAGATCGCCGACCTCCCGCATCACCTCGGGGGTGGTGGGATTGAACAGCAGGCCGACGCTGGGACGGCTCCGGGGAGGCGAGAACGGGGGGGGCATGGCGAACTCCGGACAGACCAGGATTGGAGAGGATGGTCCTCCCCCCCTGAAGGGGGGAAGGACCAGGGGGAGGGTCAGAAACCCACCGCCCTGATGGCCGAATTGGTGAGGGAGTCTTTCAACAGATCACGGGGAAAACCCTGCACGCAGGCGTTGCAGTTGAAGGGTCCGACGCCTCCGGGCAACTTGCCGGTGACGAGTCCGGCGGAGAGGGCGCCACCAGCGGGAGACGCCAGGGCGGACTTGCCGACGACAAGCGCCACACCACCGCTGATCTGCCGCAGATCCTCCTCACTGAGCGCGGCGCTGACGGGATTCTCGAAATGGGGGGTGGACATGATGAACCTTGCGAAGAACGGGAAACAGACGACGGCCCGGGCCTGTCGCCTGGTGTCATCGTCCCCGCCCCGAGCCGCACGCCCTGTGAGGCGCTCGCCGGATCGATGTGATGTTTGTCACAGCTCCGAGGCGTCCCGTGTGCGGTCTGGCGGATCAGCCCGTCCGGCCGCCGGTCACCGGGAGGAGACCACGCTTGATCAGGGGTTGCAAGTCAACGATGCGCAGCAGTCCGTCCTGGTCGTCGACGATGCCGCGGCTGCGCAACTTGCTGAGGGTGCGCGAGGCGGTCTCCCGGGCCAGGCCGGCGAGCACCCCCATTTCGCGTTGCGCGAGGGCGGGGATCGGCGCCCGGGGGTCGTGGTCGGCCGAACTGCAGCGGGCGAGATAGGCGAGGGCATCCAGCAGGCGGATGGAGGCATCGGCCCATTGAAGGGAAAGGCGTCGATTCATGTCGCGCAGCCGGGCGGCCTCCAAGCGCGCCAGGGCCAGAGCGAGGCTGGCGTCCTGATGGAGGAGGGCGCTGAAGGGGGCGGCCCGCATCTTCAACACGGTGAGGGAGGTGAGGGCCACCACATCGGCGGAGCGGGGGGTGCCATCCAGGGCGGCCATTTCTCCAAAGATGTCGCCTTCACCCAGCAGGGCCATCACCACCTCCTCGCCATCGGCCGTGAAGGTCCGCACCTTCGCCATGCCCTTGCGCAGCAAAAACAGCCCTTCCCCCCAGTCCTGCTCCATCACAATCACCTGCTCCGCAGCATGTCCGCTCTCGATGTGGCGCTCCAGAAGCCGCGCACACTGATCCACACTGAGGGACTGAAACAGGGGAACGGCCTGCAGCTGCTCAGGCGTCATCCCAGCCATGGCCGTTCCGGGGCGTTGTCGCCAAAGATTAGCCGCGAGGCCTATGGGGCAGCGCAGGGCTGGTTCAAAGGAACAGCCGATCTGGTGGATCGGCTGTCGTCGTGCCATCGCCAACAGCTCGCTGATGTCGTTCATCACGTCCTGCATGCCAGAGCGAATCGATTGAAACCCGGCCAATCGCAAAAGGTTCAATGCCTCGGTTCTTAGGGTGCCCATGACACCAGCGCCAATGGCTCATTAACGATGGGTATCCTCAAGCAGTTGGGTGGCGCGGATCCAGTGCAGCCCTCAATGCTCCAGCGATCTCTCACCTGTCCCAACACGGCTTCTGGGGTTGTGCGCAGGCTGGTGATCAGTCGCGCCCTGTTTTGTCTCCTGAACCGATGCGGAAAGAGAGATCTGGCGCTTGCCCTCGAACGGGCAGCCGACCTGGCGGAAGCCGGTTTGCTGGTTGGCTTTCACAGTGCACAGGACGACGCCCCCCTGCTCCAGACACCATCAAGAAACGGTTGGCTCGCGTGAAGGGCATCCGCTTTGACGAGCACACCCGCCAGGTCCAGGGTGCTCATCAGCTCTTTCTGCGCGGCTCGCTCACTGGAGGCATGGGTGTCGTAGTTTTTCTGAGCCAGAGTGACACCAAGAGCGCGGACATAGACCGTGACCTGAGCGACAGAAACGCAGTCGGCCGGAGGCCGTCAACGTCTTTCCATCAGAGACCAAATGATCCCAACCCTTTGCTCCGTCTGGGATTTGGCTGATCATCCAGGCCTGCGGCACCTGGCCCAACTCCTGGAGGCAGGTCTTGTCGTAGCCGTCAGGCACCCGCCAAGCGGTACAAGAAGAGGAAGAAGGCAGCGGGGGGACAGCGCTTGAAATCAAGGCCCAGCGCCTGGCTCAGCACCTCCCGATGCCGCCTGGCGAAGGCCTCCAGATCCCGTGATCTGCGGCAGCCACTGAGGCTTCCGAGCACCGCGACGAGCAACAGGTACCACTGCGGGTAACGGGCCCCACGGCGGCAGAGGCCATCAGGGATGGCTTTCAGGAAGCTGATCAGGTCAAGATAGGTTGCGGCAACAGGGGATTCAGACAAGGGGAGAAAGCTGTCCCGATCATGGGACCGTCAGATGAGCGCCTTAGCCAGGTCACATGGGACAGACTTTTGATAAGACCTGGACCGCCAGACGCCTCGAATCTTTGTTAAGAGTCTTATCACGTTACCGAGCCTGACCAGGACCTGGATTATAATTAAAAGAAAAAACAGAGCAATGTCAGATCAAAAACAATCTTTAATATACTATCCGAGCGAACTCAGGCTTGGCGCAGAAAACGAGCACGAAAAGAAAGAGTATATTCGGCAGGTGTTTATTCGGAATAATCTTAGTTACGATGATAAACTGCTTGACACCTGGTCATCCCGATCAGCTTTACTGCCACCACTACAGCTGCCATCCCCAAATGAAATTTTAAAGCCATTTGACCATGAAGTTAGGCGAAAGATATTGTATAAAATGAAGGTTTTGGATGCCCAAATGAGAACGTTTTATGGCAGTGATGACCCTCCAATCATTAAATCATGGGTAACTCTGATTGCAGGACCCAACATTGCATCTGTCGCCTGGGTGCGAAAAAGCAAGTCATATACCGCCCAGTTTATTCTAGACAACATTAATGTGGACATTGAGAGCGGAGAAGTAATGATATCAAAGCATCTTCTGGAAAAGCCTAAGCAAATTTCTCCATATCGCAGGCTTTCCAAGGATAGCCTTGATGACGACAAGAAGCAGGAGCAGGAGCGGGCTATCAAGAATATGTGCACTGTAATTATGACTTTAGCTGGTAGCGTCTCATGGGCGCTACCTCCACCTTGGGGGTGGATAGCCACAGGAGGTATTACAGGTTTTCAAATCCTATTTTCACTCGGAGAGGACTCATCAAATTCAAAAAACGAGCTTGGGAAACTTATCGCTAACATAAGCGATTTGCTGAAGCAACAAGAGATTAGGGATATTTCTACAAGATTTAACGCCTTTGGCAATGCTCTCATCGCGAAGCTTGGCAGCGAGAATTTAATTTTTAATAGCCTAAAGGAAATACCAACAGCCTATCTGGACGAAGTTGAAAGTTTTCTAACAAGTCATCTATTTGATAGAGAGTGTGACCTTGACAGTGTTCTTGCTATTCTAAAAGAGTCTCCCGTAGATCAAGCCGATCCTTTATTAATTCTTTTCGTACAAGGCATGCAACTATGGATTGCCTGCCGAAATATCAGGCTTAAAATAGTTGCAATCAAGGCTTCGATCGCTGAAGAGCATAGAAATTTATATGATTTCCAAACATATACCTCATTATGGCTAAGTGAATACAGAGAGATTAGGAGTTGGATATTTGGCGTTAAAAATACAAGCCTTCAAGGTTTTATCCCATCGCTAGAAGCTCAGATCAAAAGGCTCCGCGACGAAAGATTGGCCAAGATCGAGAAACCACACAGATTCAGGGAAAAAGTTTCAGGCTTCGCGGGCGGATACCCAACTGTAGTGTATAATGAAGGAACTAAGTTTTTAGATGCGGCGGGTCCAAATGATCTGCTGGGCGGTGAGTTCAAATTCTATGATTCCTTGGAAAAGGATGGTTGCTTAGGAAGCAAAACAATACCTGCCGATACAGATGCCAACAAAGCCTATGACGCACACTTAACCCTAGTAACTAAACATGTTGATGAAATTCTAAACAAATACACTGAAATTACGGCAAAGTGGAAGGATATGATTGATAAATTTGAGACAATGTTGCCCCCTCCTACGCCAACCAAAAGCCCCACAGTTGAGATCTTAAATAGCGTCTCTGAATTAGCAATTCCAGACAAATCCAAAGGCAAGCGTTATGTTCAGTATGCATACTCTATTGAACGTTCCAGCAATGGGCCGTCTGAGATAAGTCCATGGTCCGATAAATTAGCCAAGCAGGAACAATTTTCCTATTCCATTAAGATTCCAGAATCCCAGTTCATGCTTAAAGACGTAAAAGCCCACTTATTTCGTAGACTCTTAAACAAAGACGAAGATGTCGTAAAGGACTCATATGAATTTATCCAAGATCTTAGCGAGGGCAACCAATCTTTTGTGGACAGCTTTAACGTTCGTAAACCACAAGGCCGATGAGGCTCCATGGCTATTCCTCTTTCATGCCTCAAAGCCAGTCCATAAAGTGCCTAAAACGTAGCGATACCCGTTCAGAGGGCGGGATGGCTCAAACTGAACATCACCCCCTCCCCTGAACGCTTGTCGGCAGATTGATTCCCGCCTGTATCTCAAGCAGAGACTGGATGCCATGGTTGCCCCTCCGTCCGGGATTTCAGAAGCGGACTGGTCGTCGTGGCCTGCTGGTGCCCGTCAGCTGATTCTGGCTCAGTAGGAGGAGATCCAGTCTCTCAGGAGGGAGAACGATGGGCTTCGCGTCCATCTCACCGCCTTGGCCACCGAGTTGGCAAGCCTGCGGGAGCGGATTGGCCGCAGCTCGCGCAACTCCCCCAAACCGCCCTCCAGCAATGGCCCAGGCTTCAAGCCGCCAGAACGCCGCAAGGGCAGTGGCCGCAAGCGCGGCGGCCAGCCGGTCCACCCCGGATCCGGGCCAGAGCCACTGCCGATCGAGCGGGTGGATGAGGTGGTGAGCACCACCCTGAGACCTCCCGCCGCTGCGGCACGTTGCTGGATGGTGAGGATCCAGAACCCCTGCGGCATCAGGTGATTGAAATTCCGCCGATCACGCCGCTGGTGATCGAGCACCGGCTGCACCGACTGGTGTGCCCCTGCTGTCTTGGCCTCGTGCATGAATGCAGCGGCCTTGGGGAAGCGTTCCGCCAGCGAGGCGTCCAGATCATCCCAGCGGGACTCGATTCCCGCCGCAGTTTCCTGGGCAAACACCTAGCGCAGGGCGGCGGTGACCATGCCCTGGTGAGCCTTGGGGACGCACTGCAGAAGGTCGCGGGCAAAGTGGAGGCGACCGCGCTGCCAGACGCTTCCCTGCAGCTGGCGGCGGATCGCCTGGTGAGCCCGCTGTGGGCGTCAGAGACCACCAGCTTGACGCCATCGAGGCCACGCTCCTTGAGGTGGGAGATGAACTCCGCCCAGAAGGTTTCGATCTCGCTGTTGCCCACTTTGAGGCCCAGCAGTTCGCGACGGCCATCGCCATTCACGCCCATCGCCACCACCGCAGCACGAGAGGTGCCCTGCTGGGCCTTGCCCTGGCGGCCCTTGAGGTCGGTGGCATCGAGGTAGACATAGGCGTAGCCACTGCTCTCCAGCGGCCGTGCCAGAAACGCCTGCACCTGGGCATCGATCTCCTGACAGATGCGACTCACCCGCGACTTGGAGATGCCGCTCTGGGAGCCAAGGGCGGCCACCAGGGCATCCACCTTGCGGGTGGAGACCCCACCGATGTAGGCCTTGATCACCGCATACAGGGCCTGATCCACCCGCCGGCGGGGTCCGAGGATCGAGGGGAGGGAGCTGCCGGAGCGCAGTTTGGGGATCTGCAGCGCCAGATCGCCTACCTGGGTGGTCAGGGTGCGGGGCCGGTAGCCGTTGCGGTATCCCAGCCGCTCCTCGCTGCGCTCGTGCAAGCCGGAGCCGGCACCGAGGAAGGCGGCGAGCTCCAGCTCGATCAGCTTCTGGAAGCCTTGGCGGACCAACTCAGGGATCAGTTCCCCGGCGCTGCCGCCATCGAGTAGCGAGGCCAGCTCAGGTCCGGCAGAGTGATTGGTGGGGATGATCTGTCTGGTTGAGGTGGACCTCGAACCAGGGAAATGGGCCTGCCCACCCCTTGCAATGCCAGCTGTGGAACCGATCGCTTGAGTTGCGCGGCCCACCCCGAAGTAGCCAGGATAGGAGTGCCAGGGGAATTACAGCACTTCAGGGGACGCCAGCTTTGCCCGTCGCCGCATCCCGACGCCTGAACGGGTACACCAGAGCGGAGTTTGGCAGTAGAAGAACTTGGTGCTAGAATTAGCTGAAGAAGAAATTGAGCCATGGTCGGACCAAAAAGAGTTGTTTCACAATTTGAATGCACTAAAGACCAGGAAGCGACCCTGCAAAGAGATGCCATTAAGGCCTTTAATAGCCACATGTCTAACGATCCAAATTTGGCAGAAAAATTGGCAAGGTTCACAACACACCTAAATAGTTCTCAAATTATGAGCAAAATAGATTTATCAAGTAGACTCGTTACATCGAAGAAGAATTGCTTGAACATAATTACCGACAAGTCTTCTCAATGCGTTGAAAAACTGTTGGCTGACAAAACCAGCCATCCAGATTATGATGATTTAAGATTTCTACATAGATATTTGCATACGAAAATTCTTTCTGATGACGTCTTTTTTCAAGCATATCAATTTCTTGCTTCCCATTTCGCCTATTATCCAAAAGTTTCCGAAGATTCACCAAATGCATCAGAACAATATCTCCTCTTGCTTGATCCCGACAATAAAGAAGACTTGAAAAATCTGTTACCTGAGTCAGATGCCAACGCTAATTTATTCTGGGTAGAAGCGATTGCTCGTTCAAAGGCTTTTGATCAGGCTTCCTATTCAGCTTCAACTCCCAATAACAATCTTTTAGAATTTGTAACCAAGGAGATGATTTGGCTTTCATTATTTGTCGAATTCCATTCGTTCACCTCAAGTATTGACTTAACAAAAGGTGACTGCATTGAATATCTATCACAGCTTCAGGGTAAAGATGGAAAGATCTCCACTATTTATGAGAATGCATATCATGGTATACTTTCACGACAAATGACCATCTCACATGGTCAAATGGCCAGCCTGGTAAGCCTAGCATTTGCAAAGCGAATTGGAGGCCCCCCATTATCACCTGAAGAGACTATTATAGGTGCTTCAATTAAAGATATTCGGAGGCTTAATGACACCAAACTAGCTTATCTCTGTAATGGGCACAAAGAGGATAAATTGGTTGTCAAGTTCGAGCAGAAACCAACAGCGGCGGTTGAAACCATATGGTCTTTTAAGCGTAGAAATAAGATTATAGACACATTTGCTCAGGCGCTTCAACATGTTGCCCCAATCAAGGTGCCGGAGCGGCAAGAACTAACAAATCTCGAGTTGGAGGCCCTGCTTAAAAAGCTTCCGAATGATAAACAAAGCGAGGAGTTAAGCAAACTGAGTATTAAAGATTTTTCGGAATCTTGGCTCATTCAAAAAATTGAATATATTCCTAACTGTAAAGCCCTTGATAAAGATATTTTTTTTAAATTAACTCTAGAAAATTTTAAAGAATTAGGAGCTCTTGCCGCTTTAGACATGCTTCTCGGAAATACAGATCGATTTTCTTTGGATTTTGACACTAATGAACTTTTTATCTCATATGAGAATCTAGAAGTTTATCTGGTTTCCGAGAACTATCATGTCGTTGCACTTGATAATCTTTCACTTTCAAGATTTGGCAACTCTACTAAAATTAAAGAGAGCGGAAGACCTCTTGAAGATAGATTTCGAGATTATATTAATTCGTACCTTGGATTCCTTAGGGACAGTTCAAAACGTAAAA
>JBKDSZ010000154.1:0-8011 GCA_046340375.1 Cyanobacteriota bacterium | reverse complement strand
GATCTGAAATATGAATGAAGCCGTTTTTCTCGCTTTCGCCGAGGTTGACAAAAGCCGCGTCGATACCTGGCAGCACGTTGTCCACGGTGCCAAGGTAAACATCACCGATCTGGTAGCGGCATTGGGCCACCACCAGCTCATCGACACGGTCGTCTCTGAGCACTGCGGCGATCAGCAGTTGCTCGGCGATCACGATCTGCTGGGGCAGGGACAGTCGTTGTCTCTGTGATGTCCTGAACCAGGGGGTCAGAATGAGCAGGCGTATGACAATGGGACCACCTCGGGATCCGAAGTGGAAGGGGTCAAGACCTCGAAACGCTTGAAGCCAAAAAAATGCTGGAAGCCTGAAATCTTGGCCATCCGACCAGACAAAAGCAAAATATTGCCGGCTGAGAGAAGCCTTGGAGGCTGCTCAGGCAGTGCCGAGAGGAAAGATCCCCTGGAAGATTGGCAAAAGACTGATTTGTGTGGCTGGTGCGGCGTGGCTTCCGTGATGACTGGTCTGACGAAGGCGTCAGAACACGGGAAGCGGTAAGGGCCTGAGAGGAGATGGGGGCGCGCCTCCCTCCTACCAAGCCGTTGTATCCTAGCACGGTCGACGGAGCCGGGCCGCGCGCCGCATCCGGCCCAGGCGCAGGGGCCTCCCGAGGCGCTCGCTGAGCCAACTCCGCAGGTGCTCCGGCCGCAGCCCGAACCCTCCGGCGTCGATGCTGGTCTGCAGCTCCAGTGCCACCACCCCCGCCTCCTGCCCGTCGTGGCGGCGCCGCTCCACCTGTTGCAGGGACGGACGACAGTCCCGCTGGCGGGGGCGCCCCTTCTTGTCGGTGTCGTGCCAGATCCAACACTCCGTGGCCCTCAAGTCCGCCAATGCCTCGTCCCAGACGGCCACGGGAACGGGATCGCCGGCGGGATCCGCGGCCAGGTCGGGGCCCAAAGCGAAGCTCCACCGGGCCGCGAGCAGGTCCTGCGACAGGCTCGGTCCCGCCACCGGCACCTCCGCCACCGAAAGCAAGCGAAACTCCTCGGGCAACTGACCTTGCAGGAGCGCGCGCGCCTCCCCCGTCGCCATCGGTTGATGGAAAACGAGGTCCAGCCACTCCCCCGCTCCCTCCACCCCCAGGGGCAGGGGAAGGGCGAGCTGCAGGCGCGGCAGCGGGTGGACGCCACCGCTGAAACTCACCGGCAGACCCGCACGCCGCAGGGCCCGATCCAGCAGACGCACGGTGTCAAGGTGGCCGATCCAGGCCAGGGAGCCGGCTTTGCTGAAGCTGAAGCGCAGGCGGCAGACCTGCCCGCTGGGGGGCTGGCGCGCTGGGAGGGGCGGCGGCACCGGCGGGGGCGGAATCACCACGTTGTGGCCCAACTCGGGCCCGCACACGCCGCAGTGGCTGCAGGAGGAGAAGGAGCAATCCGGCACCGCCGCAGCCGCCAGCGCCCGTTTCAGATCCGCCGCCAACCAGGCCTTGTCGACGCCGCTGTCGATGTGGTCCCAGGGCAGGGGTTGGGCGCAGAAGGTGTCGAGATCGCTGGCTTCCAGGGCTTCTGCGGCCGACCAGTCGCCCAGCTCCAGGGCCCGGTAGCGTCCTTCCAGACCGGCGGCCGCGATCGCGGCGGTCCAGGCGGCATGGCCGCGTTCCGCGGATTCAAACCAGGCCTCCAGGCCCGCGCCCGCCCGCCAGGCCGCCTCCATCACCGGGGCCAACCGCCGGTCGCCCCGGCCGATGAAGTCTTCGATGGCGGCCAGGCGGGTGTCGGTGAAGTTGCTTTTCACCCCCCGCAGGCTCCGCAGCGCCTGCCGCAGCAGCTCCTGACTCCGACGGATCTCCGCATGGCTGACGCTGTGCCACTGGAAGGGCGTGTGGGGCTTGGGGGTGAAGGTGCTGATGGTGAGGTTGAGGGTCAGGCGTCCAAGATCGGCGCAGTCGCGCTGCAGGCGCCGACAGGTGTCGGCGATGGCGAGCACATCGGCGTCGGTTTCCCCGGGGAGACCCACCATGAAATAAAGCTTCACCTTGCGGAAGCCGTGTTCCATGGCCGTGCGCAACCCCCGCAGCAGATCAGCATCGCTCAACCCTTTGTTGATCACATCCCGCAACCGCTGGCTGCCAGCTTCCGGCGCGAACGTGAGCCCCGCCCGGCGGGTGCCGCCGAGAATGTGGGCAATGGCGCTGTCAAAGCGGTCGACGCGCTGGCTGGGGAGGGTGAGGCTGATGTTGTGTTCCGCCAGGCGGTTGCGCAGCTCCACGCCCACCGCCGGCAGGGAGAGGTAGTCGCTGCAGCTCAGGGAGAGGAGGGAGAAATCCGCGTAGCCCGTGCGGCGCATGCCTTCCTCCACCGCCTCGACCACCGCGGCCGGCTCCACATCCCGCGCTGGCCGGGTGAGCATGCCCGGCTGACAGAAGCGGCAGCCGCGGGTGCAGCCCCGCCGGATCTCAACCGTCAGACGGTCATGCACCGTTTCGATGAGCGGCACCAGGCCCGTGGCGTACTGGGGCATCGGGGTGGCGACGCGACGCTGGATCCGGCGCGGCAGACCAGGCTCCAGGGGCACGATCGTCACCCCGTCTTCCCCGGGGCCATAGAGGGAGGGCACATAGACCCCCGGCACCCGGGCCAGCTCGCGCAGCAGGTCGGCGCGAGAGCAGCCAAGGGCGCGCCCCTCCGCCACCAGTCGGCCGATCTCCGGCAGCAGCTCCTCCCCATCCCCGAGGGCGATGAAGTCGAAGAAGGCGGCGAAGGGTTCCGGATTGCTGGTGGCGGTGGGCCCGCCGGCAAAGATCAGCGGCGGCGAGGCGGGATCCGCCAGGGGGCGATCACCGCGCTGGGCCGCCCGCAGCGGCAGACCCGCCAGATCGAGCATCTCCAGGATGTTGCTGGCGCCCAGCTCGTAGCCAAGGCTGAAACCGAGCAGATCGAAGGCCGCCAAGGACCGCCGGCTCTCCACGCCGAACAGGGGCACCCCCCGCTGCCGCAGGCGGCTCGCCAGATCAGCCGCGGGCAGGTAGGCCCGATCGCAAAGCTGACCGGGAATGGTGTTGAGAATGGAATAAAGAAGGATGTGGCCCAGGTTGCTGGCGCCCACCTCATAGACCTCGGGATAGGTGAGGGCCCACCGCACACCCGCCGCCGCCCAATCATGATCCCAGTCGCGAGGGCGCACCCCCAGCTCATTGCCGAGGTAGCGCGCGGGTTTGCTGATCGCCAGATCGATCAGGCTGGCCACATCCACAACGGCCGGTGGAGACAGGGAGACGGACAAGGCAGCCGCGGCGGCACTGTTCGATCGTATGCAGGCCGTTGGTCCGGGGAAACGGTGGGCGCCATAGGACAATCGCGCCCAGTTCTCCCGAGCCCCCACCGGGCCGCGCGCGTTTCATGGTCCAGGTCAACGGCAACTACCTCAAACTCAAGGCCGGCTACCTGTTTCCGGAGATCGCCCGCCGCGTGAAGGCCTTCAGCACGGCCCATCCCGAGGCGCCGATCATCCGCCTGGGCATCGGCGATGTCACGGAGCCCCTGCCTGCGGCCTGCCGGGCGGCGATGAAGGCCGCCGTGGACGAGATGGGCACCCCGGAGGGGTTCCATGGCTACGGGCCGGAGCAGGGGTATCCCTGGCTGCGGGAGGCCATCGCCCGCCATGACTTCCAATCCCGCGGCTGCGCGGTGGACGCGGAGGAGATCTTCATCTCTGACGGCTCCAAGTGCGACAGCGCGAACATCCTCGACATCCTGGGAGCCGGCAACCACATCGCCGTCACGGATCCGGTCTACCCGGTGTATGTGGACAGCAACGTCATGGCGGGTCGCACCGGCGAGGCCGACGCGGCTGGGCAGTACGGCGGGCTGACCTATCTGCCGATCCACGCCGAAAACGGTTTCACGGCCCCAATTCCCTCAGAGAAGGTGGATCTGATCTACCTCTGCTTCCCCAACAATCCCACCGGTGCCGTGGCCAGCCGGGAGCAGCTGGGCGAATGGGTGACCTACGCCCGTGCCAACGGCAGCCTGATTCTGTTTGATGCCGCCTATGAGGCCTTCATCCAGGATCCAGCTCTGCCCCATTCGATCTATGAAATCGAGGGAGCGCGCACGTGTGCGATCGAATTTCGCTCCTTCTCGAAAAACGCCGGCTTCACCGGCACCCGTTGCGCGTTCACCGTGGTGCCCCGCGGCCTGACGGGCACGACCGATTCCGGGGAGGCGGTGGAACTGTGGAGTCTGTGGCACCGCCGCCAGAGCACGAAGTTCAACGGGGTGAGCTACATCATTCAACGGGGCGCTGAGGCCGTCTATTCCCCCGAGGGTCAGGCGCAGGTGAAGGACCTCATCCGCTTCTACATGGAGAACGCCGCCGTCATCCGCCGAGAGCTGGCGGCGGCGGGGCTGGAGGTCCATGGCGGCGAACAGGCGCCCTATGTTTGGGTGAAGACCCCGACGGGGATCGATTCCTGGGGCTTCTTCGACCTGTTGCTCCACCAGGCCAATGTGGTTGGCACGCCGGGCAGCGGCTTCGGGGCGGCGGGAGAAGGCTATTTCCGCTTGTCGGCCTTCAACAGCCGGGCCCGGGTGGAGGAAGCGATGCGGCGGATCCAGGCCGCCCGGGCCCGCTGAACGGTGCGCTATAGCCGCACGAGCTCCTGCTGGAGCTGCTCGCGGAAGAGGGCCACCGTGCTCGCCAGCCCTTCCCCCAGGGGAATGCGGGCGCGCCAGCCGAGGCTGGCCAGACGACTGACGTCCAGCTGCTTCTTGGGGGTGCCGTCGGGCTGGCTGGCATCCCAGAGGATCTCGCCGCGGAAACCGGTGGCCTCGGCCACCGCCTCGGCCAGGGCGCGGATGGTCAGGTCGATGCCCGTGCCGACGTTGAGGTGGGTGAGCGGCTGGCCGGCCTCATCACGGGGAGAGCCGGGCTCGTCTGGATTCCAGCGCTCAAGGGCAAACACACAGGCCTCTCCCAGGTCATCGGCGTGGAGGAATTCCCGCAGGGGCGAACCGGTGCCCCAGCAGGTGACGGCGGGTTCGCCCCGTTCCGCGGCCTCATGGAACCGGCGGATCAGGGCGGGCAGCACATGGCTGTTGGTGGGGTGGTAGTTGTCGCCCGGGCCATACAGGTTGGTGGGCATCAGGCTGATGGCATCGAAACCGTGCTGGCGGCGCAGGGCGGAGCAGAGCTTGATGCCCGTGATCTTGGCGATGGCGTACCACTCATTGGTGGGCTCCAGCGGGCCGGTGAGCAGGGCCTCCTCGCGAATGGGCTGGGTCGCGTATTTGGGATAGATGCAACTGCTGCCTAGAAACAGCAGGCGCCGCACGCCCTGGCGCCAGGCGCTCTCAATCATGTGGTTCTGGATTTTGAGATTGTCCAGCAGAAAGTCGGCCGGAAAGGAATTGTTGGCGTGGATGCCGCCCACCCTGGCGGCGGCCAAGACGACCACATCCGGACGGTGTTGCTCCAACCAGGTGGTGACGGCGGTCGGATCCAGCAGATCGAGCTCCTGGCGGCTGGCGCTCAGCAGCTCCCCCCCCCGCGAAGGATCGCCAAAGCCACGGCTCCACAGGGCGCGGCAGATGGCGCTGCCCGCCATGCCGCGGTGACCAGCCACAAAGATGCGATCGCTGGGGTGCAGAAAGGTCATGGCGAGATCAACGTGGTCCGATTTTCCCACTCGCACGAAAGAAAGCGAGGGCGCCGGGTGCCACCTACGATGGAAATCCCGATCCAGCAACCCTTATCTCCCCCCGTCGTTCCGTTTGGGCCATGGCTGTTCCACGGTTTGTTCCGCTCGACCGGGATGTGCCGCGCCCTCAGGCGTCCAGGGCACCAGCCCGGGAAACCGGGGGGGCCGCCGTGATGGAGAAAGCGCCGGAGCGGGTGCGGAAGCCATCCCCCCGCTACAAAGTCCTGCTGCATAACGATCCGGTGAACACCATGGAGTATGTGGTGCTAACCCTGCGACAGGTTGTGCCCAGCCTGAGCGAGGGTGATGCGATCGCCGTGATGATGGAAGCCCACCGGACGGGCGTGGGGCTCGTGATCGTCTGCGACCTGGAACCCGCGGAGTTCTATTGCGAAACCCTGAAGGCGAAGGGCCTCACGAGCACGATCGAACCCGAGGAGTGAGGGTGCGCGCCGGTCCCACCTGGCTGGGAACCGTGCTCTACCCCGCAGCGCTCGTCAGCCTGTTTCTGGCCCTGCAACTGGTGGCCCGAGCCTGTGGCCTGGCGGAGACGGACTGGCCCCTCTTTGCCGCGCCCTGGGCCCTGTTGGCCTTGCTGCTGAGCCTGCCGTTGCGGTTGGGGCGGGTCTGGCGCGAGCCTTTCCCTTGGCGGCGCCTGGGCGTGGTCGCCCCGCCTGGAGCGGCCCTGCTGGCTGTGCTGCGGGGCCTGGGAGGCGCCTTCGCGCTGCTGGCGCCGATCACCGCGCTGCTGCTGTGGAATGGCCTGGCCCGCTGGCATCCGGCCTTCAGCGGGCCTTTCGTGGCCAATGCAGTGGCCCTGGGACTGGGGGTGGGTTTTGCCGAGGAGTTGCTGTTTCGCGGCTGGCTCTGGGGGGAGCTGGCCTTCCATCTGGGACCCCGCCGGGCGGCGCTCGCCCAGGCGCTGATCTTCAGCCTGGTGCACACCCGCTTCACCCTCGGGCTGGCGGGACTGACAGGGCTGCTGGGAGGATTGACCCTGCTGGGCCTGACCCTGGCGTTGCGACGGCGGGCGGATGGGGGCCTGCTCTGGGGGGCGGTGGGTCTCCATGGCGGCCTGGTGGGCGGCTGGTTCGCCCTGCAGCAAGGCGCCCTGGCGATCGGACCGGCGGCGCCCCTCTGGCTGGTGGGGCCTGGCGGGGCAACCCCCAACCCGGTGGGTGGACTGCCGGGTTGGCTGGGGCTGGCAGGGCTTGGGTGGCTCCTCTCCCGCTCCCGCCTGCCAGCGGTGGCGCGGGGGATCGCTGATAATGCGCGTTCCTGTCCGTGAGCACCCATGAACCCTGTGCGTGTAGGGGTCATCGGCATCGGCAACATGGGTTGGCATCACGCCAGGGTGCTGAGCCTGTTGCGCGATGCCGAGCTGGTGGGCGTTGCCGACCCGGATGAGGCACGGGGGCGGCTGGCCACGGAACAGTTCAGCTGCCGCTGGTTTCCCGACTTCCAAACCCTGCTCGGGGAAGTGGAGGCGGTGTGCGTGGCGGTGCCGACCCTGCTCCACCACAAAGTAGGCCTGGCCTGCCTTCAGGGCGGGGTGGACGTGTTGATCGAGAAGCCGATCGCCGCCACCCAGGAGGAGGCGTCGGAGTTGATCCAGGCGGCGGAGACAGCGGGGAGGTTGTTGCAGGTGGGCCACATCGAGCGCTTCAACCCGGCCTTCCGGGAGCTGCTGAAAGTGGTGGCCGGGGAGGAGGTGGTGGTGCTGGAGGCGCGGCGCCACAGTCCGAATCCCGATCGGGCCAATGACGTGTCGGTGGTGTTGGATCTGATGATTCATGACATCGATCTGGTGCTGGAGCTCGCGTCCTCCCCGGTGGTGCGGCTGGCGGCGGCGGGGGGGCGGAGCGGCGAGGGGCCGATCGACTACGTGAACGCCACACTCGGATTTGCCAACGGGGTGGTGGCCAGCCTGACGGCCAGCAAGATGGCGCACCGCAAGGTGCGGCGTCTCTACACCCACTGCCGCAACAGCCTGATGGAAACCGATTTCCTCAAGCACAACCTGCGCATCCATCGCCGCCCCACCACCACGGTGAGCGCCGACCACGGCGAGCTGGTGTATCGCAACGATGGCTTCATCGAGGAGGTGAGCACCACCTCCATCGAACCGCTCTACGCGGAGTTGGAGCATTTTTTGCAGTGCGTGCGCGGGGTGGAGACGCCGGCGGTGGATGGACTGCAGGCCTCCCGTGCCCTGCAGCTGGCGGACCTGATTGAGCAGTGCGTGGAGCGCCCCAATCTCTGCATGACTCTGGATGAGCCGATTTAGGGCAGCCCCGCCAGAGCGGCCTCCATCCTGAGACAACGCGGGGGCTGGC
>JBKDSZ010000153.1:0-7951 GCA_046340375.1 Cyanobacteriota bacterium | reverse complement strand
CCTGAGGAAGATCCCTTCCTGCTCCTGGAATCCACCCTCCACACCGTTCAAGAGATCCTCGATCGCCATCGGGGCAAGCCTCTGCGCCGCGCCTGGCTGGATCAGCCCTATGGGGAGGAGGAAATCACCAGGCTGGAGGAGGAAATGCTTCCAGCGCTCAAACGCTTTGTCGCCCGCATCGCTGATATCGATGCTTGGATTCTGGTGGAGATGGAGTTCATGCAGCGGTGTCGGCTGGAATCTGAGCGCATGCACATTGCCGGGATGAGGCCAGCGCTGAGGTGAGATCCGGGGGGCTTTGGCCCCGGCCGGTCTGGGCTACGGCTCAGGCCGGCTTCTTGGGGTGGCCGTGATCCCTGCATCGCGGCGCGGTGAGGGCGGAGGTTCCAGTACAGACGCCGCACCACCCCGGAACCCTCAGTGGTCCGCTGGTGCAGCCAATGGATTCCCGTCGCCTGGTGGTCTGGCTCTCGGCCGGCATCCTCGGCTTCCAGGGCGGCACCCTAGTGCTCGATCTCATCCACTGCAGCGTTCTCTCCTGGCTCTACGTGCGGCGCCATGGCCTGGAGCTGGTGGTGTCTGGAGTGAGCGTGGAGCAGCGGCCTCCAGAGGGGCTGGGGAGGCTGGGGGGCCTCAGTGGTCAAACCTCCCAGCAGAAGCCCCAGCCAGTGCCCCCCGCTCCCGCTCCCGCTTCCGCCTCAGCCAGCGAGACGAACTCGCCGCAGCCGAACCCTCGGGCGATGCCCCTGGATCCCACGGAGGTCTTCTGCAACCGCCCCCGTCACCGGGTGGATGAGGCTGTCGGCCAGGGGCTCAGCATCCTCGCGGGGCTCGCCCTGGGGGGATCGGTGGGGGGTGGGGGGAAGGGCGAGCAGCCGTAGTAGGAGCGGCACCGCTTTTGTTACATGAAGATTGGACAAGCTGAGGAGTGCCAAATCGGACGTTCTTTGATTGATAATGAGTGGGCCATTTCTGAGGCTGCTTGGGACTTTGTTTGGGACTTGGCTGCTCCACCCCTGTATCCATGAGGGTTTGAAAGCCAAACTGCTCGGCTTTTAACCGATTGGTCCTGAGTTCGAATCTCAGGCGACCCATTCCAGACACAGCCTGGATTCTGCTCAGAAGCCAGTTGGGGCGAAGGGTTTCGAGCCCCTTAGCCAATCTGGCTGCTGCACCAGTCCGAAGCCACTCGACCCCTTGCGTAGCGGTTTTGAGGAACAAAGTTCCTCACGCTTTAGCGAGACTTTGGCGTTGAGCCCCCCCCTGCCATGCGTGCTTAAGGACACGTTCAGTCAGGCCCAGCTTCGCCTCCAAGCTGCGGGCTGCCGATACCGGATCAAGCAGGTCTCAAGAAGCCCCTACGTCCAGGTGTATGAAACCGTGCTGCCCCGGCTTGAGCAGGCCGCACGCGGCTTCCGGGTGGATGACGACCAGGACTGCTGGGATCTGGCCGAGCTGCTTTTACGAGCCCATGAGCGGGCTATCCAGGGTGGGCCGCGCACCTCAGGCGACTGGCCCAGCGGCTGGTCCGGTGAGCCACCACTCAGCGTTGCCAATCCCGATCGCAGACCTGCCTCTGCAAGGGGCGTCTGGAATTGGGGCACGGCTGGCTCTGGTGTCCAGCGGGCCAGCTCCGGGATCTGCAGATCCCGGAGCTCCTCGCCCAGCACCCGGAAGCGATCGGACAACACACCTGTGAGCTTGCCCAGGAACTCCTGCACCACTTCATCCCGCAGCGCTTTCACTTCTGCCGGTGTGCGGCCGGTTTCATCAATGCTCTTGATCGTGGCCGAGGTGGCCACAGGCAGCGTTTCCGGGAAGCGGCGATTGTCGCGGCGATCGTCCCCCTTCCAGTCCTGCCGGGCCTGGCGCCAGTGGGCCATCAGCCGGCGGTAGAGCAGGCCGATGTTGGCGCCCAGGCTGCCGCGGTAGGGATGCACCTCATCGAGCACCACGAACCTTCAGCGATGGTTCGCGAAGAGAGGGGCATCGCGATCGGCTGGTCGTACCAGGAGGTACTCCAACATCATGTAGTTGGTGAGCAGGATGTGGGGTGTCTTCTCCCGCAGGGCCTTGCGTTCGTCCTCCTTGATGGAACGGTCGTAGCGGGCCACCTTCACATGGGTGTGGCCGGAATCCTTGAGATAGTCACGAATGCGCTCCTCCTGGTCGTTGGCCAGCGCATTCATCGGGTACACCAGCAAGGCCGTCAGGCCCGACTGGGGGAAGCGCACCGAGTCTTCGATGGCGTTCTGGATCGCCGGAAGCAGGAAGGTCTCCGTTTTGCCGGAGCCGGTGCCGGTGGTGACCGCCAGTGGCCCGGCATCAGACCCCAGCAGATGGCGGATCGCCTCGCTCTGGTGCAGGTAGGAGGTGACCGATCCGCTGCGCTTCTCCATCAACTGCGCCAGGCGCGCGTCCAGGCCGAGCTCTCGCCAGGGGAGGCCACTCTTGAAGGGGCGGTGGGCCGGGAAGAACGGCTCCTGCGCCAGGCAGCCGGCTTCATCGAGGGCTGCCTCCAGCGCTTGGCGCAGCTTGGGGTCCCGGGCCTGGAACTCCGTGGAGAGATAGCTGCGGTACTCCCCTGGGACCTGCCCGACGATGGTGATGGGGTTGAGGGTCATGTCTCCAATGCTCCGGCTGGAGTGGCTGACAAAGCAACCTCCACGATTTTGTCAAGAACAAGCGAGACTTCAGAGTCAATTGCCTCCGCAGGTACCAGGTCAGCAAGCCGGTGGTAATCCGATTTACGCATCAGATTGGGAAGGCCAAGTTCTTCAAAGAAACTGTCAAAAACAGGGTCTAGGAAGTCATCACTTGCTTTGACGGTATCCCACCACCGATCGGCTGGATTACGGAGAGCAACAGGTGGAACACGCTCTTCAACGCAACGATGCATGACTTCACGGAATCTTGCGACTTCCACACTTTCAAACAATGGGCCGACGGAGCGCTCTGCGGCGAGACCGGCGGCGTAGTCTTCGAGCACACTGGGGAAGCAGAGATAATTCTCAATTTCTCGCTTCTTCCACTGAATGATCGGTAGTTGAGTGGATCCTTGGGCTTCGCGGCCAAAGTTATCCATGACCACAAGGCCAACCAAGTCTGGCTTGGCTTCACGAAGACCGTGCAGGTGCTCATGAGCTTTGCCAGGTTGATTAAGAATGTAGTGCGCGAATGGGCGCTCCAGATGCCCAGCTGCTGGATGATTCAGCGTAACTGCCAATGCCCTGAGGATGGCTAAATCGGTGGCGCCCTCCAGGTACAACACCCAGCCGGTCTCCTCGGCTAGATAGTACTGGTCAAATCCAATTGACTTCAATGATTTCAGGACCTGCGACCCGCGATCATCGATGCGATGGGGTTTGCCAACAAAGGCCACGACAACATCGCGGTCAGCGGCTTCATTGAGAATCACTTCCGAATGGCTTGCGGCGATGATCTGACTTCCACTCAGCTTGGCCACATCGGTGAGGGTGCCGTAAATCTGTCTTTGGCGCAGGATCTCCAGGTGGGCATCGGGTTCATCGAGAAGCAACACACAACCTGGATTCGCCAGCAGAAACGCCAGCAACAGTAGGGTTTGCTGAAGGCCTCGCCCAGCGGCACTCAGATCCAGCTTCACGGAGCGGGGATCGGTGTATTCCATGGTGAGCTCGCCACGCTCTGCGATGTATTCAGGGCGATGAAGCTTCACGCCAAAAAGATTGCGGATGCGCTCTTCAAGCATCAACCAGCGTGAATCACCTTCTGGTCCCTCGGCCAGGGAATGGCAGAGATTGCGAAGCACCTCTGCGGTGCGGCCTTCGCCAAGGCGAACCTGGATGGCACCTGGATCCATGCGCAGTTCATTGGCGATCAAACCCGACATCGGAGGCAGATAAGCGATGCGTACAGACTGGGCTGGCTTGCCGATTGGATCAGCATCGGCAGCACCACCCGAGGCCCAGCCAAGCGGACGGCAATAGATCGATTCCGCGTTTGCATAATCAAATTCCAGTCCATTCGACCATCGTTTGCCTTCAAATATGCCATGAACCTCGATTTCGACGCGGATATTTTCTGTCTTCGTTTTGCCATCTTGACGGCTGACCCCACGTACGTGCAGGTCTCGCCAGAGCAGATTGGTTTCTGGGACTGGCAGAGCGACAAGATCGCGGCGGTTCATTGTCACGCCGGAGCGTTTCTTGGGAGGCGTTTTGCCACTCCTTTTTTCGGTCCACCGTCGTACGCCGAGCTCCCAAAGCGCCAGTGCCTGGAGAGCTGAGGTCTTGCCAGCATTGTTCGGACCAACGAAGACAACAGCTTGACCAAGATCGATATCGACCTGCTCGAACTGCTTGAAGTTGCGAATGATCAGTCGATCCAGCATCACCTCAGCCCTCCCGCCAGGGCGAAGTGATTCCGTAGAGATGGCAGCCTGCAATCGGCCACGCCAGCAGCTCTATCCACCAAGCAGAGCAAGTGGCGGATGGCAGGTTGCAGCGCTGTCAACGATTTCTGGAGGGGCGACACGGGCATAAACGCCATTCTGGTGGTTCTATCGGCCACGGCCTTGAGAACAAGCACCTGATCCCCGCGCTGTTTCCCTTCGGTGACCGCCACTCTCTGCAACAGCAACCGCCGCAGCTGGGGGTCCCGCGCCTGGAACTCCATGGAGAGGTCGCTGCGGTTCTCCCCCAGGACCTGTTCGATGATGGCGATGAGGTTGAGGGTCATGGCCTGGGAGGAAGCCGGGCTATCGACGGGTCCTGGGTGTCTAATGACGGGACAGGGAGTGGCGGTTTGGAGTGGCGTCCTATTCTGGCAGGGGTTTTGGGCTAAGGGCGGCGTCTTTTGACGGCTCGTCTGGAGGGCCTAATGACGGGGCAGGAGGGAAGTACCGCCGCCAGCGACGCTCGCCTTCAGGCCTGACCCGCTGGCTGGCCACCAAGACCTGCAGTGCATCGCGCAGAGTGCTGGCAGGGATTTCCGGGGCGATCCGGCTCCGGATTTCCGGCGCGCTGGCACCCGGATAGCGGCTGATGTCCTCTTCCACCAGAGCCCGCAGACGATGGGGCTCAATGCGCTTCAGGGTGGTCTGACGATCGAGACCAACCGAGCGCAGGAGGCTGGGGGTCACGAAGCATCGGGTTGCTCGTGTTCGGCCTGTCTGGCTGATGATCTGAAGATCGAGAAGACGATCCAGCCAGGGACGGAGAGCCGTTGGCTCTGTCAACTCCAGAGCAGACGCCAGTTCTGTAGCCAACATGCCCTGTGTCGGAACGAGAAATTCCAGGACAATCCGCTCGCGTTGCTTGAGCTGATGCTGCTGGTCAGCTGCAGCAATCAGACGAATGACATCAGGACGCAAAACCCGCCGTGGGACTTCAACATGTACTGAGTCGATGTCTTCCCGCACCCTTGGAGCGGATCGCCCACTGACGAGCAGCTTTTCATACATCAGATCAAAGCCTGTGCCCTCCCGTTCCATCAGCTTGAGGTCGTGCAAGATGCGGGTCAGGCCATCGTTACGGCGCCGGAACCTGTGCAGGATGTTGGAGGGGATGACACTCATCGGCAGCTGTCCCACATTTCGTTGGGTGAAGGGGCAGTGCACCAGGGCGTTGACTAAGAGCTCTCGCACCACGGCTTCTTCGTAGGCGGGCACCCGGGTGCGGAACATTCCCTCGGGACATTCGTAGCTCTCGCGGAAGTCGGGGATCTCCTCCCAGATCGCATCCGGCAACTCAATGGAAGAGAGGGCATTGTCGTCCGAGCAGAATTTGTTGCCCTTGATGCCCTGGTCGTCGTAGCAGATCGCCGCTGGCGAGATTGTAGTGAGCCAGCAGTTCCTTGTTGCTCTGCTCCTTCGCCGTGCGCTTGAGCCGATCGGAGGTCCGCAGCTGGCTACAAAGAGATGCCAGCTTGTTGGGATCGCCTGCTGTTCAAGGAATCTGCAGCGTGGTCAGCGTCTGCCAGGGAAATAAAGGCCGATCGTTAGCCAAGCGAGGCCTCGGCAGCCTGTTGCCTGGGCAGGCGTATGTGGGGCGGCCTGGTGCGTTAGGCAATCCGTTTTTGGTGGGGAGGGATGGCAGCCAAGAGGAGGTGATCGCCAAATACCGGCGGTGGCTGTGGGAGCTGGCGTGGGAGGGGGAGTTGGCGCTGTTGTGTTGGTGCCATCCGTTGCCCTGCCATGCGGAGGTGGTGCGGGGGGCGGTGCTTTGGTTGGCGGGGGTGGAGAGGGAGACAACGACCGGAGCCAGAGACGGCTGATGAGGCACAGCCGTAGGGGGGGCAGCCTGGCTTTGCTGTTGTGGAGGGGGTGGAAGTAGATCATCAACCGCTGAATTCTCTCTCTGATGGTAGTGTCTCTAAACCACCAGTGAAGCCTTCGCCGTCTGAACGGAAGCGGAGCCAGCGCCCATGTCCCTGACGCCCAAGACCATCAGCCAATATCACATCTTTCTTGCCTCTCCTGGTGATGTGTCTGAGGAGAGGCAATATGTTCGGCGATTTTTTGAGCAATACAACCGCACCACGGCGTATCTTTGGAATGTTCAGTTTGTGGTTGTCGACTGGGAAAACTATGCCACCACAGGCATTGGCCGTCCCCAGGAGCTCATTACCCAGCAGACTCTGGAACGCTTCCGGGATTCGTTGGCCTTGGTGGTTGGCATCATGGGTCAGCGGTTTGGTTCGCCAACTGGCAAGGCGGAATCGGGGACGGAGGAAGAGTTCAACTGGGCGATGGAGAGTCATCTGGCCAGTGGCTTTCCAGAGATCAAGTGGTTTTTTCGTCAAGCGGCAACATTGGCAATGCCAGCTGATCCAGCTCAACTGGAGAAGGCCTCTGAACAGTGGAAAAAGGTGCACACCTTCCGCTGCCGCATGCGGGAGGCGAACAATCCCTTGTTTTATGCAGAGTATCCCGATGCTGCCAGCTTCGATGAGATTTTTGCACGGGATCTAAATCAATGGCTGGCCGATGCTTCACGACCCTGGATTGTGCCCCAGCCCGGTCAGGTTTTGAATGCAAAGCCTTCAACTCAAGAAAGGCGCCCCTGCACCCCCCAGGAGCTCCAGACCTGGGTGGAGCGGCACCACAGCTGCCTGGAGGAGGCCTTCCTCACCACACCCACGGTGAGTCAGCGGAAGGTGCATGTGCCCCTGGAGGTGGAATTTCTGCCCAACGGCACCGGCCAGGCCCCACCCGCGCTGTTGCGGCCGGCGGATATTGCGCCATTGGTGGCCGATGGACCGGCTCGGATCCTCCTGATCAGCGGCGATGGAGGTGCGGGGAAGACGAGCCTGGCCTTTGCCATCGCGCGTTGGTGGCTGAAGGGTGAGCCCGGAGGTGTGGTGCGCCTGCCGGTGTTGATCGAAACGGGCCTGGGGGAGGGGGAAACGGTGGCGCAAAAGGTGCGCGGCTGGCTGAGCGATCACCTGGGCGAGCCGCCCGGGTTGGAGCTGGTGGAGGCTTTGCTGCGTCAGCGGCGGCTGGTGCCGATCCTCGACCATGTGTCGGAACTTTCTCCAGAGGCCCGCCAGCGTCTGTTGGCGGGGTTGCCGCCGGGGCTGGTGCTGGCGACCAGTCGCAGCGAGAACGATGGCTGGACGGGCCGAGCCTTGAGCCAGATCAGGCCGCGACCGATCGCGTTGGATCGGTTGCAGACGTTTTTTGTGGAGTATCTCAAGGCGGGGGGGCGGGGTGAGCTGCTGCGGGATGACGAGCTGGTGCCCGCCCAGAGCCAGCTGCGTCGCATCGTGGGCGACAAGCCGATTACAGCTCTTTTGGCCCAGATGTTCATCGACGATGTGATCGCCAATCGGGCCAAAGGGTTGCTGGCGGTGTCGGCGGATCTGCCTCTGTTGGGCAGCGGTCCCGGCCGAAAGGTGCCGATGCTCACTCTCACCGCCATCAAGGAAGGGAAGGGCCTGTGGATCCGCACGGAGGTGGTAATGCCAGAGG
>JBKDSZ010000152.1:0-3303 GCA_046340375.1 Cyanobacteriota bacterium | reverse complement strand
ATTATACGCTACTTGCGGGTCGCTACACTAGGTAACTGCCGTAAAGTTAAAGCCGATGACCAAGTCGTCAAAATCACGGTCACCGCCACCAACAAGATCCTCAAGACCAAAAAGGTTAGTACCGAGGGATCGAAAATGACTAATACCATCGATATTTGCTGCGGCGTAAGCAAAAAAGGTATTGCCATTCACCTGGGCAAATGGTGCCAAGAAGCTGCCTCCGACAACGCCAGAGAAGCTGCGGGAGGATGTTTGATCATCTGCCACGCTGAGGCCGTGAAATTCAGGAACGACATTGGCAGTGCGCAGGGCCTCAGCAGCGTAGGTGCTGTCCCCAGGCAGCAAACGGGTGATGCCATCGGCAGCAATCACGGTTCCATTTGGATCAAGAGTGCGATAAAAACCAGCACGAGAATTTAAATCAGCCTCTCGGCCGAGAACAACTGAGCCACGCAGACTTTGCAGAGCAGTGAAAGCGCTGAGATCAAGCACGGGTGCGGAACTCTGCGCAGCGCCGATCATGGAATTAAGGCCAGGATCTCTGGGCAGGAGGCTCAGGGAGAAGCTGACACCACTCAAAGAACTAAAGGCCATCTTACCCGGGTCCGATGAAACCACCTCAGGGTTCAAGAGGCGGAATCGACGATCGAAAATACTGGAGAGATCAGCAAGTGTGGCATCCTCAACCTCGAAGAAGCGGATGCTCTGGCCATTGATCAAAGAAAAGTCACGCGTGAAGGAAACATCAGCTGGGAGGATGACATCTTGACTTTCAAGCGTGGAGAAGAGGGTTTGGGCACGACCGCGCAACCAGTTCAAATCAGAAAGCAAGGAGTCTGCTCTGGAAACCTCAGAAGCATTGAGGACCACAAAGCCAATCTGGTTTGCAGTGCTGCTGAGACGGTTGAGGGTAGCTTGGACACTGACGGCGGCAGGGGCAGAATTGGACGCGTCACTGACGGTGACAGTGCCGGTCGTGGACATGGAAAGCTTCAAATTGGGGAGATCGACAAATCCGGCGACAGAGGGATCAAGAATAACGCCGTTGCGAAGACCATCCTTGTCGCCATATCCACCGTCGATGAGGCTCAGGCTAAAAAAGTCTGGTGTGCCATCATTGTTCAAGTCAAAGAAACGCGCTCCAGCTCCAGTGATCGGATCATAGGTAAGGGGTGAAATGGCACCGCTAGGAGTATCGACAGCATAAAAGAGAAGCTTGCGATCAGCTCGACGGTTTCCGCCAATGTCACTGAGTTGGGCATCGATATCCGCCGCAACCAGATCCAAAAGGGCATTAAGCGAAGCACTCGCACCTGGCTCGAGCGTGAGTTGAAAATCAAGGCCTGTCCCGTTGCTCGTGATCCCGAGTTCAGCCAAGTTGGCAAGGCCAGCCTGATTGATGCCGAGGTCGCTGATTAACGCAAGGCTGGAGCCTGGGGATAAATCAGCATTAGAGAGACTAACTGTAATGGGTATATCAGCTCCGTTGGACTGTGGGACGAAGACGACAGTGGTGAAGGATGGGATTGTGCTGGTCTCGAGGACATCACCAATGGCGAGAGAATATCTGGCACTAGCGGGAGTACTTTCTAGAATAGCAAGGTCCCTGGCGATAACATCGAATGTATATACATTTTTCGACTCAAAATCTAGAGCGGCACCAGCCTTGAGGAAAAGGCTGTTCTCCGCGACCTCAAAACTCGCGACGTCAGGGCCAGAGAGGCTGAGGGAAATGGAGCCAAGATTATCGTCACTAATGATAAGATCAGCAAGCTTGATCCGGCTGGCTGTACTGGTATTTTCGCTAAGGAAGGTCGTGGTGTTGGTGAGCACCAAGTCTGTCGGGGGTGTATTGAGCCTGGGGCTCAACGTGAACGGAACAAGCGCCTGGCCATCGCTGAAGGCCAATCGCAACGTCATGGACGCAAGCTGCTCTTTGCTGAGCCCGATCGGGGCTGTGACCCGCAACGTTGTTCCGGAGGTCTCAACCCAAGCTGGACCTTCCAGCTTCACCAGCTGGAGGGGGTCCCCATCCGGATCGGTCCCCAAGGCGGCCAGGTCTCGGCGCACCTCCACGCCAGGCAGAAGTGTGAGTTCGGTGTCCACCTGATTGACAATCCGGGGGGCCGCGTTGATCGTGATCCCCAGGGAGTGCAACTGCTGGCGGATCTCGGCCCATGTGCCCGTCGGGGCCACCCCATCAAGCAAAAGCTCATCAAGTCCCTGCTCGACATCAAGGAGCAGGAGCTCTCCATCAGGCGACGGGTTGGAACTGTCAAACAGAAAAACGTCCCGCTCACCATCCACAAGGCCCATCACAGGAGGCAGGCCAAGAGTGCTGGCTTTGGCCTTCATATCACCTCATAGCACTGAGTCGGCAGCAGCCCTCAGCACAAAGCGATCCGTCCCGACCCCACCCACCAGCACGTTCCCGCCCAGGCTGTCAGTGTTGTCCAGTTCATCACTGCCAGGACCGGCTTCCACAGTGGAGCCGGCACCTACCACGAGCTTGTCAGCACCAGCAGAGGCGATCACGCGCACGTCGGCGAGCCGCACGCCATCGCGAGGCACGCTGGCATAAGCGGCTGGATCCAGCGGGGTCGCCACTCCCATGGCGTCAAAAGACAATCCAAAGATCAGGTCCAACTCCTGCCAGCCGGGCTGCCAGTTGATCAGGGGCCGGGCTTCGGGGCTGGTGGAGAGGGTGAAGCTGCCGCTGGCCTTGATGGAACCCAGCGAAAAGTCAGCGCTGCTGGCGAGCTCCCACTGCACAGTCTGCGAGCCCACGAATCCCTCGGGAGGGCTGATCCGGGTCCAGAGGATCCCCGAATCGGCGGAGGGATCGCCGGAGGCTACACCGTGGGCAAAGCGGATGCTGGACGCTGACATGGAGTGACGGGAGCGGATCTGTTGGCAAAAGCCGATCTCTCCAGAGACGGGAGAGATCGGCAGATTTGAACGGCGACGGGACTAGATGTTCACGTCTCAGGCCGCCGCCAGGAGACCTGCAAAGTTGGCCTGACTGTTGAGGCTGGTAGCGCTGAGGTTGGCGAAATGCCCCACCTCCACACCGGCCACCTTCAGCAGGGTGTCGGCGCCGATCTGGCTGAAGCTGAGGCTGGAGAACGCCATGCCCTGCAGCCCCACCATGTCTTCTCCAACCTTGAAGTCCATCACAAACTGCTTGGCGGCCGGCAGGTCGCCGGGGCCAGTGATCAGCCAGAACTGATCACTGCCGGCGCCACCATTGAGGTAGTTGGTGCCGGCAGTTTCGAGGATGGAGAAGTTGTCGTTACCCGCACC